>CACJDW010000001.1 GCA_902592275.1 uncultured Pelagibacteraceae bacterium
TATTGGGGAAATAAATTAGACATAGACGTTAGAAGAATTGTTTGGAAAAGAGTTATAGATATGAATGATAGATCTTTAAGATCAATAAATATAAATCTAGGTGGTGTTGCTAATGGATTTCCAAGAGAAGATGGGTTTGATATTACTGTTGCATCAGAAATAATGGCAATCTTTTGTTTGTCTAATGATCTAGAAGATTTAGAGAAAAGAATTGGGAATATTACAATTGGATATAACCGAGATAAAAAACCAGTTTATGCAAAAGATTTAAATGCTCAAGGACCTATGACAGTACTTCTTAAAGAAGCTATTAGACCTAACGTAACACAAACATTAGAAAACAATCCTGCAATTATACATGGAGGTCCTTTTGCAAATATAGCACATGGGTGTAACTCAGTTATTGCAACAAAAACTGGATTAAAACTTGCAGATTACGTTGTAACAGAGGCAGGATTTGGTGCTGATCTAGGTGCTGAAAAATTTTTAGATATTAAATGCAGAAAATCAAATTTAAAACCTAGTTGTGTAGTTATCGTTGCAACAATCAGAGCATTAAAAATGCATGGTGGAGTTGCAAAAGAAGACTTAAAAAACGAAAATGTAGATGCACTTAAAAAAGGATTGGTTAACCTTGAGAGGCATATTGAAAATGTTAAAAAATTTGGATTACCAGTTGCTGTTGCTGTTAATCATTTTATTAAAGATACAGATAGTGAAGTAAAAGCACTAATAGATTTTTGTAATGATTTAGGAGTTAAAGCAAGTCTTTGTACTCATTGGGCGAATGGTGGTGAAGGAACAAAAGATTTAGCAGCACATGTTGCTGAATTATGCGAAAAAGATGAGGCAAAATTTAAATTCTTATACGAAAGTAAAACACCATTGTTAAAAAAAATTGAAACAATAGCAAAAGAAATTTATAGAGCTGATGAAGTAATAGCTGACACTAAAATTAGAGAACAGCTTAAAAACTTTGAAACAGCTGGATATGGTGACTTACCAATTTGTGTTGCAAAAACTCAATATAGTTTTTCAACTGATCCCAATTTAAAAGGTGCTCCGTCTGGTCATGCTCTTCCTTTAAGGGAAGTAAGACTATCATCAGGTGCTGAATTTATAGTTGTTATTTGTGGTGCGATAATGACAATGCCTGGTCTTCCAAGAGTTCCAGCAGCAGACTCGATTAAGTTAAATAAAAAAGGTGAAATAGAAGGTTTATTCTAAATTTAAATAGTCTAACCAGTTCTCCAATTCTCTCATTCTAGAAACTTTATCTAGTTTATTATTCTCAGTTTCTATGTGTTTGATGTGATTATCTATTTCATTCTCATCTTTAAAAGCCCCTTTTTCTAAAAGCCTTTTTTTTCTGAAAATAATCAAGTTGATCATTTTATTATAAGTAATCTCAGGGTGGTATTGAAGACCCCATATATTACAATTACCAACTTTAAAATTTATTCCTTGAACGTTATTTATTGAGTTTGAAGCTAATAAAATTGAATCTTTTGGCATTGTAACGACTTCATCAAAATTAAATGCCGGTGTATTAAATTTTTGATCTTTATTTTTATAGAGTGGATGATTTAAACCATTTTCATTAATTTCTATATTTGAAGCAATACCTCTATGAGATCCTTTTATAGCTTTTTTAACTTCCCCTCCTGCTGCTGTTACAGCTACTTGCATGCCCCAACATATTGCTAAAATTTTTTTGATTTTTTTCTGACATTCTTTCATAAATTCAATTTGTCTTTTTATTTCAGGGGTATTGTTATAGATGTTTAAACTACTTCCTCCCCAAATAAGACCATCAT
The DNA here is from genome assembly GCA_902592275.1 of uncultured Pelagibacteraceae bacterium. Classification (GTDB taxonomy): domain Bacteria; phylum Pseudomonadota; class Alphaproteobacteria; order Pelagibacterales; family Pelagibacteraceae; genus Pelagibacter. Next base: position 1,818 of record CACJDW010000001.1, read on the forward strand.
AGCTTTCAAGCACATCAATATTTTGATTGATATTTTCATCTGAAGAAGGGTTAACTACGTGGGTTTCTAATTTATCTGTGAAATAAGCTAAGCTATCTTTAAGACTTTCTGTATGTGTTTGAATTCCAGCCTCAGAAAAACTTTGGTTTTCTTCTCGTAAGTTTCCTTCTACTATCAATATTTTTTTCATTAAAATAATTCTCCAGAAATGCTTTTTATATACATTTCTTTTAGATCATTTTGACTTAATTTTTTGGGATTTCCTCCTGTTGATGGATCTTCAAATGCCATTAAAGAAAGTTCATCTAAATCAATATTATTACAATCCATCACATCTGATAATTTGTGTGGAATATTTAAATTTTTTCTTAATTTCAAAATCCAATTTAAAAAACTATCAAAATTTTTATTTAAATTAAGATAATCACAAATTGATATTATTTTATTTTCGATTGAAGATTTATTAAATGTTAAAACATAAGGCATAAATATTGCGTTTGATAAGCCGTGGTGAACATTAAATTTACCGTTTACAGGGTGGCTTAATGAGTGGATTGCTCCCAGCCCCTTCTGAAACGCAGTAGAACCCATTGAAGCCGCTGAAAGTAAATCCATTCTAGCGTTAACATCTTTTCCATTTATAAATGCTTTAAATAAAGAATTTTTAATTAACTTCATTCCTTCCATTGCCATACCATCGGCCATTGGATGATATCCTGGTGCACAAAACGCTTCTAAATTATGAGCTAGTGCGTCCATTCCTGTTGCTGCTGTTAATCTTGGAGATAAATCTAGTGTAAGTAAAGGATCTAAAATTACAATCGAAGGTAACATTTTTGGGTGAAAAATAATTTTTTTTGCACCTGTTTCTTTATTTATAATTGCAGATGCTCTACCTGTTTCGGATCCTGTTCCAGCAGTGGTTGGAACTGCAATAATTTTTGAAATTTTAGAACTATCAGCTCTTGTCCAGTAGTCACCAATATCTTCAAAATCCCATAACGGTCGAGATTGATTACACATAAATGCTACAGCTTTTCCAACATCTAAACCGCTTCCGCCTCCTAAAGCTATTACACCATCACAACCAGAAGTATTATAAACTTTAACACCTTCTTCTACATTTTCTCCAATAGGATTTCCCGTAAAATTAGAAAAGGTAGCTAAATTTTCAAAACTTTTTTTTAATCTTAATATTATATTTTTTGTTAAATCTAAGTTAATTAAATCCTTGTCTGTTACAAATAATGGATTTGAAATATTTAACTCTTTACAGGCTAAGGATAAATCTCCAATTCTATTTTCTCCTATCCACATAGTGGTTGGATAATTCCAATTAATACCCATAACAAAATATAATTTTATTTTTTTAAAATTATTAGTAAGATATATTTATAAATTTATTAATGATAGGAAAAATTCTATGTCAAAAGTAGCAATCATAGGCGCTGGTCCATGCGGACTTTCAATTTTAAGAGCATTTGAACATTTAGAAAAAAAGGGAGAAAAAATTCCTGAAATAGTTTGCTTTGAAAAACAAGAAAGTTGGGGTGGTTTATGGAACTACAACTGGAGAACTGGTTCAGATCAATATGGAGATCCTGTACCTAACAGTATGTATAGATACTTATGGTCTAATGGACCGAAAGAGTGTTTAGAATTTGCTGATTATTCTTTTGATGAGCATTTTGGAAAGCCAATTCCTTCCTTTCCTCCAAGAGAAGTCTTGCAAGATTATATTCTGGGAAGAGTAAGTAAAGGAAACATAAAGAGTAAGATTAAATTTAATACAAGAGTCATAAACACTGTTTATAAAAATGATAAGTTTGAAATTAGCTACCAGGACAAAGTAAACAATAAAGTTTTAAATGATACATTTGATTATGTGGTAGTCTCTACAGGTCATTTTTCTGTGCCATTTATTCCTGAGTACGAAGGAATGAATTCTTTCCCGGGAAGAATAATGCACTCACATGATTTTAGAGATGCAGAAGAGTTTAGAGGAAAAGATGTAATTGTTTTGGGGAGCAGTTATTCTGCTGAAGATGTGGCTCTACAATGTAATAAGTATGGTGCTAAAAGTGTAACAATCGGTTACAGGCATAACCCAATGGGCTTTAAATGGCCAAAAGGCATGAAAGAAGTTCATTACTTAGATAGATTAGATGGAAAAAAAGCTATATTTAAAGACGGAACAGAACAAAATGCCGATGTAGTTATCCTATGCACTGGATATCTTCATCATTTCCCATTTTTAGATGAAAGTTTAAAATTAAAAACACATAACAGATTATATCCACCAAAACTTTACAAAGGAGTTGTGTGGCAAGATAATCATAAACTTTTATATTTAGGTATGCAGGATCAGTTTCACACATTTAATATGTTTGATTGCCAAGGATGGTATGCGAGAGATGTGATCATGGGGAAAATCAAAATGCCTAGCGATGAAGAAATAGATAAAGACATAAATAAATGGGTTTCAATGGAAGAAAAATTAGAAAATCCTGATCAAATGATTGATTTTCAAACAGAATATACCAAAGAGCTTCATGATATGTCTGATTATCCAAAAATAGATTTTGAATTGATTAGAAAACATTTTAAAGAATGGGAACATCATAAAGTAGAAGACATTCTAACTTATAGAAATAAATCGTTTTCATCTCCTGTAACTGGATCTGTTGCACCAATCCATCACACACCTTGGGAAAAAGCGATGGATGACTCAATGAAAACTTTTTTAAATAAATAAAAAAAATTAATAATTTATTTTTAATTTTTTATTTTTAGTAATTGCATTTAATAATGCAATCATTAGTGGGATTTTTTTCTTATTAATTTTTTTTAAAACATAGGGTGCAATTTCACTGGCTAAATCAGCTCCTTCAATGGTGTCATTTCTCATAAATTTCTTTTTAGCGTTTTTAAAAGAAAATCCTTTACCTAAATATTCTCCCATTTTGCTGTTTCTGCCTCCTACAGCACTAACATAAAGATCTCCAATACCAGCTAAACCGTAAACTGTTTCTTCTTTTCCTTTAAAAAATTTAATTAAATATTTCATTTCATCTATAGATTTTCTGAATAAAGCAGAGGAGGTGTTATTTCCTTGACCCGATCCAATTATCATTGAATAAACATTCTTAATAGCAGAGGAAAACTCAACACCTTTTACATCTGATGAATATTCTGTTTTGTAATAATGAGTTGAAATCATTTTTCCAATTTTTTTAGCAATACTTATGTTTTTATTTGCTATTACCGTATAACTTTTTATCTTCCTCGCTAATTCTTTTGCTAAACAAGGTCCTTTTAATATTGAAATGTTTAAATTTTTTTTATTTAAATTTAATTGCTCAGACATGCTAATTAATTTTTTACTTTTTTTTTGAAATTTCAAACCTTTTGTTAAAACAAGTATTAAAGTTTTTTGTTTAAGATCTTTTAGATAATTTTTTATCATATCTATACCTACTGAGCTTACAGCAACGACTATTAAATCCCATTTATCATTCAAAAGTTCAGGACTAAATTTCTTAAGATTGAGTTTATTTGATAAGTTAATTTTTAGAGCTGGATGAAATTTTTTTTTATTTTTTAATTTTTTTAGTAAATTTAGGTTATATGGTTCAGTCAAAGTTACTTTTTGATTATTGTCAATTAAAGGAACAGAAAAAGCTGCACCCATTGCTCCTGCTCCAATTATTAAAACTTTTTTCATAAATATTATGCTAAAGTTTTTTTAATTGCTTGCTGCCAACCTTGCAATAAGTGATTTCTCAATTTTTTATCAATTTTTGGTATAAATTCCTTATCTTTTCTCCATGTATTTTTAATATGATTTAATGATTTAAATTCTCCTATTTGATAACCTGCTAACATTGCAGCTCCGAGAGCAGTTGTTTCTAAAATTTTAGGTCGAATTACTTTTAAATTAATTGCATCTGCCAAAAATTGTGAAAACCAATTATTAGCTACCATACCCCCATCAATCTTTACTATCCTGGGCTTTAAACCATCTTTTTTCATTGAATTAAATAAATCATAACTTTGATACGCAACTGACTCGACTGTTGCTCTAACCAAAGTTTTCCAATCACTATCTCTCGTAAGTCCTGTTATTAAACCTCTTGCATCAGGTCTCCAATAAGGTGCGCCTATTCCACTAAAAGCTGGGACAACATAAACTTCATTATTACTTTTTGTTGATTTAGCTATTTTTTCAGTTTCATAAGCATTGTTTATTAATTTAATTTTATCCCTTAACCATTGCACCCCTGCTCCAGCTATGAAAATAGATCCTTCAAGAGCATACGTAGTCTTATTGTTCAATCGATAACAAATTGTGGTTAATAACTTATTTTTTGAATTAATTTTTTTTGATCCAGTATTCATTATTATAAAGGCGCCTGTACCATAGGTGCTTTTAATTGATCCTTTTTCAAAACAAGCTTGTCCTACAGCTGCAGCTTGTTGATCTCCTAAAACAGCTGAAATGGGTATTTCTTTTCCTATAACTCTCTTGTCTGTTTTTCCAAAATTATCTGCAGAATTTTTTACCTCTGGCAAGATGCTCTTTGGAATTTTTAATTTCTGTAAAATTTCATTATCCCATTTATTGTTATTGATATTAAACAACATCGTTCTACTTGCATTGGTAGCTTCGGTTAAATGCTGTTTACCTTTGGTTAATTTCCAGATTAAGAAGGTATCCACCGTACCAAATAATAAATTATTAGTTTTGAGTAACTTTTTTGAAACTTTTACATTGTCTAAAATCCATTTTATTTTAGTGGCAGAAAAATAAGGATCTATAAATAATCCTGTTTTTTTTCTAAAAATATTTTCATAATTTTTATTCTTTAGAGATTTACAATATTCCTGCGTTCTTCTATCTTGCCAAACGATTGCATTATAAACAGGTTTTCCAGTTGTTTTATTCCACAAAATTGTAGTTTCTCTTTGATTTGTAATTCCAATTGTAAGTATATTACCTTTTAAACTTTTAGCTTTTTTGATTGCTTGTTTTAACGCTTTTAATGTTGTCAACCAAATTTCATTTGGATTGTGCTCTACCCAACCATTTCTTGGAAAGAATTGTTTAAATTCATATTGAGATATAAATTGAATATTGCCTTTAATATCAAATAGCACTACTCTTGAGGAAGTTGTCCCCTGGTCAATCGAGATAATAAATTTTTTCAAAATACTAATCTATGCCAAGATGTTTTTTTCTTTTTCCAACCCAAGTTCTAATTAAGTTATCAAAAATTAAACCTATAAATGCAACGCAGATACCTAAAGTTAAACCGATTCCTGCTCCATTTTTATCTGAAAGTGCTTTTAAGATATACTGACCAAGATCCTCTGTTCCAATGAAGGCTCCTATTATCACCATGAATAAAGCAAAAACGATTGTTTGATTTAGACCAAGCATCATGTGTGGGAATGCTAGTGGAAATTCAATTTTTGTTAATCTCTGAAATTTATTAACTCCAGACATTGTTGCGGCCTCATGCAAACCAACCGGGACGCTTCTTAAACCTTCAATTGTGTACCTTGTTGCTGGAATTGTGGCATAAACAATTACAGCAATTAAAACAGATGTATCTGTTATTCCAAAAAGCATCATTACAGGAATTAAATATACAAATGATGGGAATGTTTGAAATATATCGCAAACACCTAGCATAAATGCTGCAGATTTTTTGTTTTGAAAACATAATGTTCCAACTGTAAACCCTATTAAACAAGAAATAACTACACCAAAAGTTGCCATATATAACGTTACTAGTGCTCTATCCCACCATGGACTTAATGCTATAAATAAAGTCAAAGCAGCAACAACTAATGCTGATCGAATTCCTCCAATTAAATATCCTGCACCAACTGCTAGTACCAATGTAGCAACTGCAGGCATTCTTAAATACAAAGCTCTCATCGGCTGAAGCACATCTTGAATTAACCATGTATTGAATGCTTTAATATACACGAAGAAAGTATCAAAAATCCAATCAACTCCTTTGTTCCAAAAATCTGCTGTTGATATTCCTTTATTATGAGGAATTTCAAAGAGGTAATTAAAACTACCTTTGAAAATAAAAGTCCCAACATATGCAAGAATTATTCCGATTACGAATGAAGCTCCAAAAAATATTACATTTTTATTTCTTTGGAAAAATGTCAGATTACCAAAATAATCTGTTTGTTTATTTGCCCATGCCAAAGACATTTTATCAAGTAAAATTGCAATTAAACTAATACATAAACCAGCCTCTAGTGCCAACCCTATATTGAGCTGATTAAGTGCTAACAACAAATTAAATCCTAATCCTTTCGCGCCAATGAACGCAGATATAACTGCCATTGAAAAACAAACCATAATAACTTGGTTAACTCCAATTAAAATATCTCTTCTTGCTGTTGGAATTAGTACCTTGAACATTAATTGCCAATTGGTACAGCCACTCATTCTTCCAGCTTCAATAACTTCTGGTGGTATAGCTCTTAAACCTAATATTGTTAATAATATCATTGGTGGAACCGCAACAACCATAGTAATAATTACAGCAGCGTGATCACCTACTCCAAATAAAACAAGTGCAGGAACTAATACAGCGTATTGTGGCATAGTCTGCATTACTAGAAGAATTGGGTACAATGCTTTTTCAACACGTTTACTTTTGTAAGCTGCAATACCTAGGCCTAAACCAAAAATAAATGAAAGTGGAGCTGCAACAAGTATAAAAGAAAGCGTTTGCATTGATGGTTTCCATTGACCAAATATAGAAATATAGATCATTGTTAAACCTGCAAACAAAGCCAATCCTTTTCCACTTAATTTATAAGATAGTAGAGCTGCTCCAGCTGCAACAATGGTCCAAGGTAAACCTGGCAACTCCAACCATGGATAAGCATCAATAAAATCCCAACTTGTAAATGCAACAATAGTTTCTAAACCTCCAAGTAAAATCTCCCTAATTAATTCAATTAAAAAAGTCATAAATGAAGTTAAATTTCTACTTATCTCTAATAATAATGGTCGAGTTTTAAATTCTTGAGTATCTTCGTTCCAAAACTCCATTGGCATCCATTCATTCATTAAAAAAAATAAAGAGTCATTTATCCAAATAGGCAGCCATCCTAGAAGTGGAGGCAATCTCCAAAATACATCAAAGGCATAATACCTAACCTCTTTACCTAGAAAAAAGTAAACACTTTGGTTTGGATCTTTAACAAATTCGGCCTGGCCTCTTATAAATTTATAAGTTTCAGGAACATCAATTGCAAAACATAAAGCAAAAAATACAATTAATAAAAATAACCACTGAAATAATTTTGGATATTTTTTTAAATACTCCATATTTTAATTACCGTTTTTTCTTCCTCCAAAAACTGTATCTATTATTTTTGAAGGTTTAATTGATCCTACAATATTATTATTTGAATCAACCACTCCTACTAATTTTTCTTGAGTAAGTATTTTTTCTGCAACATTTTCTATAATTTCATCTTTTGATACTTTTAAATCTCCTAAATTGTCTTTACTTGAAGCATCCATTACATCCTCAATAATCAAAACCTTCTCTCTCGGTACTTCTTCAGTAAACTTTCTTACATATTCAGTTGCTGGATTTAGCACGATATTGGCCGGTGTATCTAATTGTTCAATTATACCATCTTTCATAATTGCTATTCGATCAGCTAACTTTAATGCCTCATCAAAATCATGAGTGATGAACATGATGGTTTTCTGTAATTTTTCCTGAAGTCTTAAAAACTCATCTTGCATTTCTTTTCTAATCAATGGATCTAATGCAGAAAAAGGTTCATCTAAAAACCATATATCAGGCTCTACTGCTAATGACCTTGCGATTCCTACCCTCTGTTGTTGTCCACCTGAAAGTTCTCTTGGAAAATAATTCTCTCTTCCATCTAGTCCAACTAGTTTTACCATTTCCATTGCTCTACTAATACTCTCTTCAGTATTAGTGCCTTTTATTTGAAGCGGAAAAGCAATATTTTCAACAACTGTTTTATGAGGTAACAAAGCAAAGCTTTGAAAAACCATTCCCATTTTATTTCTTCTAAGCTCAATAAGCTCTTTATTATTTAATTCTAATAAATCTTGACCTTCGATAAAAATTTTTCCACCGGTAGCATCCGTTAATCTTGAAATACATCTAAGAAGTGTTGATTTACCTGAACCAGACAAACCCATTACTACTAACATTTCTCCTTTTGCAACTTCAAAAGAAGCATTATTTACTCCAACAATACATCCTCTTTCCTGAAAGGTTTTTGCATCTACATTGCCATTAGACTCTTCAAGCATCTTTTTGGCATTTTCTCCAAAAATTTTGTAAACCGATTCACATTTGATTACAGTTTCAGACATAAATTTTTTTAAAGTTATCTTAAATTCAATAAAATTAAAATGTTAATAATTGTTACCTTTCTTAATTAAAAATTTTTAATAAAATAAACTCTAGTATCAATTCCGGTACTTAAAAAACTTAAAGCTTCTCCACTTATAGTAATACTTTCATCAACACCTACGTTATTTCCACTAACTGTAAAACCCGCAAAACATTTGTTTTTTTCTTCATCCCATTTGACAAAAGTTTCATCAATTTTATTTCCATTAATTGTATAAAGCTCATGTGCTCTAAAATTTAAAAAATTAGCTCCCATAATTGCTCTTTGTGGAATTAGTTTAGTAGCCTTACATACTTGCTCATATACCTCATCGGATAATTTATAATGATCTGTGCCATCAAATGAGACCAATATACCAGAAGGTAATTTAGATATTAATTCACTAAGCTTTTTTTCCTCAGCAATTCTTTCTTCTTCTAACTTCATTCTTTTTACCAAATCATCACCCTGACCAAAAATTCCATTTAAAATGCTAAAAGACATAATCACTAGAAGAGTAATAATTATGAGACCAATAAATTGCCTTAAAGATTCAGGTAAAGCTTTTATTTTGTTAATATAATTTTCTTTTGACATTATTCTTGTAACTTACCGTTTTTCCAAATACCTGATTTTTGTTTTCCATCTGCCCAAGTAAATGTTCCTTGTCCATTCATAAAACCTTTAGACCACTCTCCTTCATAAGTAGACCCGTCAGGAAAGGTTAAAGTTCCTTGTCCGCTCCATTCACTATTTTTAAATTCCCCTTCATAGATGTAACCATTAGGCCAAGTTTCGACTCCTTGACCTTGTTTTTTTGTATTAACCCACTCCCCTTCATAAGTAGTTTTATCGGTATAAACCCATTTACCAAAACCATTTTCACAGTTACCTTCTTTACATCCAGTGCTTCTTGCTAAAACTGAGGAGCAGATCAAAAAACTAAAAAATATTATAAGAGAATATTTTTTCATTAATATATTTTACACAAATTGATTTAAAAAAAATCCCCCCCAACGGAGTTGGGGGAGATTTTAATTTTTTAACTATAACCCTTATTTAGTAAATGCTTGCCAAACTGACTTATTATCAGCTAACCATTTTTTAGCTGCATCTTCGTGAGTCATTTTGTCAACGTCAACTAAAGCTGCCATTGCACCAATTTGACTTGTAGAGAATGACATTTTTTTGAACGCTGCTGCTGCATCAGGATGAGTTTTTGGGAAATCCTCATGAACTGCTTTTTTCAAGTATCCATCAGGAGAACCACATTTACCATCCCCACCATCTTCTGGTCTGCAACCAGCTGTGTATGGAGGGAAGTCAATAAATGTAAAACCAGCACCGTCTGTAAAGTTTGGTGTCCAGTTAAATATAATTGTTCCTCTTCCTTCTTTTTCAGCTGCAGATAACTCTGCCCAAAGTGCATCTGCACTTCCAGCAAATTTAACCCACCAAAGATCACCTAAACCTAAAGCGTCAACTCTTTGAGGAATTAAGTCACCGTGCCAAGTTTGTGGACCTTCCAACATTCTTCCTTTTCCATCTGGAGAGTCAGGTGTTGTAAAGTTTTTAGCACAATCAGGATTTTTTAAAGCTGTCCAATCTGGTAGACCTGGGCATAATCCTTTTTCAGCAACCCAGTTTGGATATCCCATATCCTCAAGAGTTCTTGCCTCATGATCACCCCAATCTAATAAACCACCTTTATCTAAAGCAGTTGTAAATGACTTACCGAATGCAGACTCCCATACTTCGTGAGAAATAGTTACGTCTCCAATTCTAATTGACTCATAAACTGCTTGAGAGTCAGCGTTCACGTATTTTACGTTATTACCCATACTTTCGAAAATTCCACCAATAACATAAGCCATTACAATTTGAGATGACCAGTTATGTGTTGGGATAACGATGGGCTTCTTGCTATCAGCATTAGAAATTCCTGCAAAGCTTACAACAGAAATCACTAGAGCAGATAGTAATGATATTATTTTTTTCATGTATACCCCTCTATATTAATATTAATATCTAACAGTCTATGACAAAATGAATAGACAGGTAAAGAATAATTAGTTCTAAAAAATATATATATATTTAAACAATAAAATTGGTGATAATAAATATAACAATATAAAAAATTTAAAAATGTTTGGAACAAGTAAAGACATTAAATACCCTGGTTTAAATATTTTACCACCTGGAGTTGAAAGACATGTTGTTAATGGTGGTGCTCTCACAGCTTTTCAAATTTTTCCAGATGATGAATTAGAAATTATTAATAATGAAGGTAATCAAATTTGTGAAATCATTTGTTTTAATAAGGATGGTAAATCTGATGTTGGAATTTTAAATTTAAAATCAAACAATGAAAAAAATTTCATTAGAAATATTCTTAATGGTAAAGATGAAACAATATTAGCGACAAATCATCAATTAAAAAAAAGAAACTTAAATATTTCAGATTCAAAATCTTCAATCATATTTGATCCAGATACTAAAGCAGGAGAAAGTATCAAATTTAAATCAAAAGATAAGTGTTATGCTATTTTTGCAGCACCTGGTGAGGATATGGATGTTACAAACCAAAATCCTCCAAGTGATTTAACAATTTTTATTAAGAGATCTAAAATCGTTAATGATAAGGAATTAAATGTAATACCTGATCCTGTCTTTGAACCTTTGTATGAAGAAAATATAAATAAAGAAACTTCTATATCTTACCAAGTAAAAGAAGGTGATTATATTCAAGTAATCAGTCCAACTGGAAGACAGTGTTCTGACTTCGTAGCATTTGATACAAGAAAATTAGAAAAAGGAATTGAGAAAGGATTGGACTGGCAAACTACAAGAACATTTATGGGCAATACTTTTCCTGGACCTGGATTGCATTCAAAATTTTATGATACAGACCATGAGCCTCTCGTTGAGGTTATAAGAGATACAGTGGGAAAACATGATACTTTTAACCTAGCATGTACTTCAAAATATTATGAAGACGCAGGATATTTTGGTCACCCAAACTGTTCAGATAATTTGACTGAAAGTATGTCAAAATTTGGAGTACGAAAACAAAAAGGTTGGCATGCGATTAATCTTTTTTTTAATACTTCTGCCGCGGGTTTAAATTCTGTGATATCCGATGAGTCTTATTCTAGACCAGGAGATTATGTAATGTTTAGAGCTTTAAAAGATTTAACAATTGGAACAACAGCTTGTCCTAGTGATATTGATGCATGTAATTCATGGAATCCTACAGATATTTTTGTTAGAACTTATGATAAAAATAAAGAATTTAGTAAATCATTTGCTTTTCGAATGAAAACAGACTCAGAAAAAAAATTAACAAGAAATTCCGGATTTTACGAAAGAACTTCAAAGCTTACTAGAAACTTTGTTGATGCAAGAGGTTTTTGGTTACCAAATGATTATACTAAACATGGTTTAGTTAATGAATATAATGCTTGCAGAAACGATGCTGTATTAATTGATCTATCATCACTAAGAAAATTTGAAATAATAGGTCCTGATGCAGAGGAGTTAATGAACTACACGCTTACAAGAAATATAAAAAAACTTTCTGTTGGACAGGTGGTTTATTCTGCAATGTGTTATGAAAATGGAATGATGTTTGACGATGGAACTCTCTTAAGATTAAGCGAAACAGGTTTTAGATGGATTTGTGGTGATGAATATGCTGGAGAATGGTTAAAAGAAATTGCTAATAAAAAAAATTTCAATGCCAATGTTAAAAATTCAACAGATCAAATAAGCAACGTTTCTTTACAGGGACCGAAAAGTAGAGAAATTTTAAAAAAAATTATTTTTACACCACCTACTCAACCATCTATCGATGAATTAGGATGGTTTAGGTTTACTATTTGCAGAATAGAAGAATTACAGGGTATTCCTTTAATTGTTTCAAGAACTGGTTACACCGGAGAATTAGGTTATGAAATATGGTGTCATCCAAAACATGCTCCTGAAGTTTGGGATAAATTAATGGAAGCTGGCAAAGATGATGGCTTGATACCAGCTGGATTTGCTGCATTAGACAAACTTAGAATTGAAGCAGGGTTAATTTTATTTGGAAATGAGTTTGATGGACAACAAGATCCTTTTGAAGCTGGCATCGGGTTTGCAGTGCCTTTAAAAACTAAAGAAGAGGATTTTATTGGTAAAGAAGAATTAATTAAAAGAAAAGCCAATCCACAAAAAAAACTTGTTGGTTTAGAACTTGTAGGAAAAGAAATTGCAGGCCATGGAGACTGTGTACATATAGGGAGATCACAAATAGGTATTGTTACTAGCGGATGTTTATCATCAACCTTAAATAAAAATGTTGCCCTGTGTAGAATTGATTTACAGTATTCTGAAATAGGTACAGAAGTAGAGGTGGGAAAAATAGATGGACACCAAAAACGAATTAGCGCAAAGGTGGTTGGGTTTCCATTCTATGACCCAACAAAATCAAGAGTTAGAGCATAAAGAAAAATCATGCCCAAAGAAAAAAAAACACTATTAGATTTTTGGGAAGATCAAATGAGACAATCTCATACATCAAGCAATTACTTTTTCAGAAAATCACCATCGCACTATCATATGATGTTGTTGGTAATGTCCGCATACAAAGAAGGTAAAAAATTATCAGTAGAAGAATTAAAAACGAAATTATTCAAAACTTCCAGACCTAAATCAGCTTTAATAATTACAGAAGCTTGTGAAAAAGGATTCTTTAGACTTGAAAAAACTTCAACTGATCAGCGAATTAAAAATATAATGCCTAGCGAGTCTTTTATTCAAGAATTCAACGATTATTTGCTTACTTTAAAAAACATAAGTTATTAGCCAAATTTTTAAATAAATTCGAAGTATCTATTTTTTATATATAATTTTTAGTTCTATAAAAAATTATATTAATTACCTTTACCAAAAAATAATGTTTTAGCATGACGACATTACCTTCGAAAGCAAAAGTGGTTATCATCGGTGGTGGAATTCACGGACTAAGTACTGCATGGAAACTTTCTGAAACATATAAAAATCCTGGTGACATTATTGTATTAGAAAAAAAAGATACTGCAGCAGGTGCAAGCGGAATTGCTTGTGGTGTTGTAAGAAATAATTATTTCCAACCAGCAATGAGAGAGTTAATGGCTCACTCAGTTTCAGTTTGGGAAAGTGATCCTAAAGCATTTAAATATAATCCAGTAGGTTATTTACAAATTTCACCTGAAGTAATGCATGAAGATGTTGCTAGCATTTATGAGCAGCAAAAAGCAATTGGTTATGAGTCTGTATTTATTGAAGGTGAAAAAGATTGTTCAAATTATATGAAAGGTATTTTTGATGATTGGCAAGCACAAGGAATCACTTCAATACTTCATGAAAAAAAAGGTGGATACGCATTTAACAAAGATTCAATTAAAGCACTTGAAAGTAAATCTACATCAAACGGTGTTCAAGTTATGAAAGGTGTAAAAGTAACAGGATTTAAAAGAGGAAGTAACAGTCAAGCTGTTACAGGAGTAGAGACAGATAAAGGTACAATTGAGTGTGAACAAGTTGTTATCGGTGCAGGTCCATGGGCGAGAGATTTTTGGAATATGTTAGAGTTACCTAAAACAGCAAACATTAAAGGTAAAGACGGTAAAATGCATGTAACAGATATGTGGACTTACTGGATGCTACAAGAAGGTGTTATAGGCGTTGAGCCTGATTTTCTAAAAACAAATGATGGAAAACAACCGCCTGTGGTTCACGTAGACTCGACTGCTCCGTTATATTCAGACAAAACTAAAAAATTATTAACAGATAAAATTTGGGGAATTTATTACAAACCTGATATTGAAGGTTTGGGTGTACAAGGAGGAACTTCTCCTTACATAGTTAAAAAACATTTTGATGAAGTAAATGTTGATCCTTATGGAATTGAGTCGCCTGAATATCAAACAACGGATGCGTTTAGTGAAATGTGGTGCTCAGCTTTAGCACATTGTCAAAAAAGATTTGAAGGTAAATCAGATTTATATAGAAAAGGACCATCGGGTGGACTTGGATGTATGACACCAGACTCGTTTCCAATCTTTGATAGATTTTTTGAAAACGTTTACATGATTGCAGATGCCAATCACGGTTACAAAATGATTGGAGTTGGAGAACTTGTTGCAAAAGAAATTCTTGGTACTGAGAGTGATTTATTGAAGCCGTTTAGATTCAACCGTTACGAGAAGGGTGAACTTCATCCTACTTCGAACAGTCCGTTCCCTTGGAGCTAGACTCTAAGCCTAGACACAAATAAAATTTTCAGCTACGCTTGAATAAATTATAATTCATTGAGGGGTGAAAATGACGGATTTAGAAAAACATGTTAACCAGCCAGGTAGAGCAAAACTAGTAAAGAAAGTTCGAGAAAAAATTAACGAACTTGGAATAACTTATATTTATTATCAATTCATTTCTGTAACAGGAAGAGTTGTTGGTAAAGGTATACCTGCAGATCACTGGGAAAGAACAGCAGAAAAAGGATTTCAATTAGTTTACGGTGCTACTGCAAACTTGTTCTTAGATCGTCATAATAATTACATAGGATATGGACCAGAAGCTATGGAGCTTGTTGGAATACCTGATCCTGAAACTTTTGTTCAGTTACCATGGGATAAAAGAGTTGGAAGAGTATTTGTAACTTGTTTTAGAAACAGAGAAGAAAGAGTAAATCCAGGTGGTCATTTAACTTCAGATTGCAGAGGAAATCTAAGAATTTTCATGGATGAATTTAAGAAAAAACATGGTCTAGAATTAAGAGTTGGTACTGAGCCTGAAATGATGTGGTTAACAAAAAATGAAGATGGAACACCTACAGGTAAGGGTTTTTCTAAACCATTCTGTTATCATATTGATCAATTCGAGTCATTAAGACCAGTATTTATGAAGGTTATTGAATACGCAAAAGCCATGGGTCTTGATATGATTCAAGGGGATCACGAGGATGCTCCTGGCCAATTAGAATTAAACTGGACCTATGATAATGTTTTAAGAAACGCAGATAGATTATCAACCTACAGACAAATTTGTGCTCAAGTTGCAAGAGAACATAATTTAATCGCCTGCTTTATGACAAAACCATTTATGGGTGTTTCTGCAAGTGGTTGTCATACAAATATGTCTTTATGGAAAGGTGGAAAAATAAAAGTTAACAAACTTGGAAACAAAACTCTACCAGGTGTAGAAGAGGTATTTAGTTATGTTGAGGGTGGAACTAATACTTTCATGCC
The DNA here is from genome assembly GCA_902592275.1 of uncultured Pelagibacteraceae bacterium. Lineage (GTDB taxonomy): Bacteria > Pseudomonadota > Alphaproteobacteria > Pelagibacterales > Pelagibacteraceae > Pelagibacter. The sequence continues at coordinate 17,510 of CACJDW010000001.1, forward strand.
TGATACAAAAGATATGCAATTACCAGGTAAAATTGGTTTGCAATCAATTGCGGGTATCATGAAGCACTTACCAGCATTAACAGCTCTTGGTTCTTCAACTGTAAATTCTTATAGAAGATTATGGGATCAAGGTTTTTGGGCACCAGTGTATGCTGACTGGGGATATCAAAACAGAACTTGTGGTTTAAGAGTTTCTGCTCCAGGAAGATTTGAATATAGATCAGTAGACTCTATGCATAATCCTTATCTATTAGGTGCTGCTTTATTAAAAGCTTGCGACGAAGGTATAACTAAAAAAATGAAACCAGCAGCTCCAGAATCTAGAAATATTTATGAAGCTCAAAAAGCTGGTAAAGATGTTAAAAAACTTCCATTAAGTTTAGGTGAAGCTTTGGATAGACTGGCAGAAGATGAAGTAATCAAATCTGCAATGCCAGATGAAATGTATAAAGTTTTCCATTGGTACAAAAACGATGAGTGGGAAAGATTTCTTGGTGCAACGACACAATGGGATCTGGACACTTATCTTGATTGTCTACCGTAGGTCACAGAAATAGATAGAAAGGGTATAAATATATGTGTGGGATAGCAGGTTTAATTCATAGAGGAAAATCCTCAAATGTTGGAAGCGAACTACAAGGTATGCTTCAAGCATTAAAACATAGAGGAGAAGACTCAACAGGTTACGCTTTATATGGAGATACTGATGGTAAAAATTTCATTATGCGTTTTAAAGTGGGTGAAAACGTAGGTGAAGGAAGTTCATCGGTTATGGAAGATGTATCTGTATATGATGAAAGAAAAAAAATTGTAGACCAAACTCTAGCTGAGATGGGAGCTAAAGTAGTTAAAGAAGAGAGAACTCTTCCCTACTCGCTTAGATATGAGATTGATTATGATACAAAAGATTTATTAGATTTTTCACAAAGAATTGAAAGTATTCCAGGAGTTGAAATTCTATCTATGGGAAAATCATTAGAAGTAATTAAAGATCTTGGTAATGCTAAAATGGTCTGTGATAGATATAGCTTAGACAAAGTAGTTGGAACACATGCTATTGGTCATGCTAGAATGGCAACAGAGTCTGGTGTAGATATTAAATCTGCTCACCCGTTCTGGGGTTATCCATTTAGCGACGTATCTGTAGTACATAATGGACAATTAACTAACTATTGGAATAACAGAAGAGTTCTAGAAAATAAAGGTATGAGATTTATGTCTGAGTGTGACTCAGAATTAATCGCAGTTTATCTTGCAGAAAAAATGAGAGATGGCGCAACCTTAGAAGAAGGAATGAAAGAGTCTTTAACTGGTTTAGATGGAGTTTTCACATACTTCGTTGCTACCAAAGACTCATTAGGTATGGCAAAAGACACTATGGCTGCAAAACCTTTGGTTTTATATGAATCTGACGATTTAGTTGCAATGGGATCAGAAGAAATAGCAATAAGATCAGTTTTACCACAAGAAATTGATACTTATGATCCTTTTGATGGGGAGGTGAAAGTATGGCAAATCTAAAAACAGTATCTAAAAAGTCAAAAGCCCAATCAATGGGTATGCACACTGAGGTATTAACAGGAAGAACTCAGCAAAAATTCTTTAATCCTGATGAAGCAGAAAACTTTTATTACTTTGGCACATACGATGTAGATTTTAATAAAAGAACAGAGCTTGATGTTAAAGACATGACAGCACCTGAAGCTAATAAAGAAATCGATAACTTAATGAGTCAAGGATACGGAACAATAGTTATTAAAAACCCTCAAGGTAAACACAGTCTAGGAGTTGGTATTTTAAATAAACTGAATTTAATTTTTGAAGGAAGTTTAGGGTATTTCGGCATGGGTTCTTGTGATGGTCCAATCGTTAGAATTAATGGAAGAGTTGGATGGTCATGTGCAGAAAATTTAATGGCTGGTAAAGTAGTGATTGAAAAAAATGCTGGATCTTGTTTTGGTGCGGCAATTAGAGGTGGAGATTTAATTTGTAAAGGTAGTGTTGGTGCCAGAACTGGTATTGATATGAAAGGTGGAACTATAATAATTGGTGGTGACGCTGGTGCATTTACTGGTTTCATGATGCAAAGAGGAAGAATAATTATTCTTGGAAATGTAGGAATAAATTTAGGTGACTCAATGTACGATGGGACAATTTTCGTAGGTGGAGAAATTGGATCATATGGTAGTGATGCAGTAGACGCTGAGTTAACTAAAAGCGATCAAGATTGGCTAAAAAGAAAATTAAAAGTAGCTGAGATTGGTGAAAATTTTGATGTTAGTAAAATGAAAAAAATTGTAGCTGGTAAAAAACTTTGGAATTATGACAATTTGGAACCTACAGAGAAGAAGGGAGCAATATAATGCCTAAGAAGAAATCTAAAAAAGTTAAAAAAAATGGAAAAGGTGTTGGTGGAAAAGCTGATGTCCATGCACATGAAGAAGGTAAAAGAAACAAAAGTTTATTAGGTCATAATGCTATCTTCACTCCAGAAGTAATAGATGATATTCATATTAAATCTCAATTAGGAAGATACAGAATGCGAGGAATGGCATTGATGAAAAAAATTCCTACTTTTGATGATTTGGTTTTCTTACCTGGAACACTAACTAGATTTGTAATCGAAGGTTACAGAGAAAAATGTGAAACAAAAACTGTTATTGGACCAAGATGCGAAAATCCAATTGAGCTAGATATTCCAGTTTATATTACAGGAATGAGTTTTGGTGCCCTTTCTTATGAAGCAAAAACTGCTTTAGCAAGAGGAGCAACAATGGCAGGAAGTGCTACATGTTCTGGAGAAGGTGGAATGATACCTGATGAAAGAAGATATTCTGAAAAATGGTACTACCAATGTATCCAATCAAGATACGGTTTTAATCCTCATCATGCACAATTAGCAGATGGTATTGAAGTATTTATTGGACAAGGACAAAAAGTAGGAATGGGTGGACACTTAATGGGTCAAAAAGTTACTGACCAAGTAGCTGAGATGAGATCATTACCATCTGGTATCGACCAAAGATCTCCAGCAAGACACCCTGACTGGCTAGGACCGGATGATTTAGCTCTAAAAGTAGAGGAGTTAAGACAGTTAACAAAAAATAAAGTGCCAATTCAATTAAAGTTAGGTGCATCTAAAGTTTATGATGATGTTCGTATGGCTGCGAAATGTGATCCAGATTCTATTTATTTAGACGGAATGGAAGGATCAACTGGAGCAGGACCACACATTGCTGCTGCTAATACTGGAATTCCAGGAATTGCAGCAATTAGAGAAGCAAGAAGAGCAATTGATGATGTAGGTAAAACTGGAAAAGTTACTTTAATTTATGCTGGTGGAATTAGAGATGGTGCTGATATGGCAAAAGCTTTAGCTCTTGGAGCTGATGCAATAGCTATTGGTACTGGATCAATGATTGCATTAAATTGTAACAAAGATATCCCAGAAGCAAACTTTGAAAAAGAAATGGGAGTAAAAGCAGGTGAATGTTATCACTGCCATACAGGACGTTGCCCAGTAGGAGTTGCTACACAAGATCCTAAGTTAAGAGCAAGATTAAACCCTGATGATGCAGCATTAAGAGTTTATAATTATCTTCACTCGATGACTTTAGAGGCTCAGCTTTTAGCAAGAGCTTGTGGAAAAACAAATATCCACTCTTTAGAGCCTGAAGATTTAGCTGCTTTAACATCTGAAGCATCAGCTTTAGCTAAAGTTCCATTAGCTGGAACTAACTACACAGTTGGTGTTGATAACTACCACAAAATATAGAGGTAACTATGCCAAAGAAAAAAAGTAAAAAAGTAGCAAAAACAAAAGAGATTAAAGGTCAGTTAGGTAAAAAGAAAGAGACTGCCAGAGAAAAAATGATTGGTCAGTCTATTGGTTACAGATACGACGTTAATCTTTTACCGGACTATTCTAAGCTAACTCCATTTCTTAAGAAATATATAGAAGCGATGGGATGGGATGATTTAAATTGGTTGGAAGATGTACATATGGGTTATGAAGAAGATAGACCTGCTGTATTCTGTAGAAATGCAAATGGTTGGGTTACAATTCCAAAGTCAATTAAACTCCCAAACAATCAACAAGATAGAGATATGATTGCTAGAGAACTTTTAGTTAAGTTTCAAATGTCTCCAAAACATCCACTTGTTGATTTGAAAAAAGCTTATTTAAAATTTTAATATTTCAATTAAAAGTTGATTTTTTTTAAAAACCTAATGCACAAGCTAGGTTTTTAAACGTTTTTATATTTGTATCGAATCATAAAATTTAATAGGCTCCCATAAACTAATATGGAGAGAGAATATGACTGATCAGTTAGGTGCTCTTACAACCATATTTACGGAATTTTACTACTGGGTGACAGTAGTACTGATGTTCTTAATTCACGTCGGTTTCTGTATGTATGAAGTTGGAGCTTCTCGATACAAACACCATCAACATACTCTTATGAAAAACACCATGCTGATACCATTGGTAACAGTAACATGGTTTTTATTTGGTTGGTGGATTTACTGGGCTTTTCCAACAGGACCTGGATTAGCACCATCAATAATGAATGAAAGTGCTGCACTAGTTACAGATGAATCTGCATTTAGTGCTACATGGTATACAGCAACAAGTGAATTAATGGCTGTCAACTTAGGAGACCATATTTCTGGTGTCTTCTGGGCTGCCTTTTTACTTTTCTCTTGGACAGCTGCTTCTATCGTTTCTGGAGCTATCATTGAAAGAATTACGACTTTTGCATTTGGTATTTTAGCAATTGCAATTGGTTCTGTATTTTGGACAATTGATGCTGCATGGGGATGGCACTTCGACGGCTGGATGTTGAAACTTCTAGGATATCATGATGCGTACGCATCAGGGGTAATTCACGCAATTGCGGGTGGATTTGCTTTAGGTGTTCTAATGGTTTTAGGACCGAGAATTGGTAAGTTTTCGTCTAGCGGTGAACCAAGAAACATCGGACCAAGAAATCCTTGGTTAGTAACAGTTGGATTATTTTTAATTTATACTGGTTTCTGGGGATTTTATGCAGCATGTAACATACCTATTTTCGACCTAGGACCTGAGTATGGTATGGAAGGTATATCTTACTGGACAGCAACTAATATCTACGTAACACCAACTACACTTAGTGGTATTACATTTAACTTCTTGATGTCATTATCAGGAGGATTATTAGCTGGATACTGGATTGCTAAAGGAGATCCTTTCTGGACTTACTCAAGTGGTCTAGCAGGTGTGATCTGTGCTTCGGCTGGAAATGATTTATATCACCCAATTCAAGCAATGATCATTGGTATGATCGGTGTTGTTATTGCATACAAACTACATTACTGGGTTGAACGTAAGTTCAAAATTGATGATGCAGTTGGTGCCGTAGCAGTGCATGGTTATGCTGGATTTGTAGGTCTTGTTATTTGTGGTTTTGTCTTAAATGGTTATCCATCATCTGGTTACAGTGTTGGTGCTATGTGGGACGGAACAACTTATGCAACAATTAATCCATTAGGACAGTTCATCGGAGCATTAATAATGTTCGTTGTTCTTGGACTAATACCAGGCTACATCATAGCTAAAGTTCTTAACGGAATGGGCAAATTAAGAATCCCACGTGAAGTTGAGATAGCTGGATTAGACTATGAAATGATGGAATCTGCTAAAGAAGATGAAAAGGCAGTTTCATCTGCAACCAGGTAAAGGAGGAAAATATGGCTACAGTTACAAACTGGATAGATCACCTTAATAAGCCAGCAGAAGAAGTTGCTGGTGCAATTTACCCTGGTGCTGGATCTGTTGAAGGCATACTGGTAATCATTGCATTGATCTTATGGGTTGGTTGGCACATTTTAACAGCAAAATCGGAAAGTGATGAACTTTCAAGACTTGCTAGAAAAAGACATAGTGCTAACGATCACAAAAGCAATATTACCGACTGGTAATTCAAATTAAAATTTGGGCGCTACTTAAATGTAGCGCCCTTTTTTATGTTCTAAACTTATGGAAGATAATAAAGAAGAACTAAGGCCCTCAAAAATGAGGGGTGTAGCATTTCCTAAGGCCAAGTATGGTGCAATACTAGCTGTAATTGTAATTATTGTTGTAAATTTAATTTATTATAAAGAAACAATTTTATCTTTTTTTAAATAATTGTGTTAACTTAAATTGTGGCTAAAAATTTATTTCAAATTGCTAAACAAAAAAAAATTAAATATTTTTTAATCAGTTTTGTAGATTTATTTGGTGTATTAAGATCAAAATTAGTCCCTGCTCACGCCATAAAAGAAATGCAAACTGCAGGAGCTGGTTTTGCTGGATTTGCAGCATGGTTAGATATGACACCTGCTGACTCAGACATGTTTGGAATTCCCGACCCGGATAGTTTAATTCAACTTCCATGGAATAAAGAAATTGGATGGTTAGCATCTGACTTGTGGATGAATGGCAAACCAGTAGATGCATCACCTAGGGTGATGTTAAAAAATCAAATAAAAAAATTAAAAAAACAAAATTTAACAATGAAATCGGGCGTTGAGTGTGAATATTTTTTAATTTCACCTGACGGAAACTCAATTGCAGATCCAAGAGATACACAATCCAAACCTTGTTATGACCAATCTGCATTAATGAGAAGGTATGATTTAATTAAGGAAATTTGTGACTGTATGATTGAAATGGGATGGGGCCCTTATCAAAACGATCACGAGGATGCTAACGGTCAATTTGAAATGAATTGGGATTATTCAGAATGCCTAAAAACTGCAGATAGACATACCTTTTTTAAGTTTATGGTAAAAACAATTGCTGAAAAGCACGGATTAAGAGCAACATTTATGCCTAAACCATTTGGAAATTTAACCGGCAATGGTTGTCATGCTCACGTATCAGTTTGGCAAGGTAGTAAAAATAAATTCTTAGATAATAAAGATAAACTTGGTTTAAGTAAAATGGCCTATAATTTTTTAGGTGGAGTAATTAAAAATGCATCATCTTTATCTGCGTTTTTTAACCCAACAATCAATAGTTACAGAAGAATAAATGCACCACCTACAAAATCTGGAGCATCGTGGTCACCTAGTAGTATTTCGTATACAGGTAATAACCGTACACACATGATCAGAATTCCTGATCCTGGAAGATTTGAATTAAGATTAATGGATGGTTCTGCTAATCCTTACTTATTGCAAGCAAGTGTGTTAGCAGCTGGTCTATATGGTTTAAAAAACAAAGTTGATCCAGGCAAACCTTTGGATTGTAATATGTATGAAGACCACGCTAAATATCCAGATTTACCCAAACTACCTGATGAACTTGCACAATCATTAAATTTATTAAAAAATAATAAAGATATGAATGATGCTTTTGGCAATGATGTAATTAATAGTTATATAAAATTAAGAAGTTCAGAAATGAATGAATTCAAGTCAAAAAATAGTTTTGATAAAACAAAAGATGTTACAAAGTGGGAAAAAGATAATACTCTAGATTGTTAGTACATGACTATATTATCTAACGGTCATCAATGGAAATACACAGAATTTACTGACAATAAAAATTATTCATTTAATAAAAAAGAAATTCTAAGTTCTTTAACATCAAAAGAAATTGATGATGCTTATAATATTATTTCTAAATGGAAAGGTTATTCTCCAACACCCTTACTTTCTTTAAATAAACTTTCAAAAGAGTTAAATTTAAACAAAATCTTTTATAAAGATGAAAATAAAAGATTTGATTTAAAATCTTTTAAAGCTTTAGGTGGAGCTTATGCAGTAGAAAAAGTAACCAAAGGAAATAAAGATATAGTAGTAGCAACAGCTACTGCAGGTAATCATGGAAGATCTGTTGCGTGGGGGGCTAAAAGATTAGGTCTAAGCTGTAAAATATTTATTAGTGAATTTGTAAGTGATGCGAGAGGCAAAGCTATGTCTGCACTTGGAGCAGATGTAGTTAAAGTAAAAGGTAATTATGAAAAATCATTGATGGAATGCATAAAACAGTCTACTGAAAATAATTGGCAAATAGTTCAGGATGTTGCTTGGAAAGATTATATGGTCGTCCCCAAGTATACAATGGCAGGTTATACGGTCATGATGAAAGAAATAGCTGATCAAATCCAAGAGGAGAAAATAACCCACATCATTTTGCAGGCAGGTGTTGGTGGCATGGCTGCTGCCATGGTTGCAGGTATTGCAAGATATTTGAACTATGTTCCAACAATTATAGTTGTTGAACCGGATAGTGCCGCGTGTGTAATGGAAAGCATTAAAACTGGAAAAATAGAAAAAATAGACATTAAAAGAGAAAGCTTAATGGGTGGTATGTCTTGTGGTGAAGTATCATTGGTCCCATGGGAAATACTCAAAAATTCAGTTAAACATTGTATTAGTTTACCAGATGATGATATTGCAAAAACTATGAAACTACTTGGAAATTCAAGCTTTAGTGATGATAAAATAATTGCAGGAGAAAACTCAGCACCTGGCGTAATCAGTCTGATTACAAGTTGTGAAGATCAAGCAATTAAAGATAAATTAGATCTAAATGAAAAATCTAATGTTTTGGTTTTTGGCTGTGAGGGAGATACTGATCAAGAAATGTATCAAAAGTTAATTAACCAAAATTAAATCAATGAGTAACACAGGTATTTTTTGGATAAGAGAGGATTTTAGAATTGAAAATAATCCTGCTTTATCTTTTGCAACGCAAAATCATGATAATGTAATTGCATTATATATTTATAATAATAATGATTTTGATAACAAAAGAGAAGCTCAAAAATGGTGGGTTTTTAAATCTCTAGAAACTTTAAAAAAAGAATTATCAGATTATAAAATTAATCTTGAAATAGTAAAAGGTGACGAATTAGAAATTTTTTCTAAATTTAATAAAAAGGATAAGCTTTCTGTTTATTGGAATAAAATTTATGAGCCAGATGTTATAGCTAAAGGAAAAAAAATACGTGACTTATTTATTAAAAATGAAATCAATTATAAATATTTCAAAGGAAATATTTTAAATGAATTTCAAGAGATAACAAAAAATGATGGAACTCCCTTTAAAGTGTTTACCCCTTTTTGGAGAAATGCGGAGCAAGTTTATTTAAATCAACCACCAAGCAAAAACTATATTGTTAAAAAGAAAATAAAAAAGATTTCATATTTTAAAAAGTGTATTGAACCAATAGATATTTTACCAAAAAAAAATTGGTATAAAAAATTTGAAAAATATTGGAAAGTTTCAGAAAATGACTCAAAAAAAATATTAAAAAATTTAATTGAAAATAAAATTAAGGATTATGGAACTTCTCGAGATATACCATCTATCGAAGGAACCTCTAAATTATCTCCTTACATCAAACATGGCCAAATTCATGTAGGCAGTATTTGGAAAAAATGTTCTGAAATTAAATCAAAAGGAATTGGTTATAGAAAATATATTAATGAGCTTGGTTGGAGAGAGTTTTCGCATAGTTTAATTAATTATTTCCCTGAATTCTTAAAAGGAAATTTCAGAAAAGAATTTGATAAATTCCCTTGGGCAAAAAATGAGAAATTCTTAAAAGCATGGAAAAGAGGAATGACCGGTTATCCTATTGTCGATGCAGGTATGAGAGAACTATATGAGACTGGATGGATGCATAATAGAATAAGAATGGTTGTTGGTTCATTTTTAGTCAAACATTTGAGAATTAATTGGACTGAAGGTGAGAAGCATTTTAGAAATTGTCTACTAGATTTTAACAAAGCAAATAATGTTGCTCAATGGCAATGGGTTGCTGGCTGTGGAGCAGATGCAGCACCATATTTTAGAATATTCAATCCAATACTTCAGGGTGAAAAATTTGATAAAGAAGGCAATTATGTAAAAAAATGGGTTCCTGAACTTAAAAATGTTCCAAATAAATTTATTCACAAACCATGGGAAATGGAATTAAAGTATCAAGAAGCTATAAAAACAATTATTGGCAAAAATTACCCGGGTCCTATTGTTATTCATGAAAAAGCTAGAGCTGCAGCTCTTGAAGCGTTTCAATCTTTGAAGAAAAAATAAATTTAGTTTTATTCTCCAATAAAATGGTGGATTATAGTTCTTTTTTGAGCCTCTAATCTGTGTTCAAATAAATATATGCCCTGCCAAGTTCCAAGCAACAATTCACCATCTTTCACACTTAGAGAAATTTGATTATTTGTTAATGTGGATTTAATATGTGCAGGCATATCATCTTTTCCCTCCGTAGTATGAACATATAGTTTGTTATCCATAGGAGCTAATTCATCAAAATAATTTATTAAATCTGTTTGTACATCTGGATCTGCATTTTCTTGAACAATTAATGAAGCGCTTGTATGCTGAATACTTAAATTAAGAATACCATTTTTAAAGTTATTTTGACTAATCCATTTAATTGTATCATTAGTAAAATCATATAACTTTTGACCTCTAGTATTAATTTGATAATTATAGAATTCTTGTTTCATTAATTATACTCCTTAGATGTAAGCTCATACAAACGACTAATAGTACGTTTAAATGGTTTTTCTAACAATCTTGAGGAGGTAAGTTGATCTAAATTTATAACAGCTGTGACTGCTAATGAAATATTTTTATCATAAATTACATCTAACAAAGTGATAAAACGTCGTTGTTGATTTGAATTCACATCATCAAATTTAGGTATATTATCAATTACAATAAATTTACAATTTTTAATTATCGCTAAATAGTCTTCAGCACCTAAATTTTGATCACATAATTCATTAAATTTTATTCTTACTATACCTTCATAAAAATTTTCTATTTTGAAATTTCTACCTTTTACATTAATTGAAATTGTAGATTTTTTTTTATTTTTGGTAATTTTCCTAAAAAATTTATTGATTTTAAAGTTTGTTTCTTGGTTCAGGGGATAAAAATATCTTTGCTGTTGGTTATCTTTTGATTTTCTGTAATCATCTTCAATTTTAAGTTCATGCTCCATAGATTGTACCTGCATTATCTTAATAAATGGTATAAATTGATCTCTTTGAAGTCCGTCTTTATAAAGTTCTGATATTTTAGTATTAGAGGTTACAATTATTTTGATATTCTCTTTAAATATTTCATCAAATAATTTTCCTAAAATCATAGCATCTACAATATTGGTAACTTGAAATTCATCGAAAAAAATTAAAGAGGCTTTAGATTTTAAATCTTTTACAAACTGATTGATTATGTTTTCTTCATTTTTTTCTTTTCTTTCATGAGCAAAATCATGAAAATTTAACATAAATTCATTAAAGTGTTTTCTTAATTTTTTTTTATCTAGCCGATCGAAAAAAAAATTCAAAATCATAGTCTTACCAACTCCAACATCTCCGTAAAGATAAAATCCTTTTTGAGATAATTTTTTTGAAAATAATTTTGAAAAAAAAGATTTAAAATTAATTTGGTAATATTGTTCCAATTTTTTTATAACATTTATTTGATTTATATTTACTTCTAAATCTTGATCTTCACAAAAAGATATAAATTCTTTTTCAAATGATTTGGGCATTAATTTCTTTTGGTTTTAAAATCGATACCGTATTCGGATCGCGGTCCCTTTCTTAGTCCAAACGGACCAGGAATAAAAATAGTCATTGGATTTGTTCCTTTTTCAAGGTCTACTCTGTGAAAATCGTTAGCAGATCTGAAACCAATATAACCAGGCTTTCTCCAAAACTTTCCTGCTTTTGTTGTCTCCCAGTATCCTCCCCTTAAAATAATAGTTATATAAGGGCATAAATGATTGTGAACTCCATCACCATGATCATCATCAAGCATCTCATGTATCAATATATTGAATGGGAACCATTTAGGCCTATTTCTAAATAAAACATAATATCTATTCATCCACGGTTTTGCTTCTTTAAAATTAGGATGTGAAGGTCCTCTATCTAATACAGTTTTTTTTCTTCCGATATTTTCTAAAAATTTTAGAAACATTAATTAAGTCTAATGATTGCATTATTTTTAACTACAAACATTTTTTCATCAAAAAATACTGGTTTTAATATTTTTTCATTATCAATTTTTAAGGTAGAAATATTTTTTCCATTAGCTATACTAATTACCAATAATCTACCATTATTTGTTGAAAGATAGATATTTTCTCTTCCAAGAATAAATCCTGTAGGTTTAATTAAATTACGTTTTTTTAATTTGAAATTATCAAATACATCAGTAACTCGTATTATACTTCCTTTATTTTTATCAATTAAAAAAAGGAATCCTTCTAATGATACTGTAAATAAGATATTTCCTATGATAATTGGTCTTAAATTAGAATTTATTTTCGTTTCCCAATTAAAATTTCCACTATCAAGATCTATTGAAAAAAATTGATTCTGATTATTAGAAAAGTACAGCGATTTATTATCTGTAACGATATCAGAAGTTTCTAGGGAAAATGACGATTCGTAAATTAAAGTATTTTGTGTCGGAAGTTGCCATAATAATTCACCACTATTTAAATCAACAGCACTTATATCTCCAATTGAGTTATTAAAATAAACAATATCTTTCACAATAACAATTGACAATTTTTTCTGAGATCTTATCAAAGAATTTTGCGTTTTTACGCTCCATAATTCATCACCATTTTTTAAAGAGAAACATCTAAGAGTATTAGAAAAATCAATTATAAAAAATTTATCCTTATAAATTTTTATTTGAGAGTTAAATGGTGCAATATTTCTTTTTGTCCAAATTAATTCGCCTGTTTCGATGTCTAAAATATAATATTTTGCTATATTGTCTGCTACAATCAAATATCTTTCATTGTTAAAAAATTGCAGTATTGGTTTTAATTTTTTTTCGGATTTGGAGTAGTAGTTTTTTTTCCAAACTAATTTTGAGTCTTCATTAAACTTTAAAATAGTACCTTTGTTATCAAAAAAAAATAAACTTTTATCGTGAAAAACTATTTCAGGTTCATACTGATAGAAATTTTCAATTTTCGAAAATTTATACCTAGACAAAGTTTTAAGATTTCCATTAAAATTTACCCTACCATTGTTATTAGTTAAATAATCTAGTTGTTTGCTCGTACTAAAATTTCCTTCAACTTTTATTTTAAGATTTTTATTAAACTCTTTTTCATAGACTGTACTTTTCTTAAAAATTTCCTCGGACTTAGATGTATTGATAGTATTAGTGTCTTCATTTATTTTTTCTGGTTTTGACCAAAATTTAGAATTTTTGTTTAGTGAACATCCTGTTAAAATAATCAAAACAAATAAAAATATTATCTTATTCACTAAAATCTCTATTTAATCTCTTTTGGACTTCTTTATTTATATCAAGATTAGTATTTTCTGAGGAAATAATTTTTTCAAAAAATTCTTTAGCTTTTTGTTTTTGGTTTTTTGAATAATAATACTCACCCATTAAGTATAAAGCGTGTGATTTCCATACACTTTCAGAGTTTATTAATGGATTTAAAATATCTAACAAGTCATTCTCGTTATCATCTATTTCTGCTGCATAAAATAAAGCTTTTTTATAGATAACTAAATTTTTAATTTCTTTATCGAGAGATGTGTCATTAATGATTGTTTTAAACAAATTAAATACAACTTTTTTATCTGAAACTAAATCATTATCGATAATAAAATATAATGATAATGGAGAATATGTTGGATCTTTTTTACCTATAATTTCAATTAATTTATTTGCTGTTTCGTCTTTTGAATTTTCTGAATACTCTATAATTATTGAATTATAATTGTCTGATATTTCTTTTTTTTTGTTTGTTAAGTATTTGTCATAGCTATAAACGGCTGTCACAATAATCACTAAGATTATTATTCCAAATATTATTTTATTTCTGTTATTTACAAAAAAATTCTTAATTTTTTCGTTTCTAGCATTTGCGTTTATAATTGATAATTCTTCATCCATAACTAAATCATGTTTCTTAAAACGTACTGTAGGATACCTCCATTTTTATAATATTCTAATTCATTTTTTGTATCAATTCTGCATAAAGTTTTAATTTTTTTTATCTCACCAGAGACATATTTAATTTCAACAGTTACTTCATCTGAGGGATTAACACCCTTTTCTATATTTAGAATGCTAATTAATTCAGAACCAATTAATTTTAAATTTTTTCTATTTACATCTTCGATAAATTGTAACGGTAATATTCCCATTCCAATCAAATTAGATCGGTGGATTCTTTCAAAACTCTCTGCGATTACTGCTTTTATCCCAAGTAATTTTGTTCCTTTAGCTGCCCAATCTCTAGATGATCCGGTTCCATACTCTTTTCCACCAATTACAACTAAATCTGTTCCTCTTTTTTTGTATTCAACTACCGCATCATAGACAGGAAGAACTTTTTCTTCTGGATATAACTTTGTAAAACCACCTTCTGTACCGGGAGCCATTTCATTTCTAATCCTTATATTTGCAAACGTTCCTCGCATCATAACTTCATGGTTACCTCTTCTTGAACCATATGAGTTATAATCTTTAGGTAAAATTTGGTGTTCCATGAAATATTCACCAGTTGGACTATCTTTTTGAATACTGCCAGCTGGCGATATATGGTCAGTGGTAACCATATCACCTAAAATTAATAATGGTCTTGCATCTTTAATTTCTTTAAATCCTTCTGCTTTATCTGGTAACGAGTCAAAAAATGGAGGTTTTTTTACATATGTTGATCCCTCATCCCAATTATAGATACTGCTTTTATCAGTTTTAATTTTTTGCCATTGAGTTGGGCCCTCAGAAACATTTGAGTATCTTTGTATAAACATCTCTGCATTAAGTGAGACTTTTAATGTGTCTTCTATCTCTTTATTTGAAGGCCAAATATCTTTTAAAAATACATCTTTTCCTTCTTTATCTTTTCCTAATGGATCTTTGTATAAGTCAACTTCCATATGCCCAGCTATTGCATATGCAACAACTAGTGGAGGTGAAGCCAAATAGTTAGCTTTTATATGTGGAGAAATTCTCCCCTCAAAATTTCTATTTCCAGATAAAACTGAAACAGCATAAATATTTTCTTTTTGGATTGCTTCTACAATATTTTCTGGAAGCGGTCCTGAATTTCCAATGCAAGTTGTACAGCCATACCCAACCAAGTTAAAGCCAAGCTGATCTAAATAAGTGTTTAATCCAGCTTTTGCTAAATAATCTGTAACTACTTGAGATCCAGGTGCTAAAGAAGTTTTTACCCAGGGTTTAACCTGCAAACCTTTTTCAATAGCTTTTTTAGCTAATAGTCCAGCCCCAATTAGAACATTTGGATTAGAAGTGTTCGTACAAGACGTTATTGCAGCAATTAATATTGAGCCATCTTTTATTTCGTAATCTGTATTTGATACTTTCGAAATTGACTTTTCATTTTTATTTGTAGCTTCCTGCAATACTTTTTGAAACGAACTAGGTGCATCTGTTAAAAGAACTTTGTCTTGAGGTCTTTTAGGTCCTGAAATAGTTGGTACGACTGTGGACATATCTAAAGATATAATGTCAGTAAATTCTATTTCGTTACTCGCCCATAAACCTTGTTCCTTGGCATAATTTTCTACGATATCAACAGTTTGTTGATCTCTTCCAGAAAATTTCAAATACTTTAATGTTTCTTCATCGATAGGAAAAAAACCACATGTAGCACCATATTCTGGTGCCATGTTTGCAATTGTTGCTCTATCCGCTAGTGTTAAATTTTTTAAACCCTCTCCATAAAACTCAACAAACTTACCAACCACTCCTTTATCTCTTAACATTTTAACAACAGTTAATACTAAATCAGTTGCAGTAGTTCCTTCTGGCATTTTGTTTTTCATTTCAAAACCGATGACTTTTGGTATTAACATAGAAATTGGTTGACCTAACATTCCTGCTTCAGCTTCAATTCCTCCAACACCCCATCCTAAAACAGATAAACCATTTACCATTGTTGTATGACTGTCTGTTCCAACTAAAGTATCTGGAAAAAGATATTTTTCCCCTCCAAACTCTTCTGACCAAACAACCTTCGACAAATATTCCAGATTTACTTGGTGACAAATTCCTGTTCCTGGTGGAACTATTCTAAAATTATCAAATGCCTGTTGTCCCCATTTTAAAAAAGAATATCTCTCACCATTTCTTTCAAATTCTATATCGACATTTTTTTCATAAGAATCTTCTTTTGCAGACTGGTCAACTTGTACAGAGTGATCAATTACAAGATCAACTGCAGATAATGGATTGATTGTATTTGGATCTTTATTTTTTTCTTTAACTGCTTCTCTCATTGCAGCTAAATCTGCAACCGCAGGTATTCCTGTATAATCTTGAAGCAAAACTCTTGCTGGTCTATATGCAATTTCAGTTTTAGATTTTTTTGTCTTTAGCCAGTTTTTAATCGCTTCTATTTGAGATTTCGTTACACTTAAGTCGTCTTCGTATCTTAATAAATTTTCTAGTAAAACTTTTAGTGATTTTGGGAGTTTATTTATTCCTTCAAGTCCATTTTTTTCTGCTTCATTTAATGAGTAATAATTATACTCCTTGTCATTAACTGTGATTTTTTTTAGAGATTTATAAGAATTTTTATTTCCTGGGGTCATATTATAAATAAAAAGTTATTATGCTTGTTAAAAGAAGCAGTGACATAGCATAATTAAAGTAATTAATAAATTTCTGATTTGTCGCAAATTTCCTGAAAAATTTACCTAAAAAAGTCCACAGAGTTATACTAGTCACTGAAACAATTAAAGCCATAATGATAATTTGAGTCGTATAACTTACAAAGGTTTCTCCTGGATTAATATAAGTTGAAACAAGAATAATTGATGCAATAACGCCTTTAGGATTTAAAAATTGAAAAATAAAAGTTTCATGAAACTTAATTGGATTTTTGTTTTTATTTTCCTGATCAGAAGGTCCTGAAAAAGAAATTTTGTATGCTAAATAAATTAAAAATAGAGTTCCTAAGTATTTCAATACCTCTTGAATTAAAGGATAAAGCTTAAAAATATTTATCAGACCTAGAGCTAAACATAATAACAAAAAAGGAAATCCTAAAGTTACACCAATTATATGAGGTAGGGTTCTTAGAATACCAAAATTGAAACCAGAATAGAAAGCAACGAAGTTATTTGGTCCAGGAGTAAATGCAGCAACAATTCCAAATAAAGTTATAGAAAGAATTTCAGGATGCATTACTAAGCGATCGGTAATCCATTTTCTGCTTTTTGAGAGGGATGAACAAGTGTAACTTTGCCATCGGCATCAATTGCTCCTAAAACCAATACTTGAGAAACTATTCCGGCAATATTTTTTTCAGGAAAATTACAAACAGCAATAACTTGTTTTCCTTTTAAATTTTCCTCATTATAATAATGAGTAATTTGAGCCGAAGATTGTTTAATGCCAATTTCGCTTCCAAAATCAACTTCAACAACTAAAGATGGCTTTCTGGCCTTTTCATTTTTTTTTACAGAAATTACAGTACCAATTCTTATATCTACTTTATCAAAATCATTATAGGTAATTTGCTCTTTAATCATAATATAATATAGTGTTTTAAGTTTATGAGTATAGATAACAATTTATATGAAAAATCAATCAAGATTTTAACTGACTTAATCGCATTTAAAACTATCTCAGGTCAGGATAACAGTAATTTAATTGATTATTGTGAAAAAATTTTAAATAACATCGGAATAGATACTTTCAAAGTTTATGATGATGATAAAAAAAGAGTAAATCTTTTTGGAACTCTAAAAGCAAAAAATCAAAGCACAAAAAAACCAATTATATTATCTGGTCACACTGATGTGGTTCCCGTTTCTAAAGGTTGGAGTAGTGATCCATTCGTTGCAACTATTAAAAATGATAAATTATATGGAAGAGGCTCATGTGATATGAAAGGTTTTATTGCATGTACACTTGCTTATGCGCCTATCTTCAAAGAAAGTAATTTAGATAGAGACTTACATTTCTGTTACACATTTGATGAAGAGACTGCATGTATTGGAGCCCCTTTACTAATAGAAGAATTGAAAAAAAGAGAAATCAAAAATGGAATTTGTATAATTGGTGAACCAACTAAAATGAAGATTATTGACGCCCACAAAGGTATGAATGAATACACAGTTCACTTTGGAGGACTTGCGGGACATAGTTCTAAACCACATTTAGGAGTAAATGCAGCTGAATATGCTACTAGATATGTTGGAAAACTTTTAGAAATTAGAGAAAAATTAAAAAAAAGAGTTCAAAAAGATAGTATTTTTGATCCTCCACATTCAACTTTATCAATTGGTGGAATTAAAGGTGGTATTGCCCATAATGTCATTGCAGATAAATGTAGTGTTGAATGGGAAACAAGGCCAGTTGTCAAAGAAGATGGAGAATTTGTAACAAACGAAATTGATAAATATGCAAATGAAGTGCTTTTACCAGAAATGAAAAAAGTATTTCAAGATTCTTATATTAAAAAAGAAGTAATAGGTGAAGTTGTTGGTTTTAACAGATTGGATGAGTCTGAAGCATGTGAATTTGTATCAAATATAACTGGTGATAATTCTAGAGAGGTAGTTTCTTTTGGAACAGAAGCTGGTTTATTTCAAGAATTAGGAATCAGTACAGTTGTTTGCGGACCTGGGTCTATAGAACAAGCTCACAAAATTGATGAGTTCATAGAATTAAATGAAATGAAAAAATGCCTTAAGTTTTTAGAAGGTGTAAAATCAAAATCTACTTTGGATTAATAAAAAAGCCCACCACATTAAAGTGATGGGCTTTATTGTAACTAACTAAGAGGTTCTTATTTTTATCTTTTAGATATAGCTAAATGAACAACAGCACCTAATGATGCTCCTATTATCCAGGCATATCCTCCTCCACCACCTAAATTAGCGAAGAAATCACTTAAACCAAAAATCAAAATGTTTGGCCATACTGTTCCAACAGCAATGTATCCTGATAAAATCCAAGCTAAAATTGCTTTACGATTAAAGCCTCCATTGTAATGATATTTTGCTTTCGCGCTATCATCAAACAAATCGTCAACATCTAATTTTTCTTTTTTGATTATATAATAATCAACAATCATTATACCGAAGACTGGAGCTAGAATGGCACCTAGTGTATTTACAAATGGAAATAATCCCATTTGTGTTATAACTGCTACCCACATACCTCCAATTATAAATCCAAAACCAGCAGTAATTAATCCACCAATTTTAAAATTAATTTTACTTGGTATTAAATTTGCTAAGTCATATGCAGGCGGTATAAAGTTCGCAACCATATTAATTCCAACCGTTGCAGCAAAAAATGCAAATGCAGCAATTATTGTTAATCCTAAGTTGTCAACTTTAGCAACCATATCTGTAGGACTTGCAACGTACTCACCAAAGATTGCAATTGTTCCACCAGTAATCATTAAAGTAATAAAAGAGAATAAAACTACGTTTCCTACTAATCCCCATAGGTTACCTTTTTTCATTTCATCTTCATTTTTTACAAACCTAGCAAAGTCACCAAAATTGATAACTACAGCAGCGAAATATCCAACCATTATTGAAAATACTGCTAAGAAAGCTCCAAATGATCCTAAGCCTTCAAAACCACCTGATCTTTCTCCGCCAGAAAATATATTTCCAACTTCTGAAAATAATCCACCACCTGCTTTAGCCCAGATAACGATCATTAACAGTATCATAACAGCATAAACTGCTGGTCCTGCAAAGTTTAAAAACCTTTTAACAAGATCTACACCTTGCCAAAATAGATAAACTTGGAACAACGAAACGAATATAAATGAAATCCACATTACACCTGTCATTCCAAGTAACATTACTTCACCTTCTATGCCTGTGATACCTGTTATTAAAAGTGCTACAGCTGTAGAAGCAGCATAGGTTTGTGCTCCATACCAAAACATAGCAACAAGGCCTCTAGCCATTGCTGGAAAGTTTGC
This sequence comes from uncultured Pelagibacteraceae bacterium, assembly GCA_902592275.1. Taxonomy (GTDB): domain Bacteria; phylum Pseudomonadota; class Alphaproteobacteria; order Pelagibacterales; family Pelagibacteraceae; genus Pelagibacter. The sequence continues at coordinate 37,486 of CACJDW010000001.1, forward strand.
ACCAAAGACACCCATACTTACTCGAGCGAATACTGGATACGGAATTCCATGTTTTACACTTGGTTTACCTGATAGGTTAACAAGCCACATTATAAAAAATCCTGCAAGAATTAATGCAGCAAATACAGCCCAACCATTTAATCCTGACGCTAAAAACAAAGACGCTGCCAAAGTATAACCAAATAAACTTTGAACATCATTTGCCCACACGTTAAAGATTTCAAACCACCCCCAATTCTTTTTATTAGCTGGTGTCGGCGCTAAATCAGAATTGTAGAGTTTTGACGATCTACTCATCTTGATCTCCTTTTGTTATGGTTTAAATAAATTTAAACCCGTTATCTCATCCATAGTGCGACATTATGTACTTTTAAGGAGAGTGTAAATAAAAAATTAATCAACCGTAGATAGAATTAGTTGCTCCAACCACCTACTGCTTTTACTTCTAAAAACTCTTCTAAACCGTGTTCACCTGCTTCACGTCCTATTCCTGAATGTTTAAAGCCACCAAATGGTGCATCAACTGCAATACCTGCTCCATTAACATCTACCATTCCAGATCTTAACTTTCTAGCAACTCTTTGTACTTTTTCCGAATCTTGAGTTTGGATATAATTTGTCAATCCATAAGTAGTATCGTTTGCAATTTTAATTGCATCTTCCTCCGTTTCAAATGGGATAACAGATAAAACGGGTCCAAAAATTTCCGTTCTTGCAACTTCCATATTATTATTTACGTCCGCAAAAACAGTTGGTTTAACAAAGTAACCTTTGTCTAATCCATCAGGTTTGCCTGTTCCTCCAGCAACTAATTTTGCACCTTCATCTATTCCTTTTTGGATTAAAGTTTGTATTTTATTGTATTGAGTTTCTGAAATAACAGGACCTATGTGTTCACCTTCTTTCTTGGGATCGCCAACTTCAAAGTTTTCAGTATATTTTTTTAATCTCTCAATTGCCTCATTATACATCGATTTTTCAACTAACATTCTAGTTGGTGCATTGCAAGATTGTCCTGAGTTTCTAAAACATCTTAAAGCGCCTCTTTCAATGGCTTCTGGATCAGCATCTTTAAAAATTATATTTGCTCCTTTGCCACCTAATTCTAAGCTTACTCTTTTAAAATCTTTAGCAGCATTTTGTGAAATTAAAGCTCCTGCTCTTGTTGATCCAGTAAAAGATATCATATTAATATCTGGATGACTTGTAAGCGCATCACCTGTTGTTGCTCCATCACCATTAACTAAATTAAATACTCCTTTTGGAAATTTTACATCATCAATAATTTCAGCAAGTATCATTGAAGAGAGTGGTGCTAATTCTGACGGCTTTAAAACCATTGTACAACCTGCAGCTATTGCTGGCATTACTTTTAAACAAACTTGGTTCATCGGCCAATTCCATGGTGTTATTAATGCACAAACACCTTTTGGTTCATAAATTAATCTTTGATTAGGAGCATGCTCTCCTAATGGTTTTTCAAATTCAAAATTTTTTAAATATCTAATAAATGATTTAATATGACTTGCTCCTGTGCCTGCTTGTAATTTTGTTGCAAAATCTTTTGGAGCACCCATTTCAAGAGTTATAGCTTCTGAAATATCTGCCCACCTTTTCTTATAATTTTCATAAAGTTTTTCAAGTAATTCAATTCTTTCCTCCTTAGAAGAAAAAGCCCAAGTCTCGTAAGCATCTTTAGCTGCATTAACAGCATTATCAACATCAGCTTTGTTTCCCAAAGTAATTACTGCACAATTTTCTTCTGTAGCAGGATCAATTACTTTAATTTCCTCAGAACTATTGGGCTTAACCCACGTTCCATTAATATAAAAATTTTTTTTGTCTAACATGTTATGACGTTATCCTTTCTTTATGTTTTTGCAAATAAATTTGTTAATTCATAAACTATTGTTGCAGCTGCAAGGGATGTAACTTCTGCATGGTCATATGCAGGTGAAACTTCAACAACGTCAGCTGAAACTAAATTTAATCCAGACAAACCTCTTAAAACATTTACCATTTCTCTTGTAGTCATACCTGCGATTTCAGGTGTACCAGTGCCTGGAGCAAATGCAGGATCTAAAACATCAATATCAATTGATAAGTATAGAGGATTATCTCCCACTCTTTTTCTTATTCTTTCTGCTATTTTATCGGTTCCTTCTGTTTGAAACTCATCACAATGAATTATTTTAAATCCAAAACTTTCATCATTTTTAATATCATCTCTACTATAAAGTGGGCCTCGAATTCCAACATGCATAGAAGCATCATCTAAAAATAATCCTTCTTCTCTTGCTCTTCTGAATGGAGTTCCGTGAGTATAAGGTGCACCAAAATATGTGTCCCAAGTATCTAAGTGGGCATCAAAATGAACTAAAGATACAGGACCCTTATTTTTTTTATTGATTGCTCTTAACAGTGGTACTGCAATAGTATGATCTCCACCTAAACTTATAATTCCTCCAACCTTATTTAATAAATCTGTTGCGCCTACTTCTATTTGCTTAATTGCTTCATCAATACTAAATGGATTGCAAGCGATATCACCAGCATCAGCAACTTGCTGGATTTTAAAAGGCTCAACATCATAATTAGGATGATAATTAGTTCTCAAATGTCTAGAAGCTTGTCTAATACTTTGCGGACCAAATCTTGCACCAGGTCGATAACTTGTACCAGCATCAAACGGTATTCCAACAATTGCAACATCACAACTTTCTACATCTCTTAGTTCGGGAAGTCTTGCGAAAGTGCTTGGGCCAGCGAATCTTGGAACTTTAGTTCCGCTAACCGGTTGAATTGGATTTTTATTTCTTTCTTTTTTCATTTTTTAATAATCTAAGATAATATTATCTCATCTAATTCGTCTATAATAATTTAATGAAAATTTTATTTTTATTTATTCTTATTTTTCATTTTTCGCATGTAAATGCTGATGAAATTTATAATCTGATAAAAATTCCAAATTTAGAAATTTATAAATTAAAAAACGATAATAATATTCGTTATTTAAGTGCTAAAGGTAATATTAAAATTGGTGTAAATAACAACATTACTTGTGACAAAGTTGATATAAATAATTTGAATTCAAAATTTCCTTTAATTGAAAAAAATCTTAATCGATACAATTCTAATTTTCTTAATAAGATAAAATTAAAATATATTGTATTTTGTGAAAATTTATTCATATCTGAAATTAATACTGGGGGAATACCTGATAATAAAAACAGAACCTTAATTTTAGATATTAATTTTAATAAAAAATATTTTGAAAGAATGATACACCATGAAATTTTTCATATGATTCAAAATACTCACATTGAATATTTTGATGAGGAAAAATTTTCTTCTTTAAATCAAACATCATTTAATTATGCTGAATGTTCAACTTGTTCGGATAGATTAAATTTAGATCTATATGAAAAAACAAATGGTTTTTTAACAGAATATTCTAAATCTATCCCTTCTGAAGATATGGCAGAAATTTTTTCATTTTTAATAACTAATAAAGAAATAATCGAAGATAAAATTAATAGTGATAAAATTCTAAATAATAAAGTGAATTTTATAAAATCAAACTTAGCTAAAATAGATAAAAATATTTTATGATCAAAACTATTAAAGCTTCGAAATCAGAAAAAATTTTATTTATATTTTTAATTGGTCTTTCAATTTTTGCTTTTACATCTTTTTATTTATTAAAAAATAAATGTCTATTTGTTGAAAAAAATAATTTAAATAAACTTAAATTTAATGAACCAAATAATATAGCAGTAATGAATGTTGAGTGTGGAAATGTAATAATTGAACTTTATCCAGATATTTCTCCTAAAGCGGTAGAAAGATTTAAAATTTTAATTAAACAAAAAATGTATGATGGTTCTGCTTTTTATAAAGTTTCAGAAAATACTTTTGTGCAGGCTGGAGATATTGAGTATGGAAATATAAATAATTTAGATTATTCCAAAATTGGTAGCGGAAAGTCTGGATTAGGATTGTTAAAATCAGAACTGAGCGAGGATTTTAAATTTACAGAGGGAAGTGTAGGTTTTGCTAGAGCGACAGAATTTGATACAGAAGATAGTGAATTCTTTATTACATTAAAAGAAATTCCAATTTATCAAGGTGAATATACTCCAATTGGTAAAGTAGTTTATGGTTTAGATATATTAACTAAAATTAAAACAGGTAATAAAGCAATTTATGTTTTAAGACCTGATTATATTAAAACCCTGAGAATGTTTAATTCTAATTAACCAAAGGTTTGCCAGTCGACAATGTGTGTTTAATTCTTTCTTGAGTTTGTTTTGTTTCTATCAATCTCATAAAAGAGTCTAGTTCTAATTTATACAGATCATCCTCTGACAATACTTTTTCAATAGTAGTGTCTCCACCACTTAAAACGTTTGCAAGCTCAGTTCCAACATGCATACCATGATCTAAAATTACCTTTTCGTTGTATAATTTCTCTAAAACCTTAAGCATTTTATCTTTCAACGGCTTTCCAGAAAGTTTGAAGTTGCACTCTTCTGGAGGAACAAAATCATTATTTTGATCAATTAAATTTTTTGATTCCTCAAAAAGACTGTTTCTGTTCATTATTTTTTTGTCTTCTGGTCTTAAATACTTTAATGGCTCAGCCTCGATTGGAGATGTGGCTGTTTTAGCATAACCAATAATATCAAAAACTTTTAGTGGTGCATAATCTGGATCTGATTTTGCTTCTTCTGTTTGTGACCATCTCCACAACATTTCCTTACATCCCCCGCCTGCTGGAACTAATCCAACAATAGTTTCAACTAATCCAATAACTAAATTTGTGTGTGAGGCAACAAAATTACTTTGAACTAAAACCTCAAAGCCTCCTCCAAGCGTAAGTCCAGAGGGAGCTGATACAACTGGGTACTTAGAGTATTTTAAAGTTTTGCATGTATCTTGAAAATACTTAATGAATTTTTCAATTGATTTAAAATCTCTTTTGTCCACAAAATTCATGGTATAACTTAAATTTACACCTGCTGAAAATTGCATGCTTTCATTAATTATTATTAAGGGTTTGTCAGTTGCATTTTTCAGTGCATCCATTGAGTCATAATCTAATGCACAAGCTTTTGTTGTAAATTCAACAATATTAAAATCTTTAAATCTATGAATTTCAGCTGAATTATTTTTATCCAGTTTAATTGCTGATGGTCTTATTTTTCCTAAAGTTTGAATGTCTGTATAAATTTGTCTTTCTCCATAGAAATTTTCATCTTTTGTTTTTGATAAATTTTCTAAAAATTTATTATTTTCAAAGCTATCGATTCTTTCAAAGAAATTCTTTATCCCTATAGATTTCAATATTTCAAAAGGACCCATAGCCCAATTAAAACCAAGTCTCATTGCTTCATCTATATCGTTGAACTTATCTGTAATTCCTGGAACTAGAGAAGATGCATATTTTATTATTTTAGAAATTACTTCCCAAGCATATTCTCCATATTTATCTTTTCGATTTATTAAATTATTTATATCTACAGTCTCAACTCCTAAATCTATTTTTTTAGAGGTTGTATATTCACCTGTTTCTAAATTAATAGCTTCTAATATTTTCTGGTTTCCACTTTTATTCATTCTGTAAAAACCACCTTTTCCTTTACGTCCTGTGTAACCATTATCAATTAATTTTTTTACTAATGGAATTTCCTTTGCAACAATTTGAAATTCATCATTATCAGGAAGCTCTTTAATAAAGCTTTTTAAAACATCAGCCATCAAATCAATTCCGATTAGATCATATAAGCCAAAAACTCCTGTTTTAGGTATACCCATTGGTCTTCCAAAAACTGCGTCTGCTTCTTCAATTGATAGTTTCATTCTAAATGCTTCCGTCATTGCTACCTGCATTGCATAAACACCTATTCTATTTCCTAAGAAACCAGGAGTATCATTACAAACAATAGCTCCTTTACCTAATTCAGTTTCACAAAATTTTTTAAGAGAATTAATTTTGTTTAAATCATTATTTTCATTTTTAACAATTTCAAGTAATCCCATATATCTTACTGGATTAAAGAAATGAGTTATGCAAAAATCTTTTTTTTCTTCTTCAGATAATTTTTCTGACAAAATTTTTATAGGAATAGAAGAAGTGTTAGATGAAACAATCGCTCCCTGTTTTCTATTCTTAAATATTTTTTCATAGATATTGTGTTTAATATCAATTCTCTCAACAACAGCCTCAACAACCCAATCTGCTTCTTTAACTACGTCAAAATTATCATCAATATTTCCAACTTTAATATTTTCAATTTTGTTTTTATCTAAAAGTAATGGTGGTCTTGATTTATGTATCCTATCTCTTGCTTTTTCGGATATTTCTGTTGTTAAGTCTAAAAGAGTTACTGGTACATTGGCATTACAAAGGTGTGCTGCAATTCCACTACCCATCGTACCAGATCCAATAACTACTACTTTTTTTATAGCCATAATCAGCAAACTTTTATTGAATTAATCAAAAACTTGAAATAAGACAAATTTCCTGATTAATTAAATTGTTAAGCTATATAAATTAACACAATATTAAAGAGAAAAATGTACAATTCCGTAATAGCTGGTTACTCTAGATCACCTTTTGCAATGGCTAATAAAGGTAAATTAATAGAAGTGAAACCTGTTAATATTCTAGCTCAAGTAATCAAAAACCTTCTCTCACAGTCAAAAATTAATCCAAAGAAAATTGAAGATGTAGTTATAGGATGCGCATTTCAGGTTGGCGAACAATGCTTCAATATTGGAAGATTGGTAACTTTTTTATCAGACTTAGACATAAGAGTGCCAGGCATGTCTGTAGATAGATGGTGTGGATCTTCTATGGAGGCAATTCATATTGCTGCTGGAAAAATATCGATGGGTGCTGGTAAAGCATTTATTTGTGGAGGTGTAGAAAGCATGACAAGAGTTAAAACTGGTTTCAATCCTTTACCTTATCCTTATTCAAATGAAGAAAAACAAAATCCACATTTATATTTATCGATGGGTATTACTGCAGAGAATGTTGCAAAAAAATATAATATTTCTAGAACAGAGCAACAACAATTTTCATTAGAAAGTCATAGAAAAGCGAATGAGGCACAGCAAAAAGGGAAATTTATTAATGAGATTACTAAAATAGGTGATTGTGAAACTGATGAAAATATCAGACCTAATAGCACAATGGAAAAATTAGATAGTTTAAAATTAGCTTTTGATCAAAATGGAACTGTAACAGCTGCGACTTCATCTCCTCTAACTGATGGAGCTGCTGCAACTCTTATATGCGAAGAAAATTTTGCTAAAGAAAATGGCTTAGAAATTCTTGGAAGGATAAAATCTACTGCTGTTGAAGGTTGCGATCCAAATTATATGGGATTAGGTCCAATTGCAGCAACTAGAAAAGCTTTGGAAAGAGCCAAGCTTTCAATTAAAGAGATAGATATTGTTGAACTTAATGAGGCTTTTGCGTCTCAATCACTAGCTTGTGTAAAAGACCTAGATATTGATATTAAAAAAGTAAATTTAGATGGTGGGGCAATCGCTTTAGGACATCCTCTAGGCGCAACAGGTGCACGGATCACAGGAAAAGCTGCACAACTATTAAAAAGAGAGAATAAAAAATTTGCTCTTTCTACACAATGTATTGGTTTAGGAATGGGAATTGCAACGGTAATAGAAGCAGTTTAATTTTATCTATTAATTCCTCTTAATCTCTCTGATCTTCTTCTTAATAATTCTGCACTAATTAAAATCAAAGTTGAAAGAATAATTAAACATGTTGCAACTGCAAGAATTGTTGGACTCAATTGTTCTCTCAAACCCGTCCACATTTGTATTGGAATAGTTGTGTTTTCTAAACCTGCTAAAAACAATACCACAACAACTTCGTCAAAAGATGTAACAAATGCAAATAAGCCCCCAGATATAACTCCAGGCAATATTAGAGGTAATGTTACTTTCATAAAAGTATTTATAGGGTTACTGCCAAGACTTGCGGCAGCTCTTGTTACACTGTGATCAAAACCTGAAAGTGTAGCTGTTACAGTAATTACAACAAAAGGAGTTCCTAATATTATATGGGCTAATACTATTCCAGTATGAGTTGCTGCTAAACCAACTTTTGCCATAAAAAAGAAGATCGCAACACCAGAAATAATTAAAGGAACAATCATAGGAGAAATTAAAGTAGCCATTATAATTCCTTTGTATGGCATATGCCTGCTACTTAGTCCTAAAGCAGCTAAAGTTCCTAAGATTATTGAACCAATGGTTGCAAATATTGCAATTATAAAACTATTTTTTGCAGCTAATCCCCAAGGGTTTTTAGTTCCATAAATCATATCTTTATACCATCTTAATGAAAATGCATCAGGGTCAAGATTTTTCATTCCTTCAGAGAAAACTAAAAATTCTTCTGCATTAAATGATAATGGGAAAATTACAAACAAAGGTGCTATCAAAAAGAAAAATACGAAAGTACAAATAGCGATATAAATATAATGCCAAATTCTGTATCTTGTTTCCGTATAACTTGGTAATGCCATAATTATCCTAATTTAATATTATCAACTCCAACCAATTTATTATAAATCCAGTAAATAACTAAAACTCCACTAAGAAGCATTAATCCCATTGCAGATGCAAAACTCCAATCTAAAGTTTGTTTCATATGAAATGCAATTTGATTACTAATTAAAGTTCCTGACGCACCACCAACTAGTGCTGGGGTAATGTAGTAACCAATTGCTAAAATAAATACTAATAAACACCCTGCTCCAATTCCTGGAATGGTTAATGGAAAGTAAACTTTCCAAAAAGCAACAAAAGGAGTTCCTCCTAAAGATTTTCCTGCTCTCATTAAGCTAGGAGATATTGTTTTCATAACACTGTAAAGCGGGAGAACCATGAAGGGTAATAATATTTGTGTCATGGCGACATAAGTCCCTACTTTATTATACATCATCTCAGGCCTATTATCGTCTGCAACAAGACCTATCATAACAAAGAAGTCATTAACGACTCCTTGTTGTTGTAACAAAATCATCCAACTAGCAGTTCTAACTAATAATGACGTCCAAAAAGGTAAAAGCACACATATCATTAGAAGATTTGAATATTTCATAGGTAAAGTTGCAAGCAAATGTGCTATTGGATAGCCCATTAAGAAGCAAAATAGTGTAACGAAGAAAGCTATTTCTAGCGTTCTCAACCAAAGAATTCTATGTATTCTCCTATCTTCTTCCACTTGAGCAATGCTTCCGTCTGCAGCATAATACATATCCATTCCTTTTAGGTATTTTGCCATTGTGTAAGGAGGAGCAGTTCTTTTTATTGCTTGCCAATACTCTACATTTCTCCAACGTTTGTGGACTTTCATAATCTGTTCTTTAATACTTATGCTTTCATCAATTTTTTTTCCTTTCACTTGTCTGAAGAGTCTTTTCGTTATGGAATTAAAACCATTTTTTTCTTTATTTAGTCTCTGACCAAGTTTTCCGTGCTCTTGTTTTTCAACAAGAACTTTAAAATCGTAGTAAAAAGCAGAAAAAACTTCTTCTGAAGGTAATTCTTGTCCATCCCATTTTTCCATTTCTTTAAAGGTTTTAGGAAGCATATTTGTAATCATTTTATCGTCTATACTTCTGCTAAACATCTCTCCTATAGGAAAGACGTAAGTAATTATTAAAAATAAAAGTAATGGTGCTACAAGAAGAAAGGCTTTGATTTTATTTTTCTTCTCAGCTTTTTTTAAACTGACCTCTAAGGGTATACCGTCGGTTGTTAGTATTTGTTTTGTTTCAGAGCTCATAAAAAAATAGGGCGGCTAATAAATAACCGCCCTAAATATATTATATAAATTCAGTGTTTAAAACTGAAATTATAGGCCTGCTTTCATTGCTTCCCACTTTTCACCAATCTCTGTTCCATTGTCTGCCCAGAAGAAAGGATCAACTAAGAAATAGTTCTTAGTGTTTGCAGGAGCTGTTGGCATTTGAGGCATCATCTCTGTTTTACCATCTTTGTACCATGGCTCACCAGCTTTGATTACTTCAAGAGAAGATTTTCTCCATGGAGCATATGCAATGTACTTCGCACTACCAGCTAACATTTCAGTATTAGTCATCATAGCTAAAGCTTTTTTAGCATTTGCTTCATCTGGACCACCTTTAACAAGTGCGAAATACTCATAGTCTAAACCTTGACCATCCCATACTTGTTTAATTGGAGCACCTTCACCTATTTCAGCGTTAAAGAATCTTCCATTCCAACCTGTTGCCATTACAACTTCACCTGCAACTAATAATTCAGGCGGTTGAGCACCAGCAGACCAGAATACACATCCACCATTAGGGTCTGTGCAAAGTTTCTTAATTTTGTTCATCGCTCTATCAAGACCACCGTCAGCTTCAAGTTTTCTGTAGATTAATTCTCCACCTTTACCCATTTTTACACCATCAGCAGCTAAAGCGATTTCCAAGTTAGTTAAAGCGCTTTTGTAGATTGCTCTTTTTCCTGGAAATCTTTTTGTGTTAAAGAAGTCCTTAATTGTTTTAGGTTCTTTACCACCAAATGCTCTTGTGTCAAAAGCATAGTTCCAAGAATATAAAATGTTACCTACAGCACATTCACTTGGCATTCCTGTGAAGAAGTCTTCACTTGCAGGAGTTCCATCTGGTGCAGCTGGGAAGTCTTTGTCAAAATCAAATTTAACAAATAAACCTTCATCACATCCGTTAATAGTATCGAATGCAAATAAGTCTATAATATCCCAAGTTATAGCACCTGCTTCTTTTTGTGCTTTGATCTCTGATAAACCACCAGAATAGTCAACCCAGTTAATTTCTATTCCAAGCGCTTTAGCAGTAGGATCACCATACCCAAGCTTTTGAGACTCTGTATAAGCTCCACCCCATGATGCGACTGTAACTGCAAATGAAGATGTAGTTATTGAAAGAGCAAAAGAAAGAGCAAGTAATAATTTACTTAGTTTTTTCATTATTCCTCCGTTTAAACGTTAATATAAATTAATTTATATAAGTAAAAGTACAACAAATAGCTAATGTGAAGTCAACAGCTGATTTTGTCTTTAAAATGTATATTAGATATACATATTGTTAATTGAAATTATTTTGGATCTAATGCTCTGGCGTCAGCACTATTCCAGCCAATATTTATATCTTGACTAACTTTTAATTCTAAATTGGATGTACTATTAGGAACTTTAAGAATAAACTCAGAACTTCCTAAAAGATTTAATCTAACTCTTGTATGATCACCATGATAAATTACTTCCTCAATCTTCCCAGTAAACATATTATCCATCTTATCAGTTGGGTTTATTAATGCTCTTTCAGGTCTTAATGAGACTGTTGTTTTCTCACCTTTAGACTTAACAGAAATTGGATTAGCTAATATTTCTGAATTTGCTAATTTAACTTTGCATTTATCTTTAGCGATATCAACCACCTCTCCATTAAAAGTATTATTTTCACCAATGAACTCAGCAACAAAAGAATTTACTGGTTTCTCATAAAGTTCTGCTGGATTTGAAAGTTGTTGAACTTTTCCATCATTAAATACTGCTATCCTATTTGACATAGTTAATGCCTCACTTTGATCATGAGTTACATATACAACTGTTACACCGATGCTTTCATGAATATGTTTTATTTCATATTGCATGCTCTCTCTTAAATTTTTATCTAATGCTCCAAGAGGTTCATCCATTAAAACAACTGCAGGGTCAAATACTAGAGCTCTTGCAACTGCAACCCTTTGTTGTTGACCACCTGAAAGTTGAGCTGGCATTCTAGTTTCAAATCCATTTAATGAAACCATCGATAAAGCTTTATCAACTTTTTTATCTATTTCATCTTTTTCAACTTTTCTTACTCTTAATGGAAAAGCTAAGTTTTCATAAACTGTCATATGTGGAAACAATGCATAGTTCTGAAAAACCATTCCGATACCTCTTTTATGAGGAGGAATATTCGAAATTATGTTTCCATCTAATAATATCTCACCATGAGTTGGTGTTTCAAAACCAGCTAACATCATTAAACAAGTTGTCTTACCTGAACCAGATGGACCAAGCATTGTTATGAATTCGCCTTCTGCAATATCTAATTGAAGATCTTTGACGACAAGAACTTTACCGTCATAACTTTTATCCACTTTATCGAACTTTACAAATTCAGGATTTTTAGACATAAAGATGAATATAAAACATTTGTATAAATAGATTTCAATAGCTAATTAACTCTTTATATGGAGCTCTTTTGGAAAATTACAAAACAATTCTGATCCATTCTCTGTAACTCTAATAGCCTCTGAAGCTTCAACCCCCCAATCTCCAAACTGCATCACCGCAATCATGTGAAAACAAACATTGGGCTCAAGAACCGTCATGTCTCCTTTATAAATATTAAGTGTATGCTCACCCCAGTCAGGAGGATAACCAATTCCAATCGAATAACCTGTTCTAGATTTTTTTTCTATTCCATATTTATCTAAAACTTTCCAAAAAGACTGAGCAACATCATCTGCGGTATTACCTGGTTTGATTGCACTAATTCCAGCATTCAATGCTTCTATTGTTTTGTTCATTGTATCAATTTTTAATTGATTGGGTTTTCCAAGCAGAACTGTTCTAGCCATTGGAGCATGATATCGCTTATAAACTCCAGATAATTCAATAATTGTAGCCTCTCCTTCTACAAACTTGTCTTGTGTTGCTGTTAAGTGTGATGCTGAAGTTCCTTTTCCAGTTGGAAGTAAAGTTGCAATACTAGAGTATTCTCCTCCAAATTCCTCTGTACCATAAAATAAAGTCTTTTGAATTTCCCCTACTGCATCACACTGTCTAACACCTGGTTTAATAACCTCCATTGCCGTCTTCATTCCTCTTTCAGAAATTTTTGCTGCAGATTTCATAAAACCAATTTCAGCATCTGATTTAACTAATCTTGCCCAGTTAACTAAACGATCGCTATCTTTAATTTTTGCATTAGGTAATCCTTGTTTTATTTTTTCATAACAGAATGCAGTAAAATAATGCGCATCCATTTCAACACCTATATTTAGCTTATCCCACTTTCGCTCTTTAATTATCTCAACTAAATAATCATAGGGATGTTTTGGCCATGTATGAATATAGTTTTCGTCATACACTAAAATATTTTCATCTTTTAAATAAGTTTTAATGTACGCACCACCTGCATCTTGAGCTCTAACAAAACACAAAGGTTCATCTGCATTTGCATGAACAATAGCACATTGCGCGTAATAAAAAGACCAAGCATCATAGCCTGTTAGGTAATTCATATTATTTGTGTCATGTGAAATTAAAAGCTCGATGCCTTTTTCTTGCATCATTTTTTGAACTTTTGTTAATCTTTCTTTATATTCTTCTTTAGTGAATAGCATTAATTAACTTGGAACAATTTTCCAAACCCTTCTACTGAATTATTTTTTTTTATTTTTACAAGGGTATCCCAAATTAAAGCCTGATTACTAGATAAAACTATTGTATTTAATTTTTTTTCTAATTTATCGATAATTTCTAGAACTGGTAAAGCGGTACATGAAACAAATAAAGCATCTGCTCCATTCAAATCTATTTTTGATAATACTTCATACAAATAATCTTGATCAACTTTTCCAATGTCATAATCATCCTGAATATCAAAGTATGAATTTGAAGTAACTTCAAAACCTTCGCTTTTAAAATAATCTAAAACATCATCATTTAATTTTTTGCTATATGGTGTAAAAATTGAAACTTTCTTAATCTTTAATTTCTTTAACGCTTTAATAGCTGCAGTGCTAGGAGTTGAAACTTCAGCCATAGGTTTTGCAACTTTGACCTTTTTTTCTATTGAGTTATGACCAGCTGCAATAGTTCCCGAAGTACATCCATAAACTACACAATCCAAATCTTGATCTGGCAGAATGTCTTTAGTGACTTCCGTAACTTTATTAGCCATTTTGATCAGGTTTTCTTTCGTGAGAGGGTTGTAGCATTCAATACGATTAACAAAAAAATCTATTTTCCTATTTTTAATCACATTAATAAAATCTTTTTCAATCATAAAGTCACTTGCAAGTGCAATTAAGCCAACTCTTGGATTGGCTTGGCCAATAAATTTTGGATCTATTTTTGTTGAATTCATATTTTAAAAAGTGAATATATCACAAGTTCTTTAATAATCATTAATATTAAAATAGGCATGAATATAAAAGATACTTTTGTAGCTTCCTTGGTGCCTATATTTTTAGGCTTTGGTTTTGTAATTGCAAAACCTGCTTTTGAATCTTTCCCACCTATACTTTTAATGGGCATAAGGTTTACATTTGCTGCATCATTATTAATTTGGTGGTTTCCAATACCAAAAGGGTATTTAAAAAGAATATTTGCTGCATCATTAGTGGCTAACACTTTGCAATATAGTATTACATATACTGGTTTAGATTTAATTGATGCATCTGCTGCTGTTCTTTTAGTCCAAACAGAAGTTCCTTTTGGAGTTATTTTTGCCTACTTCATATTGAGAGAAAAACCAACTATTAGAGCTTTGATAGGAATAGCAATCGCCTTTGTAGGTGTGTATATTTTGACTGGATCTCCTAACTTGGATGGAAAATTTATTGGAATTGGTCTTACAATTTTAGGCTCTGCCGTATGGGCTCTTGGACAAGTTATGGTTAAACCTTTAAGCAAAGAAATAAATCCTTTAGCTTTAGTTGCTTGGTTAGCATTTTTCTCTGGGCCAATTTTAATAATGCTTTCATCAATAATTGATGGAAATACAATTAATTATTTAACAACTGCAAAATTTGATCATTGGATCATTGCAATTTATATTGGCTTCATTATGCAACCAATTACTTACGGTTGTTTCTATTATGTTTTAAAAAACAACCCACTTTATAAAGTACTTCCTATTGTTACTATGGGTATACCACCAACAGGCTTATTAGCTGCAATTTTTCTTTTAGGAGAAAAACCAACTCCAGAACTATTTATAGGTGGTGCAATAATTATAGTAGGGGTAATTTTGATTGTATTTACAAAAAATAAAAAAGAAGAGGAAATAAAATGAAAATAGGTTTTATTGGTTTAGGAAATGTAGGCGGTAAACTAGCTGGAAGCTTAATAAGAAATAATTTTGATGTTACTGTTAGAGAAATAGATGAAAGTTTAACAAATGAATTTAAAATGCTAGGTGCTAAAGTTGCAAAGTCTCCTAAAGAATTGGCAGAACAAACTGATCTAATTATTACTTCGCTTCCTTCACCTGAAGTTTCTGCGGAAGTTATGGAAAGTGAAGATGGAATTCTAAATGGTTTATCAGAAAATAAAATTTGGTTAGAAATGAGCACAACAGATGAGGAAGAGGTTAAAAGACTTGGAAATAAAGTAATATCAAAAAAAGCTATCCCACTAGATGGACCTGTTAGTGGAGGATGTCATAGAGCGGCCACAGGTAATATTACAATATTTGTAGGTGGAGACAGAAAAGCTTTCGAAAAAATTTTACCAGCCTTAACTGTAATGGGTAGAAACATATTACATACTGGTGAATTAGGTAGTGCATCAGTTCTTAAAGTCATAACAAATTATTTAGCATCAGTTCATTTGGTAGCATTAGGTGAGGCATGGACTGTTGCAAAAAAATCAAATTTAGATCTAGCTAAAACATTTAAGGGTATTGCAGTTTCATCAGGAAACTCATTTGTCCATGAAACAGAAAGCCAGGTTATTTTAAATGGTTCTTATAATATTAATTTCACAATGGATCTTGTTCTAAAAGATACTGGGTTATTCGATAATCTAGCAAAGAAATTAAATGCTCCTTTAGAAATTTCTCCAAAAATAGTTGAGATATTTAAAGATGGACAAAAAAAATATGGTTCAAGAGCATGGTCATCAATGATTGTCAAAAGAATGGAAGATTTAAATAAAATTGATTTTAGAGCTAAGGGTTTTCCAGAAGAGTTAACAGATAATGAGCCCGAGGAAAAAGGTTATGAAATATAAAAAGTATGATAAAATACTAATATGCTAGATAAAAGAAAGTTCTACATAGATGGTAAATGGGTTGATCCTATTAAAAAAAATGACTTTGAGGTAATTAATCCATGTAATGAGGATGCTTGTGCAATTATCTCATTAGGTTCAAAAGAAGATACAGATAATGCTGTAAGAGCTGCAAAAAAAGCGTTTGATAGCTTTAAAGAAACAAGCAAAGAAGAAAGATTAGATTTACTAGAAAGATTATTAGCTGTTTATAAAAAAAGATTTGGAGAAATGGCAGAAGCTATTTCACTAGAAATGGGAGCACCTATGGATTGGGCTACAGATGTACAAACTGCATCAGGACAAGCTCACTTAGAAGATTTTATAATTAGACTTAAAGAATTTAAGTTTGATGAGCATTTTGATGAAAAATCAAACAACCATATCTACTATGAACCAATTGGTGTTTGTGGATTAATAACTCCATGGAACTGGCCAATTAATCAAATAGCTCTAAAAGTAGTTCCAGCGATTGCAACTGGATGCACAATGATTTTAAAGCCATCTGAAATAGCACCAATATCTGCAATGTTATTTGCAGAAATGATTGATGAAGTTGGATTTCCAAAAGGTGTTTTCAACCTAGTGAACGGAGATGGTGCTGGAGTTGGAACTCAAATTTCAAGTCATCCTGATATTGATATGGTTTCATTTACGGGTTCAACAAGAGCTGGAAGATTGATTTCAAAAAACGCTGCAGAAACAATAAAGAGAGTCTGTTTAGAACTTGGAGGAAAAGGTGGAAATATAGTTTTTGCAGATAGTTATAAAAATGCAGTTCGCGATGGCATAAGAAACGTAATGAGTAACTCAGGTCAATCCTGTGATGCACCTACAAGAATGCTAGTTGAAAAATCAATTTATCAAAGAGCTGTAGATGATGCGGTTGATGAGGCAAATAAAATAGGAGTCGACCAAGCATCTAAAAAAGGAGATCATATAGGACCTGTTATTTCAAAAACTCAGTACGATAAAATAATTGGTTTGATTGAAAGTGGAATTAAAGAGGGTGCAACATTAGCAGCAGGAGGCCCTGAATTGCCTAATGGGTTGAACAAAGGTTATTTTATTAAACCGACAATTTTCACAGATGTTACAAATGAAATGAGAATAGCAAAAGAAGAAATATTTGGTCCAGTTTTATCAATTATTCCATTTGAAACTGAAGATGAGGCAGTTAATATTGTTAATGATACTTCATATGGTTTAGGAAATTATTTACAAACTGAAGATAGAGAAAAGGCTCATAGAGTTGCAAAAAAACTAAGATCAGGCTGCGTTTATATAAATGGAAATGCTGCAGACGCAGGAACTCCATTTGGAGGATATAGGCAATCAGGAAACGGAAGAGAGGGAGGTGTTTGGGGTCTTGAAGAATATCTAGAGGTAAAAACTGTAACTGGCTGGAATTAATTTCATTAATTTATGCACCTAATCCATCGTGGGATCATCAATAAAAATCACAAAGAAAACTTACTAAAATCTTTTCTACAATCATTTAAAAAAGGATATGGAATTGAAACAGATATTCATGCAACAAAAGATGAAAAATTTATTTGTTTTCACGACTTTACTCTAAAGAGAATTTTTAAAGATAAATCTAGTATAAAAAATTTAAATTATTCAGATATTGAAAAAATAACTAAAAAAAAAATACCACTATTAAATGATATTCTTAAAGCATCAAAAAATAAGTATTTTTTGTTTATTGAAATAAAACCATTTTTTTCGAAAAAAATCTTAAAAAAACTAGTAAGTGAAACTTCTGATTATTCTAAATGTGTATTTATTTCTTTTAAACACAAAAATATTTATGACCTTTTAAAAATTAATAAAAAAATTAAAGTTGGACTTTCTTTTCATCCACCATCAAGTATTAAATCAATCATCAAAAAATCATTAAATAAAAATATAAATTGCTTAGTTTTAGATAAATCATATTTAGAAAATAAAAGTATAAAGAAGATTAATAAGGATAAGTATTTTTATACAATCAAAACTAAATCTGAGTTTAAAAAATATAATAAAGAAAATAATCTTATTTTTGAAAATTTATAATTATCTTTTTAGATAATTTAATCTGCCAACTATTTCGTCTCGATCCATATAATAACCTTGCAGATGCCTATGACCAGAATTTGGATTAAATTCAGTTCTACCATGAAGAACTCTTCTATTGTTAAATGAAAAAATATCACCAGGCTCTAATCTGAAATTAATTTGATATTTTGGATCGTGAAGAAGATTTCCAAATCTATGATGAGCTTTGTAAGCTTTTTCCATAACTTCAGGGCTACAATCTAATACATCCATAGTTGCAACACTAAATCTTACATCATTAAAATCTCCATCTTTAGTTAAAGTTATTGCTGGAGCATGAAAATGTCTGTGCGCTTCTTGCGTATAATCCTTATCTTTAAACTTAAAAGGAACATTAACTAACGTATCAAATATTTCTTTTTCATTTTCTCTTAAATAATCGGCAACTTTAAACGCATCTATTGCTGAAGAATTTCCCCCTTCTGCAGAATTTATAAGACAATGAAGAAACTGATACCCTGGAGGATTTTCAAACCAAGGAAGATCCATGTGATTTCTCAATGCATGAGCTGTATAAGCAGAATTATTTGGTTTTGGAATATTAATTACTTCAAACGGAGTTTTAAAAAAAGTTTCTCGTGTATGACTTATACGATTTAAAACTTTTAATGCGGAGTTTGTTTCAACAGGTGCATTTTTAACAATTGAAATGCCTGTATGATGTAAGAGCTCTAGCCATTTAATCAATCCTTCTTCAGAATTCATTATTTCATCATGATCAATTTGAATAGAAGCTAAATTGTTTTCTAATGAATTATCCCAAAGTGTGTATGGAGATAGATATTTTTTTTTATTATTAATTGTGTAGCAATTTTCTCTTAACCATTTAGGATCATAATGACTTGTGTGATCTCCCTCACTCCATTCGATTTCTAGTTTGCCATCTGAACTCACTGAATAATTTTTAGGATTAATATTTTGGGAAACATTCAAAATATTAAACATTCTATGTCTTGAATCTTTATCATGTGCAGTTGGGCAATTATCTCTTAACCAAAGATAATTAAATTTGCTTTCTTCTCCATCGTTCCAAATAACTTTTAAATATGTAGAATTTTTCTCAAGCTTTGAAATTTCACTCATAATTAATCTTTATATAAACGAGTAACCAAATCAACTCAATTAATAGTTGTATTACAAATTGACTTGTTTTTTTCCTTTAATCATTATTAAATCTCCATATTAAAACTTAACCTTAAGGAGATAATTTAATGAAGTTTTTAAAAAGATTAACTATCTCAATTTTCCTTTTATCATCTTTAGTTGTTAGTACTGCTAATGCAGGTGACTGTAAGGCTAGATTGGGAGATTTCGACTGGAGTAGTGCGAACATCCATACTGCAATCACACAGTTTATTCTTGAAAAAGGATATGGTTGTGAGGTTTCAGTAACTAAAGGAAGTACTACACCTATCATGGCTGCACACTACGATAAACAATTAGATGTTATTACTGAAGTTTGGTACGACAATATTATTGCTAACTATGAACCACATGAACAAGCTGGTACAATTCAAAATATTGGAGTGAACACACCAGACTCGCAACAAGCGTTTTATGTTGATAAGGCAACAGCTGATAAATACAACTTAAAATCTGTAGAGGATATGAAAGATCCAAAAATAGCGGCGCTATTTAAAGATCCAGAAGATCCATCTAAAGGTAGAATGACTAGCTGTATTTCTGGCTGGACTTGTTACACAGTTAATATGGTTAAACAAATAGAGTATGGTTTAGACAAATACTATACTAACTTTGATCCAGGTTCTGGTGGTGCATTGGATGCTGCTATCGCTGGTGCTTTCGCTAAGAAAAAACCTATCTTTACTTACTACTGGGCACCAACAGGTTTAATGGGAAAAGTTGAACTTGTTAGACTAAAAGAACCTGCTTTTGATGCTGATTGCTGGAATAAAATGTCTGCAGTTGTAGAAGACATTAAAGCAAACGGTCCTGATGCTTATAAAAAAAGTTGTGCTTGTGAATATAGAGATATGGCTTTAACAAAGTCTGTTTTAACTGATTGGGCAAAAGCGCACCCAGCAGAAACTGAGTTTTTAAAGAAATACACTATTCCAACAGCTACTGTTAACAAAATGTTAGCGTTCTACGAAGATGAGTCGGATGGTGACATGGAATTAACTGCTAAGGAGTTTTTAAAAACAGAATCAATGTGGAAAAGCTGGGTTCCAGCTGATGTAGCTTCTAAAGTTACTGCTGCATTGTAATCTATAATTAAATTTTGAAAGAGCCCTTTTGCGAGGGCTCTTTTATTATTAGGATTAAAAATTCATTTAATGGATATAAAAAGAAATAAAAAACTATTTTTTAATATAGGTCTTCTAGTCTTCTTTGTTTGGCTACTAATAATTAGTTATAGCTCTTCAAAAAGAAAACCTGATAACATTGGTGAATTACTAAACGATTTTTCTTGGCTACAAAAATGGCCCAAATGGTTAGACCTTCCATTAATGAAGTGGATAAATATTGGTTTTAAAAAATTAAATGAAACTTATGGTTTTATTTTTGAAGCAATAAATAATTTTTTACTAGCAATGCTGATGGCTTTAAAAAATTTTTTAATATTAGCTCCATGGCCAGCTGTAGTGTTAGGGGTTACAGTTATAGCTTATTTTGCAAGTGGAAGAAAAATAAGAACAACTGTATTTGTTGGTTTTTGCACTTTCTTTATTGGCTTTTTACATCCAATATTTTGGCAAAAAGCTATAGAAACCACAGCCATAATGTTAATAAGTATTTTTCTTTGTTTGGTATTTGGAATGCCAGTGGGAATTTTAATGTCTAGAGCTGAAAGGATAAGAAACAAAATACTCCCAGTTCTTGACTTAATGCAAACTATTCCAGCATTTGTATATTTAATTCCTGGAATAATGCTTTTTGGATTAGGTGCTGTTCCAGCAATTATTGCTACATTTATTTATGCAGTACCTCCTTTGGTCAGACTAACAGATCTAGGAATAAGACTTGTAGATAAAGAGGTAATTGAAGCAGCAGATGCTTTTGGTGCAAGTAAAAAACAAAAATTATGGGGTGTGCAAATGCCATTAGCGTTACCCAATATTATGCAAGGTATAAACCAATGTACAATGATGGCTTTATCTATGGTGGTTATTGCATCAATGATTGGAACAAGGGGTTTAGGTGACGAAGTTCTGCTAGGTTTACAGCAGCTAAATGTTGGTAGAGCTGCAGAAGCAGGAATTGCGATAGTGCTTTTAGCTATCGTGCTTGATAGAATAACTCAATCTTACGGAGAAACTTTACAAGAAAGACGAGCTCCAGAAAAAAAGAAAGGTAAATAATGTCTAAAATAGAGATTAAAAATGTTTACAAAATTTTTGGAAACAATCCTCAGTCTGTAATGCCGATGGTAAAAGATGGTGCCAACAAAGAAGAGGTTTTAGAACAAACTGGACATACAGTTGGACTTGATAATGTTTCATTGAATATTGAGGAAGGCGAAACGTTTGTATGTATGGGTCTTTCAGGATCAGGAAAATCTACACTAATTAGACATCTTAACAGACTGATTGATCCAACTGATGGTGAAATTTTAGTTGAAGGAACAAATGTAATGTCATTCAACAAAGAACAGCTTATTGATTTTAGAAGACACAAAATGAGCATGGTGTTTCAAAGATTTGGTTTATTTCCTCACAAAACTGTTTTGCAAAACGTTGGTTATGGTTTGGAAATGCAGGGCAAGCCCGAAGATGAAAGAGACAGAACTGCTATGGAAAAAATTGAAGCTGTTGGCTTAACTGGTTTTGAAAATCAATTTCCCAATCAATTATCAGGTGGTATGCAACAAAGAGTTGGTTTAGCAAGAGCACTTGCAACCGATAGCGACATCATGTTGATGGATGAAGCGTTTAGTGCTTTAGATCCTTTAATTAGAAGTGATATGCAAAAACAATTACTTGATCTTCAATCAGAATTGAAAAAAACCATCGTATTTATTACTCATGATTTAGATGAGTCATTAAGACTTGGAGATCATATTGGAATATTAAATGCTGGTAAATTAGTTCAAGTTGGAACACCGGTTGATATCATAATGAACCCAGCAGATGATTATGTAAAAGCATTCGTTAAAGATGTAAATAGAGCAAAAGTAATAAAAGCTAAAGTAGTTATGAAAAAAACTGAAGAAGCAAATGAAATTGATAAATCTAATTTAATAAAAGTTAATGAAGATCAATTTATAGAAGAATTTTTACCTCAAATTGTTTGTTCAAATTCAAACTGTGAGGTTGTTGATAAAAGTGGAAATGTAAAAGGTTATATATCAAATAAAGAACTACAGACATCACTAACAAAATCTTAATTAATGGTTAACCAATCATTAAAGAATAAAAAAATAATAATTTCTGCAGGAGCATCTGGGATAGGTTTAGCTACAGCTAAAGTATGTCTTGCGCGTGGAGCATATGTTTATCTTTGTGATATTGACACTAAATCTTTAAACAAACTTAATAAACATCCTTTAAAAAATAAAAGATTGTTCTCATATGCGTGTGATGCCTCAGATGAAAATCAAGTTTCAGATTTATTTAAGAAAATAAACAAGAAAACAAAAAAAATCGATGCTTTAATAAATAATGTTGGAATTGCTGGACCAACCGGATCACTAGAAAAACTTAAATCTGAAGATTGGGAAAGAACCATACAAGTAGATGTTAATAGTCATTTTTATTTTACTAAAAAAGCTATACCTTTAATTAAAAAGTCTAAAAATGGATCAATAATAAATATTTCATCAACAGCTGGAATATTAGGTTTTCCTTTAAGATCCCCTTATGCGGCAAGCAAATGGGCAATCATTGGAGTTACCAAAACATTGGCAATGGAACTAGGTAAATTCAATATAAGAGTTAATGCAGTATGTCCTGGTTCAATAAAAGGCGAAAGAATGAAAAGAGTAATAAGAGATAAAGCAAAGTTTACAAAAGTTTCTTCAAAAAAAGTTGAAAAAGAATTTATTTCAATGAGTTCTATGAAAAAATGGATCCTAGAGGAAGATATAGGAAAAATGTGTGCTTTTTTAATATCCGATGACTCAAGTAAAGTTTCAGGGCAGGTAATTTCTGTAGATGGACATACAGAAAGAAACGACTAATTCGAAAACCTTTTATACTTTGGGAGTTTATCAGTAATTTTATAAAAATCTGATTTAGTACCAACAAATATATTTCTCATCGTCTTAAGACCTGTTTTTCCATTAAACATACCCGCAGCTATTGATACATTGTCTGTGTTTTTAAATTTAAAAAAAATACTAGCCCCACATTTATTGCAAAATCCTCTTTTTGCACTACTGGATGATTTAAACCATTTGAGAGTTTTTTTATTTATAAATTTAATATCTTTATCTTTAACATTAGAATAAGCACCATAAATACCATGGGTTTTTCTACATTGAATACAATGACAATTTGAAACATTTCTATGTTCACCACTAGTTTTAAACTTTACTCCTTTACATAAACAACTAGCTGTTAAAGTTTTTTTCATTATCTTCTAATTTTATTTTCGTATTTTTTTCTTAATTTTTGAAGATCAACTAAATACTGATCTCTTATATTTGATATCATTGCAACCGATTTACCTTTGGCTTGTTTTGCTGTTCCAGAAATAAGTCTTGATGATAATTTATTTGATAATTTTGGTGCTTTTAACTTTGTCCAAGGTAACTTTAAAGCAGGTCCAAATTGCTCTAACATATGTTTCATTCCTGCTTTTCCACCTGCAAGGTGAAAAGTTAAAAATGTACCCATTAACGACCATCTTAATCCTGGACCATCTTCAATTGCCCTATCTAATTCCTCCGTAGTTGCATACCCCTCATTAATTATATGTAAACCTTCTCTCCATAATGCTTCTTGCAATCTATCTGATAAATAACCAGGTAATTCATTTTTTACCATAATTGGATTCATAGAAATCGATTCATAAAATTTTTTAGCTAAATTTAAATTTTTTCTTAAAGTTCTCTTACCTGGAACAATTTCTACAGCAGGCAATAAATAAACAGGATTAAACGGGTGTCCAATTATACCTCGCTCTGGATTTTTGCATTTTGAATAAATTCTTGTTGGGAGCAAACCTGAAGAGCTTGAAGAAATTATAGAATTTGGTTTTGCATGCTTTCCAATTTTATTCATCAGTTTAGTTTTTAAAGAATAGTTTTCAGTTGCACATTCCTGAATAAAGTCTGCTTCTTTTAACGCCTGTTCTATTGAAGTAAAAAAATAAAAATTTTTAAGATTTAGTTTTTTTTTGTTAAAAAGTTTTTTTACAAATGGCCATGTTCTTTTTATTTCGGATATTAAATTTTTTTTTAACTTGATATCCTTATCAAATGCATAAACAATTTTGTTATGAGCTAAACAACGTATGATCCACCCTGCTCCAATTACACCTGTTCCAATTACAGCAACTTTTTTAATATTTTGCATTACTTGTGTTTAACAAGTTTTAACTTCTCTCTTGTTTCTGCAGGTGTCATTGTTGTTGCACCTAGATCTTCAACAATTCTAAGTGCTTTTTCAACTAGCTGAGCATTTGTTGCTAGTTTGCCTTTAGATAAATACAAATTATCTTCTAAACCCACTCTTGGATTACCACCCATAATTACTGTTTGTGCTACGAATGGCATCTCATTTTTCGAAATTGCAAAGCCTGACCACACACCTTCTTTTGGCATAATATCTTTCATTGCTTGCATTGCTAATGGAGTAGCTGGCGCTCCCCATGGAATTCCTAAACACATTTGAAACATTGGAGGATCATCTAACAATCCTTCTTTATACAGTTGTGCTCCAAACCACATATTTCCTAAATCAAATGCTTCTATTTCTGGTTTTACTTTAATTTCTTTTAATCGTTTTGCAGCTTTTCTTAAATCGTTTGGAGTATTAACCGTTATAACTGAACTATCACCAAAATTTAAAGTTCCACAATCTAGTGTACAAATTTCAGGTAAAAATTGTTCAGCATTAGCAATTCTTTCCATAACATTTGCCATATCAGTCATTGGTCCAAACTCTAACGGGTCTTTGCCTTGACCAATGTCTAAATCCCCACCCATTCCAGTTGTTAAATTCAAAATAACATCCGTATCACTTGAACGAACTCTATCTACAACTTCTTTATATAATTCTAACCTCCTGCTTGGTCTTCCATCTTCTTCTCTTACGTGAATATGTGCTATTGCAGCTCCTGCCTTCGCAGCTTCAATTGCCGCTGTTGCAATTTGTTCTGGTGTTTTTGGTAAATCTGGATGCTTACTTGCTGTGTCTCCTGACCCAGTTACAGCACACGATATGAATACCTTGTTGTTCATTTTAAGTAAGATTTATACTATTATAAAAAGGACGAGGGAATAAAAAAATGTCATTTCACATAACAGATCAAACAATCAAAAAAGAATGGACCGATTACAATAATCACATGAACATGGCTTACTATGTCCTGATTTTTGATCAGACTTGGGAGATAATTCTTGAAAAATTTAAGATGGGTGAAAAATCTGCAAAGGATACTCAACGAAGTACTATGGTTGTTGAAACCCGAACTACTTATGATGGAGAAGTTAAAGAAGGAGATCAGGTTGAAATTGTTTTAAGCTTTTTTGATCATGATAAAAAGAGACTACATTTCAAAATGGAAATGATTGAAAAATCATCAAAAAAATTATCTGCAACTATCGAAATGTTAGCTCTCTATATTGATCTTAGTAAAAGAAAAGTTACAGAATTTGAGGAAGAAAAAATTAAAATTATGGACGACTTTATAAATGAAAATAAAAATGAATTTAATTCTGATAATTTAACAATTATAGGAAAACTTAAAAAATGATTGATGTAAAATTATTATCAGGGGCATTAGGTGCAGAAATAAATGGAATTAATTTAACTGATGTTTCAGATGAAAATTTTAAAAAAATAAATGATCTATTGTTAGAACACAAAGTTATTTTTTTTAGAGATCAACCTTTAACCACAGAACAGCATATTGCATTAGCTGCAAAGTTTGGCCCATTAGAAACACATGCATATGTTAAAGGCCGAAGTGAATTTCCTGAAATTGTAAGAATAATTAAAAAACCTGATGAAAAAACACAATGGGGCGAAGGTTGGCACTCAGATGTTAGTTACAATAAAAAGCCAACAAAGGCAGTTGTTTTAAAATCAATTAAAATTCCTCCAGTTGGAGGGGATACTGTTTTTTCAAATATGGAACTTGCATGGAAAACATTAGATGATGAGATGAAAAATAAGATTAAAGATAAAAAAGCTGTTCATTCATCAAGGGGTGGAGGGTTTTTCCTAGATAAATATAAAGCGATGGAGAGCAATGGAAATATGGATGAATACTCAAATACTCATCCAATTTTAAGAACTCATCCCGAAACAGGTAAAAAAATTCTTTTTGTTAACTGGACCTATACAAAAGAAATAGTTGGCATGGATAAAAAAGAAAGTGATGAGATATTAAATTATTTATTTGAACATCAAGCTAGATTAGATCTTACTTGTAGATTTAAATGGACAGAAAATGCAATTGCGATCTGGGATAATAGAAGTGTTCAACACTATGCGATCGCTGATTTTTATCCAAATAAAGGACTTGGTTTTGAAAGAATAATGGATCGTATTGCTATTGAAGGGGATCATCCACAATAATAAATGAAAATAATTTATAAAATCATTTCAAATTTTATAAATAACAAATCTTTGTACATTGGTGAAAAAGTGACTATGTCGGAACATATGATTCAATCCGCCATGCTTGCTGAGAAAGCTAAGTGTAACGATGATTTAATTTGTGCATGTTTACTACATGACTATGGTCATTTTCTTTTAGAAGATCCTGATGAATTAGTTAAAAATAAATTAGACGGAGAACATGAAAATATTGGATATCAGTATCTTAAAAAATTTTTTGGACAAAAAATTGTTGAGCCAATTAAATATCATGTTTTAGCTAAACGTTATTTAGCTAGAGACAAAAAATATTTTGATTATTTATCAAATGCGTCAAAAATTAGCCTTAAGTTACAAGGAGGAGTTCTAAATGCTAAAGAGAGTAAAGAATTTGAAAATAAATCTTACTTTAAGCCATCAATTCTTCTTCGAAAATTTGATGAGGCTGCAAAAAGAACTGACATTAAAATGAAATCTATTCATGACTATGAAAAGTTGTTAAGTTCCAAACTTATATGAATTTCGATTATTTAATAATTGGTGCTGGAAGTGCAGGCTGTGTACTTGCAAATCGATTAACAGAAAACAATCAAAACAATGTAGCAATATTTGAAGCTGGGAAACCCAGTGATATTTGGAAAGTTAACATGCCACTTGCGATTTTATATACAATGCATGATCCAAAATATAACTACAAATATTATTCAGAACCAGAACCTCATTTACATAATAGAAGATTATTTTGTCCAAGAGGAAAAATGATTGGTGGATGTTCTGCTCATAATGGAATGGTATTTGTAAGAGGAAACCCAAATGATTATCAAAGGTGGGCATCTTTTGGATTGGATGATTGGTCGTATGAAAAAGTCCTTCCTTATTTTAAAAAAATTGAAACCTGGTCTGAGGGAGAAAATGAATATCGTGGTGGTACAGGAATATTGCCAGTAAACCAATCTAAAAATAAAAATCCTTTATTCAAAGCGTTTGTCGATTCAGCTGGCGAGGCTGGTTATAAAATAAACAACGACATGAATGGTAAAGAACAAGAAGGTTTTGGAATGTACGATGTTACTATTCATAATGGTGAAAGAGCAAGTGTATCTAAATATTATTTAAATCCTGCCAAAAAAAGAAAAAACCTAAAAGTATTCACAGAAGCTTTTGTTGAGAGAATTATATTTGATGGAAAAAAAGCAATTGGAATTGAAGTAAAAATCAAAAATAAAATCGAAAAGATTTATGCTAATAAAGAAGTGATTTTAAGTGGAGGTGCAATTAATTCACCACAATTACTAATGCTTTCTGGAATTGGTCCAAGCCAACACTTAAAAGACAAGGGAATTGATGTTGTTCATAACTTAGAGGGTGTTGGAAAAAACTTACAAGATCATCTAGAAACCTACGTTCAGCAGGAATGTAAAACCAAAGATACTTTATATTCATACGTTAATAAACTTAATATGATAAGGATTGGTATTCAGTGGTTTTTAAATAGAAGTGGTCCCTGCTCTACTTCTTTCTTAGAAGCTGGAGGTTTTTGTAAATCATCTCCAGAAAGAGAATATCCAAATATTCAATTTCATTTTTTTCCTGCTTTCGTAATTGATCATGGATTAGTTGATCCAGACAGGCATGGTTACCAATTACATGCGAGTCCAAACCATCCAAAAAGTAGAGGTCATATAACTTTAAACAGTTCAGACCCTTATGATTATCCAAAAATTCAATTTAATTATCTAGAACATGAAGATGATTTAAAGCAAACCATAGAATGTATTCATGTAGCTAGAAAAATTTTGGGGCAAGACTCTCTGAAGCCTTTTGCGGGTAAAGAAATTGGACCAGGAGAACATGCTCAAACAAATGAGGTATTTGAAGAATATATTAGATCTAAAGCTGAGACTGCTTATCACCCATCATGCACTTTAAAAATGGGTGTGGATAATATGGCTGTTGTAGATCAAAAACTAAAAGTTCATGGTGTTGAAAATCTAAGAATAGTTGATGCGTCTGTAATGCCTGAAATTACAAGTGGAAACCTAAATGCCCCAACATTAATGATTGCTGAAAGGGCCTCAGATTTTATTCTTAATTCATGACACAATCCCAAAATAACCCTAGGGGTATTGTCTTTATTTTATTAGGAATGGCAACTTTTTCCATTCAAGATGCTTTAATTAAATTTATCTATGAAGATGTAGCTTTATATGAATTATATTTTGGGAGAACACTTGTAGCTTGCATCTTGTTAATAATTTATCTCAAAATTACTAATCAAAAAATAAATTTAAAAAGTCATTATCCTTTTTTAACAATTTTAAGAGTAATATGTTTCTTTTTTGGGTTCAGTTTTTTTTATATCTCTCTTACTTACATGTCTCTGGCAATGGCGAATGCACTTTTCTTTTCCAGTCCTTTTTTCATATCCATATTGGCAACTATTTTTTTAAAAGAGAAAGTTGGTATAAGAAGATGGATTGCAATTTTTGCTGGTTTTTTTGGAGTGTATATTGTTTTAAATCCAGATTTTAATGATTTTGATTATATGAAATTAGCACCTGTTGCCTGTGCTTTATGCTACGCAATTTCAATGACAATTACTAAAGTAACCTCCGATAAAGATAATGTTTATACTCAAATGTTACATTTATATTTTGGTGCACTATTAATTAGTATTTTGTTTTTTATTTTCACAGGGAAAGGTCAATTCAATAATTTTAGCGATGAAACTTTTCAGTTTATTTTTAGAGAATGGTTTACAAATCCTTCATATTCATGGCCTTTTATAATTGCCATGGGCTGCATTGGTGCATTTGCATTTTATTTTGTTTTTAATGCCTACAGTATAGCTTCCCCATCTGTAGTCTCGCTATATGAGTATTCATTAATAATATGGTCAATTATCACTGGATATTTAATATTTGATAACATTCCAACTGTTAGAACTTTTATAGGTGTTTCGATAATTATAGGTGCTGGTGTGTATATTTATTTTAGGGAAAAGGTCAAAGATCAACTGATTGTGACAGACACTCCAAATAGATGAAAAACTATATCCCAACAATCAATATTTCAGCATTAATCAAAAATAATTTTAATACAAAAAAAGCCAATCAAACAATTAAACAAATAGAAAAAGCTTGTGTCAATGTTGGTTTTTTCCAGATAACAGGTCACGGTATCAATTTAAAAGAAATAAAAAAAACTTGTGATGTTGGCAATAAATTTTTTAATTCTTCTAAAATTAATAAGCAAAAATTATCCCCTAAGAAATGGAATAAAAAAAATAAAAATCTTTATAGAGGATACTTTCCAAATGACGTGAATGGTAAAGAAGGTTTAGATATTGGTGATTTAAAAGTTACAAAAAATTATTCAGCAAAAATTAAAAACCAATATATTGAACACTTAGATCTAAGCAAAAGTATTGATAAATCATCGATAAAAATTTTAGAAAAATATTTTGATAATTTATTTTCATTAAGTGAAACTTTATTCAAAAGTATAATTAAACTTTATAAAAAAAATCCTGATATTTCTAAAATGGCTTTCTCAAGATTAAAAACATTAAGCACTTTAAGATTTAATTATTATCCAAACCAGACAAAGCCAGTTGAAATATCAAAACAAGATGGGGTTGCTCTTGGATGTGAAACTCATGTTGATAGTGGAGTGTTTACTGTACTTTATCAAGATAGAAAAGGTGGGCTACAGGTGCAAAATAGAAAAACAAAAAAATGGTATGATGTTCCATTTAATAAAAAGGCTTTGGTTGTAAATACTGGAAGAGCATTAGAATTTCTTAGTAAAGGTAAATTTAAAGCAACAAATCATAGAGTACTATGGAATAAAACTAAGAGACTCTCTGTTCCTTTTTTCTTTGAACCTTCCTATAATTTCAAAATGAACCAATCATTTTTAAATGGAAGTAAATGCAAAAATAATGGTCTAATTTATGAGAAATTTCTTAACAAATCCTTAAAGAAATTTATTGAATATCAACGTTAGTAATAATAAGGTTTGAATATAAAGCGATACATAACTCGTCGTTAAATTCAAAAATTTACGAAAGTGGGATCGGTCGTCTTTAAATTAATTTTTAAAGGAGGCTTTATGAACTTTGGATATTTTTGTAACACTACTAATTGGGATAAAAAACCTTATACGCAACTTTTAGATGAAGCTAGAGAGATCACTGAATATTGTGATCAAAATAATTGGAATTCTATTTGGTATACCGAACATCATTTTAATCATGAAGGAATGGAGTCGTGCACCAATCCACTAATGATGTGCACTGATGCTGCTGCAAGAACTAGAAATATTCGTTTAGGGCAGGCTTGTAACGTAATTACATTTCATAATCCTATAAGACTTGCAGAAGATATTGCTACCCTTGATCAAATGTCAAAAGGAAGAGTTGAAGTGGGTATTGGTAGAGGAGTTTATGGTAGAGAAGCAATCAACATGAATAAAGAAGCTGACTTAAAAGACCAAGCAAAAAATTTTAGACTATTTTCAGAAACATTAGACATAATGAAAAAAGCATGGTCTGAAGACTTTTTTTCTCATCAAGGAGAATTTTATACCTACCCATCTCCTAATTTTATTTGGCAACACGACATGAGTCCTCCAAAAGAAAATGTTGTCGATTTAAAAACAAATGAATTAAA
Source organism: uncultured Pelagibacteraceae bacterium (assembly GCA_902592275.1). Classification (GTDB taxonomy): domain Bacteria; phylum Pseudomonadota; class Alphaproteobacteria; order Pelagibacterales; family Pelagibacteraceae; genus Pelagibacter. Next base: position 69,087 of record CACJDW010000001.1, read on the forward strand.
ACAAATATCTGTATTACCAAAACCTTATCAAAAACCTTTTCCACCAATTTCTCAAGTAGTTGATGGAGAAAGATCAATTCAGTGGGCAGCAGAAAATGGGCTTAATACAATTATGTGGATACCAACTGTAAAAGCTTTGAAAAAAAGATTTGAAATTTATAAAGATGCAAAATCTAAAGCTGAAAATAGAGATGTACCACTAGGGGAAGGTATTAGTTTGGTTAGAGATATGTTTGTTGCAGAAACTATGGAAGAGGCTGAAAAAATGGCTGGAGAACATATTGTAAATTATATGAGATGGGTTTGTCATTGGAGAGGATTGGGAAATCATATGGATCCAGATGAAAAATTACCAGAGACAAAAAATAAATTGGATTTATTAAATTATGAATTTCTTCATAAAAGAAATCTATTGTTTGGAACACCTGAGTTTGTAATTGAAAAAATAAAAGAACTTCAACAAGAATTAAATCTTCAAAATTTACAAGTCTGGTCTAACTTTCCAGGTATTAAACACGAAGATTGTATGAGAAGCATCAAATTATTTACAGAAGAAGTAATTCCAAATATAAAACCGATAGACACAAACATTCAAAGAGCTAGTTAGTAAATGAATTTAAAACTTAGAAAATTTGCAAAATTTGTTGATAAAACTTTTATTGAAGGTGGAAAAAAAGCTAAAGAACCTGTTCTGTTAGTTTCTGTTGCAGCTGTTATAGAAAATCCTTGGGCCGGAAAAGGTTTTGTAGAAGATTTAAAACCAGAAATATTAGATCTTGCGCCTCAATTAGGAGATATTTTGGTTCCAGAGTTAACAAAAGAAATTGGATCGGGTGAAAAAATTTTAGCCTATGGAAAAGCTGCTATGGTTGGATTAAATGGTGAGATAGAACACGCGTCTGCATTTATTCATACTTTAAGATTTGGAAATAAATTTAGAGATGCTGTTGGGGGAACTTCCTATTTAAGTTTTACAAATACCAGAGGTCCTGCAGGTGCAAAAATTTCAATTCCCATGATGCACAAAACTGATGCTGGATTAAGACCTTTTTATCTTACTCATGAATTTACAATTCATGATGCCCCTAATGAAGATGAAATAGTTGTTGCTATTGGAGGCGCTCCAACTGGACGAGCTCATGCAAGAACGGGTGATAGATATCAAGACATGAAAGAGATGGGCATTGATAACTAATTGATGTCTTATAATTTTGATACAGATCAAAATCATTATTATTTTAATAACAAAAATTCTTTACCAATAATTTTTATTCATGGCGTTGGTTTAAATCAGCAAATGTGGAAACCACAAATTGAATTTTTTAAGGACAATTCATTTTTAACTTACGATCTATTAGGACATGGAAAAACACCTTTTAAAGAGCCAAATTTATCAATGGAAAATTTTACTGATCAATTATCAAATTTAGTAACTAACCTAAAGATAGAGAAATTTAATTTAATTGGCTTTTCTATCGGATCTTTGATTGCAATTGAATTTGCCTCAAAATATGAAAATTACTTAAATTCCTTAACTCTAATATCCACTACATATCAAAGGACAGCTGAAGAAAGACAAAATGTAATTGATAGAGTAAATTTAGCAAAAAAAAATATGCCAATATCTCAAATGGCAATGAAGAGATGGTTTTCAGATGAGTACCTTGAGCAAAACCCTGAATTATACGATGAGTTTATGAAAATTCTTAATAAGAAAGGAATTGATCAAGAAAATTTTATAAAAGCTTATGAAGTATTTGCAAACTATGAGGACAATCTTGAAAACATAAAAAATATTAAAACAAATACTTTGATAATAACTGGATCAGATGATCCAGGATCTACACCTGATATGTCAAAAAATTTAAATAAAGATATACAAAATTCAACATATCTTGAAATAAAAAATGGAAAACATTTATGCACTATTGAATATGCAGAAGAAGTAAATAATGCAATAATGAAACATATAAATAATGCCTGAGTTAGAAAAATATCAAATGTTTATAAATGGTCAGTGGGTAGACTCTGATACAAAAAAAACTTTTGAAACTTTAAATCCAGAAAATAATAAGCCTTGGGCTGTAGTTCCTGAAGCTAGTGCAAAAGATGTTGATAGAGCTGTAAAAGCTGCACAAAAAGCTTTTGAAGGTGAATGGCCAAAAATGCTTGCAAGAGATAGAGCAAAATATTTAAGAGCGATTGGAAATAAGCTCAGAGAAAATTCTGAATTATTAGGAAAGATTGAAACGATTGATACAGGAAAACTGTATAGAGAAACTTATCAACAAGCAAAATATATTGCAGAATATTATGATTACTACGCAGGTTTAGCTGACAAAGTTGAAGGAACAGTTCTTCCAATAGATAAACCAAATATTCAAGCAATCACAACAAGAATTCCAATAGGTGTTATAGCTGCTATCATTCCTTGGAATTCTCAAATGTTTTTAACTGCAACAAAAGTTGCTCCTGCTTTAGCTATGGGTAATACCGTAGTAATTAAATGTTCTGAATTAGCACCAGCAACTATGTTTGAGTTTGCAAAGTTAGTTGAAGAAACTGGAATACCAAAAGGGGTAATAAATGTAGTTTCTGGTTTTGGTGATCCATGTGGTAAAGCTTTAACTACTCACAACTTAGTTGAGAAAGTAGCTTTTACAGGAGGTCCAGAAACAGCAAGACATATAATTAGAAATTCTGCAGAAAATTTATCTGAGGTAAGTTTAGAGTTAGGTGGAAAAAGTCCTGTAGCTGTTTTTGATGATGCTAAACAAGAAAATGCAATTAATGGAATAACTGCTGGAATATTCGGAGCAAGTGGTCAAAGTTGTATAGCAGGTTCAAGGCTGTACTTACAAAAAGGAATTTATAATGAGTTTCTAGATAAATTAGCATCAAGAGCAGAAAAAATTAAAATAGGTGCACCAATGGATACTGATACTGAAATGGGTCCCTTAAGTAACTTCAAACAATTAGAAGTAATAGAAAAAAATATTAAATTAACAGTTGAACAAGGTGGAAAAATTAAATGTGGTGGTAAAAGACATCCATTTTCAAATGAAGGTTATTATTTTCCTCCAACAATTATTGAGTGTGAAAATCATAATTTACCAGCTGCTGAGAATGAACTTTTCGGTCCTGTATTATCGGTCATGAAATTTGATACTGAAAAAGAGGTAATAGAATTAATGAACGACAACCAATATGGGCTTTCTTCAGGTGTTTATACTAGTGATCTAGCAAGAGGAATGAGAGTATCTAATGCTATCCGAGCAGGAATAACATTTGTAAATACTTATAGATTAATTTCTCCTTCAGCTCCATTTGGAGGTATCAAGGATAGTGGATATGGAAAAGAGGCTGGAATTGACTCTATAAAAGACTACACTAGGGTAAAAACAACTTGGTTTTACACTTCAGATGAGCCAACGCTTGATCCTTTTTCAATAAGATAAATTTATTTTAATTAATAAGAATATTTTTTTGACGGAAATTGCGCTTTTCTAACCTCTTTTGAATAATTTGATACAGCTTTTTTAATTTGATTATGAATATTTGCATATTTTTTTACAAATCTAGCATTAATTGGGTTAAGTCCAATAAGATCATCAAAAACTAATATTTGTCCATCACAGTTATTTGAAGCTCCTATTCCAATAGTTGGAATATTGATTTGTTTAGTTACATGGTTAGCTAATGACGTTGCAACACATTCTAATACAATAGAAAATACACCTGCTCTTTCTAATAATTTTGCATCTTTTAAAATATTTTCTCTTTCTGATTTTTTTTTACCTTTGAATTTAAATGTTTTATCTGACTGAGGAAGCAATCCTAAATGTCCCATCACAGGAATTTTATTTTTTACTAGAGTTTTAATAGAGTTATAAATTTTTTTCCCACCTTCCAATTTAACAGCATCGCATTTCGTCTTTGATATTATTTTTTTAGCATTTTTTAGCGCTTCTTTTGGATTTCTGTAAGTGTTGTGAGGCATATCAACAACCATTAAAGCTTTTTTAATTCCCATTCTTACACTCCTTGAATGTTCAATCATCATATCCAAAGTTACCTGTCGAGTAGATTTATAATTATATAAAACAGAACCAAGAGAGTCTCCAACAAGAACAATATCACAATAGTTATCTAAGATTGACGCTATATTTTTAGAGTAAGCTGTTAAGCTAACAATTTTACTTTTGTTTTTTTTTGATAATAATTTTTTAATTTTATTCATTTATTGATTCTTGGCTTTTATATGCTTTCAAAAGCTTTTTAGATATAGTTAGTTTTTTTGCAATAGTAGATTTCTCATCAATAATTCTCCAAAAAGGAAGTTTGGGTTTTTTTAATTTTTTTTTACTTTGCTCTTCTAAAGAGGCTTCTATTGCAATTCTCAAAAAAATTCCTGTAGAAACAGGGCATGTTTTGTCAGCTTTAGCTTTTTTGGCTAGAGCTTCTCTCATTTCATTAACAGTCTTTTTTTTTCCTTTGGGAATTTTTTTAATATACTTTGCAATTGAAACTGGAGATGAAACCAACATTGTTTCTCCCTTTTTAATATCTGCAAAATTTATAGTTAATTTTTTAATTTTCTCTTTATATTGTCTATTGAACTTCTCAGTCCACATTCGAAAATTTTACCAAATACCAGTATTTTCCATTGAGGCCCAAGGTTCTTGGGGGTCTAAATATCCATCTTGAAGTAATTCAATTGAAATTTTATCAGGCGATCTAACAAAAGCCATATGCCCGTCTCTTGGAGGTCTATTAATTGTATAACCCATGTCCATAAGTTTTTGGCAAGTTTCATAAATATTATCTACTCTGTAAGCTAAATGGCCAAAATTTCTAGAACCCTCTCCTAGCTCGTCGCCATCCCAGTTGTATGTTAATTCAATTTCTGTCTTTTCATCATTTGGTGGAGCAAGAAAAATTAAAGTGTATCTTCCTTTTTCACTATCTTTCCTTCTTGTTTCTTTAAGTCCAAGACCCTCACAAAAAAATTTAAGAGATGCATCAACATCACTAATTCTAATCATTGTATGTAAATATTTCATAGCAATACTTATAGTTAAAAATTACTCTAATTCAATAGTACTTGGTGGCTTTGATGTAACATCATATACAACCCTATTTATTCCTCTAATACTATTTACAATTTTATTAGATATGTTTTGCATAAAGCTCTTATTAAATTCATAATAATCTGCTGTCATACCATCTTCAGAAGTAATTGCTCTCAACAAACACAAATATTCATAAGTACGATTATCTCCCATGACCCCAACAGTTTTAACTGGGAGCAAAGCTGCATAGGCTTGCCAAATCTTATGGTAAAGACCATGATCTTTTAAAGCTTGGATAAAATAATAATCTGCTTCCTTTAAAATTTTAATTTTGTCATTTGTAATTATCCCTGGCATTCGAATGGCTAACCCAGGTCCTGGGAATGGATGTCTTGAAATAATTTCTTTACTTAAATTTAATGCCAATCCTAATTTTCTTACTTCATCTTTAAATAAGAACTTTAGCGGTTCTACTAATTTTAAATTCATTTTTTTGGGCAAACCACCAACATTGTGATGGGATTTTATTTTTGAAGTTTGGCTACCAGTAACAGATTTGCTCTCAATTAAATCAGGATAAAGAGTTCCTTGAGCTAAAAATTTAACATTTTTAATTTTCTTAGCATATCGCTCAAATATTTTAATAAATAAATTACCAATTATTTTTCTTTTTTTCTCAGGATCGGAAACATTTTTTAATTTTTTTAAAAATTCTTTTTCAGCATTTACATAAATTAAATTCATTTTTAAACGCTTCTTAAAAGTTTGAACTACTTGTACTTCCTCATTTTTTCTTAGAAGGCCAGTGTTTACAAAAATACAATAAAGTTTTTTACCAATAGCTTTATTCAGTAATTGAGCGACCACACTACTATCCACACCTCCTGATAATGCACAAATAACTTTATTATTCCCAACTTGTTTTCGAACATCTTTAATGAGCTGATTTTTTTGATCTCTAGAGGACCAATTTCGTTTAATTTTACAAATTAAAAAAATAAAATTACTTATTAATTTTTTTCCGTTTTCTGTGTGTGTCACCTCTGGATGAAATTGTACCCCATAATATTTTTTTATTTTATTTTCAACAATTGCAAATTTTGAATTTGTGCTTGATGCAACAATTTTAAAATTCTTAGGAAGTTTTGAAACTTGATCAGCATGACTCATCCAAACTTGTTTGGATTTTTTATTTCCAAAAAAATTAGTTGTTAAAAGACTATTATTTTTTTTATAAACATTAGCTAGACCAAATTCTCTATGTTTTGATTGTTTTACTCTTCCACCATTAAGTTTTGACAAAATTTGATGCCCAAAACATATTCCAAGAACAGGTACATCAAGCTGTAGAATTTTTTTATCAAATGAATATTTATTTATTTGATAAACATTTAATGGACCACCAGATAATACTATTCCTTTAATGCTGTGATTTATGTCTTTTAGTTTTATTTTTTTGTGACTAACTATTTCTGAAAACACACCTAATTCTCTTACTCTTCTTGCAATTAATTGAGTAAATTGAGAACCAAAATCTATTATTAAGATTTTATTAAGGTTTTGATCAAGACTCATTATTTTCAGGTTCAATATTTTTTAATGACTCTTGAATATCTTTGTTTTCATCACATAAATTTTTACAAACTTTCACAAATTTATCAGAAAGATCTTTGACTTTTTCATAATTCGATTTTTCTAATGCAATTTTCATTAACATTAATAAAGCGTCCTCATTATCTGGCTCAATTAAAAGTGTTGTTTCTAAATTGTATTCTTCTTTTCTTTGATTTTCTTCTTGGTTATAAATTTTTGCTAAATATAAATATGACTTTGCGTCTTTTGGATTAAAAACTATATTTCTTTCAAATAAAAAACGCGCATCTTCATATTTTTCTTTTTTAAACAACTTTAAAGCTTCATTAAAAAAATTTTCTTTGCTAAAAGACGCGCTGTTAAAAGAAACTGTTAAAAGTATTAACCCTATTAATTTAAAAAATTTGCTCATTAATATTTACTATCGTTTTTTACCACATCTACATTATGAACCATACTTTCATAAAATCCAGCTTTTGTAATTTTCACAAATTGTGGTTTATTTCTTAATTTGATGATTGTTTTTGACCCAAGATAACCCATGGAAGATTTCAATCCACCAATTAATTTATAAATAATACTTCCAACATCTCCTTTATATTTTACAAAACCTTCAACGCCCTCAGGTACATATTTTGAGGAATCTTTTTGTTTTTTTTGAAAGTATCTATCAGCCGACCCTTTGTTCATAGCACCTACAGAACCCATTCCTCTAAAGCTTTTGAAAAGTTGTCCATTTTTTTTAATTAATTTTCCTGGAGTTTCATTAGTACCTGCAAATAATGAACCAATCATTACAGCATCTGCACCTGCCGCGAATGCTTTGGCCAAATCACCAGAATATTTTATTCCCCCATCTGAAATTATTTTAACATTTTTATTTTTTAAACCACTTCTTACTGCTAAAATTGCGCTTAATTGAGGAACTCCTATTCCAGCAACTAATCTTGTCGTGCAAATAGAACCTGGCCCTATACCAATTTTAATTATATCTACTCCTAATTTTATTAGGAATTTTGCAGCTTCTGGTGTTGCAATATTTCCTGCACACAACGCAATTTTTTTAGATTTATTTTTTTTAATATATTTTATTATTTCAGAAACTTTTTTTGTATGACCGTGCGCTGTGTCTACTACGATTAAATCTACACCTTCTTTAATTATTTCTTTAGCTCTAATAAATTCACTAGCTGATGCACCTACAGCCGCTCCAACAATTAGTTTTTCTTTTTTTACTTTTTTTATTTCTGATAATTGTTTTTTTATATCAAGGTTTCTATGAATTACTCCAATACCACCAGCTTTTGCCATGGCTATTGCCATTCTACTTTCTGTTACAGTATCCATTGCAGATGATAATATAGGAATTTTAAGTTTTAAATGCTTTGTTAAAGACACACTTGTGTCTGCATCAGAGGGTAATATTTCTGAATACTTTGGAGCTAGTGTAACATCGTCAAAGGTAAGTGCTTCTTTTATGGGAACCATAATCTTTTATATATGATTCCTTTTAAATTAAAAGTCTCTATCGAATTTTTCTACAAATTATAAAACTTTCTTTAGAATCTTTTCTGCTAGATTTTGGTTTAAAAACCTTAACTTCTTTAAAATATTTTTTTCCCTCTGCGACGATTTCGTTAAATGTGCCGCCCATAAAAATTTTTGAGATAAAATATGCATTTTCTTTCATAAGATCTTTAGCAAAGTACATCGCTTCTTTACATAGTTCTCCGGTTTGAATTGAGTCAATATTTTTAATTCCGGTTGTATCTACAGCCATATCAGACATTACAACATCTACTTTACCACTGATGTTTTTCTTAATTTCTTCTTGAGTTTTTTCTTCAGTAAAATCTCCTTGAATTTGAATACTATTACCTATGGGTTCCATTTTTTTAAGATCTATAGATATTAACTTGCCACTTTTGGCTGTTTTCATAGCATATTGTGACCAGGAACCAGGAGCAGCACCAATATCAATAACTGACAAACCTCCTTTAAATATTTTAAACTTTTCATCAATTTCCATTAATTTGTAAGCTGATCTTGCTCTATAACCATCAACTTTAGATTGTCTAACATAGATATCTCTACGCTGCTTATTTACCCAGTTTTTAGAGATTTTATTTTTTTTCAATTAATTACTGTATCTTAAACTTTTGAGTATTTTTTTATCTTGTAAAGTTTTAATTTCAATTTTAATGCTTTTGTCAATTCTCATGTCTTTACCATCTTTCCAAATCCCTGCAGCTAAGTGCATAATTCCAATTTTATAATTTGGAAGAAATGGTTCAACAAAAGTATCATTGTTCTCGTCATATTTTGGTAAAAGGTTGCTTGTAATCCAATTGCAATTTAATGGTAAAAACTCTGTTTCTAAATCATCAATATAAACAGACATATTAATTGCAAGTCCTTCACTCCCAAAAATATTTCCAGCTTTTAACGCTTGAGATAAATTCTTCTGCCATGAAGCCCACCCTGGAGAATTATTTTCTAATGAAAATACACCTATGTTAATATGAGGAGCAAAAGCTAACTTCCTAGCTTTCTCATAACCAATATTTGATTTCACTGCATGTTTAAAATTTTGTGATTTAATTATAGCAAGTTTGCCAAATAACCAATTAACTCTTGAAGTAATTTTATATCCAGGTCCTATAGTTTGGGTAATACCTAATTTCCCTTTATCACAAGCTTTAAAATAAAGCTCTATACACTCCCAATCATTTACCCATGCATCACAATCAATCCATAAATACTTTTCATAATCAGGAAAATATTTAGGTAGAAATGCTCTAGATACCTGGCTTTTTAACCACTCTTTACCTTTAACTTTATATCCAGGAACTTCTATATCCCACTCAGCAGATTTAATTTCATCAACCTTTTTAAGTAAAATTTCTTTTTGATCATCGGTTAATCCTGCATCTAAAATACAAATTGCAACATTCTTACTTTCGTCAAAACTTTTTATTGAATCTACTAGTTCATTTAATAAAGGAAAATAATTTGCGTCAGCTAAAGATACAATGACATTTTTTTTCATTAAAGTACGTCTTCAAGATCATCTTCATCTTGAATTTTGTCATTTTCATGAATTTTTTTCATTTTTTGATAGTGAAAAAAACTAATTGGTATCAAACTTAGGTAAATTATGCTGCTTATAGCAATAACATTAAATGTATAAATTAATAAAAGTCCAAAAAATAGAACAATTGTAAATAATAAAAAAATTGTTGCTTTTCTTTGGATCACTATTTTTTTAAAAGAATAGGTTGGAAATTTACTTATTAATAAAAATGATGTTGCTATAAAAAAAACTGGAACGATTATGTCGTAATTAATTTTTATATAATCAAATCCACTTAAACTTATAATTAAAGGTGTTAAAACTAATATGCCACCAGCAGGTGATGGAACCCCTTCAAAGAAATTATCTTTCCAAGAAGGCTCTTGATTAGAACTAATATTAAATCTTGCAAGTCTTAAAGCTACACAAATCACATATACCAAACATAATAACCAGCCAAATCTACCAAAAGTATTTAATTTCCAAAAATACATTATAAATGCTGGAGCAACACCAAAACTTATCATATCAGTAAGTGAGTCTAATTCCTTACCCACTTTTGAGGTTCCTTTTATCAATCTTGCAATTCTTCCATCTAAGCCATCTATTAATGCAGCAAATATTATTGCAATGATTGCTAAATGAAACTCTCCACTTAATGCAAATCTAATTGAAGTTAAACCTATGCAAACTCCTATTAATGTAAGCATGTTTGGAAGAAGCATTCTTGCATTCTTTTTGTCTGTCACTAATTTAAAATTATTCTTTGGCTGTTCCATAAATTAATTTTTAGCCAGCAGTGTTTCTCCTGAAATTGCTGTTTGACCAACTTTAACTAGTGGTTCATAATTTTCATAATAAACGTCTGCTCTACTACCAAATCTAATCATACCAATTCTATCGCCTTGACTTAATTCCTGATTTTTATTTGTCTCGCAAACTATTCTTCTTGCAACTAGTCCAGCTATTTGAACGACTACAATATCATTCCCATGTTTATCTTTAATTTTATAATAATTTCTCTCATTGTCTTCGCTTGCTTTATCTAAAGATGCATTTAAAAATTTTCCTGGTTTGTACAAAATATCTTCAACAATACCTGAACATGGGGTTCTATTCACATGACAGTCAAAGACGTTCATAAAAATACTTATTTTTTTAAATTTTTTATTTTCTAGTCCAAGTTCTTTTGGACCATCTACCTCTTCAACTTTAATCACTTCTCCATCTGCAGGGCTTACTAGGTAACTATCATCTCCTATAATTGTTCTTTCTGGATCTCTAAAAAAATAATAAACCCAAACAGTCAGTAATATTCCTATTAATCCTAAAAAATTATTAATAATTAGAAAAATGATAGTTATGAATACAGCTATGACTATAAACTTGTATCCTTCAGTGTGAATTTTTGGAAATATCTTACTAAACATATTCTTCTATTTGCTAATTTTCGATTAATATGTATATAAAACGATCAAATTCAATTAATAAGATAATTTTTATTTAATGAGCAAAATCAAGGTAAAAAACCCAGTTGTCGAGCTGGATGGTGATGAAATGACTCGTATTATATGGGAGTTCATCAAAAATAAATTAATCCTCCCATATTTAGATCTTGGTATTGAATATTACGATTTAGGCATGAAAAGCAGAGATAATACCGATGATCAGATTACGATCGACTCTGCAAATGCTATTAAAAAAATTGGTGTTGGAATTAAGTGTGCAACAATTACCCCTGATGAAGCGAGAGTAGAAGAATTTGATTTAAAAAAAATGTGGAGATCTCCAAACGGAACTATAAGAAATATAATTGGAGGAACAGTATTTAGAGAACCAATTATTTGTAAAAATATTCCAAAACTTGTTCCCTCTTGGACTGATCCAGTGATTATTGGAAGACATGCATTTGGTGATCAATATAGAGCAACTGATTTTAAAGTTCCTGGAAAAGGAAAAATGGAAGTGAAGTGGACATCTGAAGATGGAAAAGATGAAATTAAATATGAAGTATTTAATTTTACAGGCCCTGGTGTGGCTTTATCAATGTACAATTTAGATAAATCTATAGAAGACTTTGCAAGATCTTGTTTCAGTTATGGATTGATAAAAAAATGGCCTGTTTATATGTCTACAAAAAATACAATTCTAAAGCAATACGATGGAAGATTTAAAGATATTTTCCAAGAAATTTTTGACAAAGAATATAAAAATGAATTTGAAAAAAATAATTTGACTTACGAACACAGATTAATTGATGACATGGTTGCATGTGCAATGAAATGGAGTGGAAAATATATTTGGGCTTGTAAAAATTATGATGGAGATGTGCAATCAGATACTATGGCACAAGGTTATGGGTCTTTGGGATTGATGACGAGTACCTTATTAACTCCAGATGGAAAAGTAATGGAAGCAGAAGCTGCACACGGAACAGTAACAAGACATTATAGAATGCATCAACAAGGAAAAGAAACTTCAACAAACCCAATCGCATCAATTTTTGCTTGGACAAGAGGATTAGCTCACAGAGGTAAATTAGATGGTAATGAAGAATTGATCAAATTTGCACAAACTTTAGAAAAAGTTTGTATTGAATGTGTTGAAAGTGGATCTATGACAAAAGACTTAGCAATTCTTGTAGGTCCAAATAGTAAATTCTTAACTACAAATCAATTTTTAGATGAAATTGATGGTAATTTAAAAAAGAAATTAAACTAAATTCTTAAGCTTTTCAAAAGCTTCCTCAATTTTTGATTCATCCTGTCCACCAGCTTGAGCAAAGTCTTTTCTTCCTCCACCGCCTTTACCACCAATTATTTCCGATCCAACTTTAACAAATTGAACTGCATCATACTTGCTGGTTAAATTATTAGTTACTCCAACTGCTAATCCAACTTTGTCATCTTTATTTGCAAATACAACCACGATACCTTCACCTAAATCTTTTTTACCTTTATCTACAAGTTTTCTTAATTCTTTTGGAGGCAATCCTTCTATTTTTTGAAGTCTTAACTTAACTCTATTAATTTCCTCATCTTTAATAATATTTTTTGATTTATCTTCTAAAATTGAATTTACTGAAATTGTCTCTAATTGTTTAGTTAAGTTTTTAATTAAAGTTTTTTGATCTGTTTCATCTAAACTTGGTTTTCCTCCTAATTTAATAATTTGCTGACTTAAATCTTTAATTGTTTCTTCATCTTTTTCTGCAGACAAGTTTGATAATTTCTCCTTATTTTTTAAATATTCCTCTAATTGCTTGTCTCTTAAAGCCTCAATTCTTCTTACTCCTGCAGCAATAGAAGATTGGCTTACAATCTTAAATTTACCAATATCACCAGTATTTTTTACGTGTGTTCCACCACATAATTCAGTAGAAAAATACTTACCATCCTCATCTCCCATCGAGAGGACTCTTACTTCATCTCCGTATTTTTCACCAAATAATGCTAAAGCACCATTTTCAACTGCCTCATCAGGTGTCATTAATCTAGTTTTTACATCAGATTTCTTAGAAACCATTGTGTTTACAAATTCCTCTATTTTATTGATTTCTTCATTCAAAATTGGTTTCATATGGCTGAAATCAAATCTTAATCTGCTTGGTTCTACTAAAGATCCTTTCTGAGTGACATGGGTTCCTAGAACTCTTCGCAAAGATTCATGTAGCAGATGGGTTGCTGAGTGATAAGCACGAGTATTATCTCTTCTTTCTACATTAATTTTTAACTCTACACTTTCCTGAAGTTTTATAGATCCGCTCTTAACCTTCCCATAATGGACAAATAAATCTCCAAGTTTTTTTTGAACATCGGTTACTTCAAATTTAAAATTATTTGATACTATTTCACCAGTATCACCGACCTGACCCCCAGACTCGCCATAGAAAGGAGTTTGATTTACTATAATCATTCCTTCATCATTTTCTTTTAAATGATCTACCTCTTTGTTATCTTTTAAAAGAGATAAGATGATACCTTCGGCTTGGTTAGTTTCGTAGCCTAAGAATTCAGTTGGCTCAATTTTATCTTTTATTCCAAACCAAATATCTTCAACAGCTGCATCACCAGAACCTTTCCAATTTTTCTTAGCAAGCTCTCTACTTTCCTTCATTAAAGATTGAAACTTTTCAGTATCAATTGACATTGATTTGTTTCTTAAAATATCTTCTGTAAGATCTAATGGAAAACCATAAGTATCATATAATTTAAAAGCTACTTCACCTGGTAATACTTTATCTATTTTAGATATTTCATCATTTAAAATTTTTATTCCTCTATCTAAGAGAACCAAGAATTTTTCCTCTTCCATTTTTAAAGTTTCTTTAATTAAAGACTCGGCTCTTACTAACTCCGGATAGTTTCCAGACATTTCATTTTTAAGAGTGTCAAACAAATTATAAAAAACAGGTTCTTTAGATCCTAGTAAATGGGAATGTCTCATCCCTCTTCTCATAATTCTTCTAAGAACATATCCTCTTCCTTCGTTGGATGGTAAAACTCCTTCAGCAATTAAAAACGAACTTGCTCTTAAGTGATCTGCTATTACTCTAAAACTTGCTAGATTAGATTTATCCGATTTAACTTTTGTAATTTCAGATGCAGCACCAATTATTTTTTTAAAATGATCAGTTTCATAATTATCATGTGAACCTTGTAATAAAGCAGCTATTCTCTCAAGTCCCATTCCTGTATCAACAGATGGTTTTGGAAGATTAATTCTTTTATCTTTAGTAACTTGTTCGAACTGCATAAAGACCAAGTTCCAAATTTCTATAAATCTATCTCCATCCTCATCTTTAGAACCAGGTAAACCTCCTGGTAAATGATCTCCGTGGTCAAAAAAGATTTCAGAGCAAGGGCCACATGGACCTGTCTCACCCATAGACCAAAAATTATCTGATGTAGCAATTCTAATTATTCTATCATCGCTAAAACCCGCTATTTTCTTCCAAAAATTGAAGGCTTCATCATCTTCATGGAACACGGTTACATAAAGTCTATTTTTATCTATTCCAAAATCTTTGGTTATTAAATTCCAAGCATAATGAATTGCTTGTTCTTTAAAATAATCTCCAAAAGAAAAGTTTCCTAGCATCTCAAAGAATGTATGGTGACGAGGCGTGTAACCAACATTCTCTAAATCGTTATGCTTTCCACCTGCCCTTACACATTTTTGTGAAGTTGTGGCTCTGACATAATCTCGTTTTTCTAATCCAGTAAATACATTTTTAAACTGAACCATTCCAGAATTAGCAAACATCAATGTAGGATCATTGTTGGGAACTAAATTACTAGATTCCACAATCTTATGATCGTTCTTTTCAAAATACTTTAAGAAAGTATTTCTTATTTCATTGAGTGTTTTGTGTGCCATATTTTTAAAATACAGCTTTTTTATTCTATGTCTAGATATCGAAGGGAAAAAAGGCGCTTAATTTAAGCGCCTTTTATTAATAAAGATGACCTATTAATTCTTCTTAGATGGAGGAGTAGCTTCTGCTTTTTCAGCTTCTTCTTTTTCAGCTACTTTCTTTTCTTTTTCCAATTTTTCAGGATCAATTGGATTTCCTTCAATTTTCTTAGAAATCACACCTGCTTTTTCTCTAATTGCCATTTCAATCTCTGCAGCAACTTTAGAGTTTTGAGCTAAATAAGTCTTAGCATTCTCTCTGCCTTGACCAATCTTCTCACCTTTGTAAGCATACCATGCACCTGATTTTTCAATTATATCTGCTTTAGAACCAAGATCGACTAATTCACCCATCTTGCTAATTCCTCTTCCATACATCAAATCAAATTCAACAACTTTAAATGGTGGTGCTACTTTATTCTTAACTACCTTCACTCTTGTAGAGTTACCAATAATTTCGTCTTTATCTTTAATGGCACCAATTCTTCTAATATCCATTCTCACAGATGAGTAAAATTTAAGTGCATTACCACCTGATGTTGTCTCTGGACTTCCAAACATAACACCAATTTTCATTCTGATTTGGTTAATGAAAATCATCATTGTATTTGTATTTGAAATTGAGCTTGTTAATTTTCTTAAAGCCTGACTCATTAATCTTGATTGAAGACCAACATGATGATCTCCCATTTCGCCATCAATTTCAGCTTTTGGTGTTAAAGCTGCAACAGAGTCGATAACGATTACTGAAATAGAGCCTGATTTTACTAGTGTATCAGCAATTTCTAATGCTTGTTCACCAGTATCTGGTTGTGAAATTAAAAGTTCTTCGGTGTTCACACCTAATTTTTTTGCGTAAACTGGATCTAATGCGTGTTCTGCATCAACGAATGCACAAATTCCACCAGATTTTTGTGCCTCAGCAACAACTTGTAATGCTAAAGTTGTTTTTCCAGATGACTCAGGTCCGTAAACTTCAATAATTCTTCCTTTTGGTAATCCACCTATACCTAAAGCTAAATCAAGACTTAAAGAACCTGTTGAAACAGACTCGATATCCATCGCTCTTTTTTCACCAAGCTTCATTACAGAGCCTTTTCCAAAATTATCTGTAATTTGAGCTATCGCAGCGTCTAACGCTTTGTTCTTTTCTTTAACGTCCATTTCTTGATCTTTAGTAGATTTAACTACTTTTAGGTTATTTTTCGTCATTTTTTGCCTCTTTTTTTAAATTTTTTAACACTCGAATCATGAAATAAATGTACACATTTTGTTCTCATTAGCAATATATTTATTTTTTAGGCTTAAAAATCAAATAATTACTTAAGTTTTAGATATTGGCTGTTTAGCAAGCCTACTGCCTTAAGCAAATTGTATTGAGCCATTAGATAGTTTTTCTCAGAGCTTGCTAAAGAAATTTGAGCTGAAAGTAATAATGCATTTGATTGGATAACATCTAAAGTAGTTCTGGAACCTCTTTCATATTCTGCAGCAATTCCTTCATTAGCTATTTCAGCAGCATTTACTTGAACTCTAACTGAATTTAAAAAACTTTCAGAGGACTCTAGACTAGACCAAGCACTTGCTACATTTGTATCGTTTGTTCTTACAGCATCATCTAACAATAATCTTTTTCTTGTAGTCAAATTTGAATTTTTTGAGATAGTTGATCTTTTTTTTCCACCTGAGTAGAAAGGCCAACTAACAGTTGCTTTTAATACATCTTTTTCTCTCTCATCATAAGTTGAGCTCAGATCATCTGTATAAGATCTTTCTAATGATACAGATGCAGTTGGTTTCAAGTCTGACTCTGAAATTGCTAATTCTTTTTCAGCTTTAGCTAAATCTAATTTAGCTATTTGAATATCAGGATTATTTTGTTTTGAAATATTGATTGCTTCATTTAAAGATTTTGGAATACTAACTACTGCATTTGAATTTTTCTGAAGTTGGTTTGGATCGCTTATTTTACCAATAATATTTTCATAATTAAGTTTACTAATTAATAAATCACTTTTAGCTTTTGCAAGCTGAGCTTGTGCACCTGCAAGAGAAGACTCGGATTGTGCTAAGTCAGTATTTGTAATTTGACCTCTATCTCTTCTAATTTTATCGTTTTCAACTTGTCTAATTAATAAATTTAAATTTTTTCTATTAATATCTAAAGTTTCTCTAGATAAAATTAAGCTTGTAAATGCATTAATTGCATTATGTAAAATATCTTGTTCTTTTTTAATTAACTGTGCTTTAGCTAAATCTAATGCAGTAATGTTTTTCTGAAGGGTTAAATCTCTTCCAAAATCTAACAAAGTTTGTTCTAATTTAATTGAAGTGGTGAATGGATCTACATCAGTTACACTTGCATCACCTCCGCTTTGGTTGGTAAGTTTATTAGTATCCTCAATACTTTTTGATCCACTTAATGTTAATGAAGGTTTATAGTCAGCCTTTGCAATATTCACATCTTCCTCTGATGCTTTAATATTTTCTCTTTCAGCATTTAATTGAATATTGTTTTTGTAAGTTTGATTTAATGCATCAAGAAGAGTAACTGCAAAAGCGTTACTAAAATAAAATGTTGATGCGATTACTATTAAAAATATTTTTTTCATTTCGGTTTATATACAGCAGTTTTAATTTGATGGTTACTGTTTAAATTTAAGATTATAGAGGCATATTTTGCCATATTTTTGAACATGTTCTGAGTAATTCTTTGATAAGTTTGCATAAAATTAATTACATCACCCTTACTCATTATTTTATGTCCACCTTTCTTCTTTGTTTTTAACCATAGTTTTTGTTCCTGCTTTAATCTCCACTTTTGTAACAAACTAAAGTTTTTTGCTTTTAAGTAAATCATGCAATTTAACTGAGAATATAACTTTTTATACTTAGTTTTTAATTGCTGATTAACATATTTTCTCCAAATGAGTTTGTGATCTTTTGCTTTTTCGAGAGAATTAACGGATTTTTTCAGTGTCTTATTAGTTTCTGCTCTTGCACCAACACACCAACCTTCAAAAATAATAACATCTGGTCTTTTATTAATTTTGTTCCATTTATTTTTAGGAAATCTGTCATCAATTGCCTTATTAAAATTTGGTAATTTTAATTTTTTGAATTTTTTACTTTTTGATTTTTTAAAGAAATCTAACATCATATTAATATCATGTGTACCTGGAACACCTCTAGTTAATAACATTGGGTGTACTTTTTTTGATAAAGCTATCCTTTCTTTTCTAGTTTTATAAAAATCATCAATAGAAATCTTGAATACTTTCAATTTAAAATACTTTTCTAATATTATCTTTATTATTGAACTTATTGTTGTTTTACCTGTCCCTTGTCCTCCAGCTAGACCAACAAAATAGGGCTTTTTGTTATCAGCTTTTTTTGCAATCCAAAAACATATTGGGATTAAAAAATTCTTAATCATCCCCTCTTTATTGCCAAACTTTTCAGTTGAAGTTTCTTGTGATTTAATAAACTTAAAACAATCCTTTTTAACTTTCTTAAAACACTCTTCAGATAATTTCATTGGACTTTTATTTTTCTTGATCCATTGGATGGTTAAGGCCATCAAAGAAAGCTACTTCTTTTAAATCTTCTACTTTAACTTCATCAACACAACCTAAATTAAAACCAGTCATAGCTGGAGCACTTCTAGGATTGTGATGAGTATAAATTCCACATTCAGTACAAAAGTAATGGTTAGCAACTTTAGTATGGTACTGATAAAGTTTTAATTTATCTTGTCCTTTAGATACTTTAAAATCTTCATTTTTAACCATTCCCATTGTTGCATTTTTTCTTTTACAAATAGAGCAATTACATCTTACAATTTTTGCTAATTCGTTAACTGTAGCATTAATTTCTGCTTCAACGGCACCACAATGACAATTTAATTTCATATATCTCCTTTTTTATTTTAAATTACTTTTAGCTGCAATCTTATTTCCATCAAAGTCACGGATATAAGCATAATAATTTCCATCACTTCTTGCTCCTGGTCCTCCTTCGTCAGTCGCACCTTTTGAAATTGCAATTTCATAAAATTTTTCTACTGCTTCTTTGGAGTCTGCTAATAAAGTTATTTGCGTTCCATTACCAAAGGTTGCTGGTTCACCATTCACTGGGTTTGTTACATAGAATATAGTTTTGTCAGGATCACTTGAATGAGAGTAACCTATATATTTTTCTGTTATTACGGTTTTTTTTAATTTTAAAGGTTCGAGAATAGCATCATAGAACTCACTCGATTTTTTATAATCATTAGAGCCAACCATTACAAAATCTAAAATATTCATAATTTTTTTTTATTTACTATTATATACCTCGTAAACTTTTTCTCTTTCACTTTTGTTCATTCCCTTGGTTTCTTCTATAAACTTATTTCTTAATTCTCTTGTTTTTAATATGAAGAAACAAACAGTATCTTTGCTATGGTAAACTGCTTTTAATTCATCATCTATTTCGTTTAACTCTTTTGGAATATCGGCTTTAATACAAATCATAAATTTCTTTTATAAATTACTTTAAGACTACTTATTGTAAAAGTTATCCACATGTCCACCAAATGTTGTTTTGGATGTTCACGTTTTGATTCACTTTTGATTCAGTTACAGACTCAAAATACAACCTCTTGAGTGTATTGTATAAATGGTCTATAAAGTAGAACAAAACAAGAACATGAAACTAACAATCCCTTATTATCTACATAAAGCAGGCGCTGGCTTTCCTTCCCCTGCTACTGATTATATCGAAGAAGATATTGATCTGAACATGCATTTAATAAGAAATGTTCCAGCAACTTTCATCATCAGAGTTCAAGGTAAATCCATGGTCGACGTTGGAATTAATGATGGTGACTTATTGGTGGTGGATAAAAGTTTAAAACCAAAAAACTTTTCAACGGTGATTGCTAATGTTCATGATGAACTTGTAGTTAAAACTTTAGTTCAAGAACGAGATAAAAAATTTTTAACTTCTGGATCTAAAGAATTTTCTGACAGAATTTTAATTAATGAAGAACAAGATATTTTTATTTGGGGGGTTGTTACTTATGTCATCCATTCAACGTACTAAAAAAATAGCATTAATTGATTGTAATTCTTTTTATGTCTCATGTGAAAGATTATTTAATCCAAAAATAAGAAGAAAACCTGTTGTCGTTTTATCTAATAATGATGGCTGTATCATCTCAAGATCAAATGAAGCAAAAGCTTTAGGGATTAAAATGGGTGAGCCTTACTTTAAAGCAAAGGATATTATTCTTAAAAATAAAGTCGAAGTATTTTCTTCAAACTATTCTTTATACGGAGATTTATCGAGAAGAGTGATGCGAACTCTTAAAAGATTTAATTCAGAAATAGAAGTTTACTCTATTGATGAAGCTTTTTTAGATTTATCAAACTTTCCTGATAGTGAAGTAGAAAAAGTTGGAAAAGAAATTAGAGAAACAGTTTTACAATGGACTGGTATTCCAACCAGTATTGGAATAGCCAATACAAAAACTTTAAGTAAGATTGCAAACCATATTGCTAAGAAAAAACAATCAGGGGTGACAAGTTTAATTGGTATTGAAAACTTAGATCCTATTTTAGAAAAAGTTGAAATTAATGATGTTTGGGGTGTTGGTAGACAATTAACCAAATTTTATCAAAAGCATGGAATTTACAATGCTAAACAACTTAAGAATAAATCTAATACCTGGATCAAAAAATCTTCTAATGTTCTAAGTTCAAGAACCGCAATGGAGCTTAGAGGAGTTTCTTGTATTGGATTAGAGACAACTACTACTAAAAGAAAGAGCTGTGTAGTTTCAAGATCATTTGGAAAAAGAATTGAAACTTTTCAAGAATTAAAAGAAGCGGTTGCTAACTATTGTTTAAACGCATCTGAAAAAATTAGATCAGAATCTTTAGTTGCAAAAGCAATTACTGTATTTGTTAGAACGAGTCCTTTTCAAAGAAACTTTGGTTACTATTCAAATGCGAAGACAGTTGATTTTCCAATTGCAACAAACAATAGTATTGAAACAGTTAAGACAGCAGTCTCAATTTTGGAAAGTATATTTAAAAATGGTTACCGTTATCAAAAAGCAGGTGTGATGCTTGCAGGACTTTCTAATGCAAGTGACAAAACAAATTTATTTACTTCTGAAAAAGATGAAAAAATAAATAGCTTAATGAGATCAATTGATAATACTAATCATCGATACGGAAGATCTACCTTGAGTGTTGCAAGTGCAGGCGTTCATAAGAAATGGAATATGCGAAGACAGTATTCTTCTAAAATTGATACAGCTGATTTCTATTGCTTGCCAACAATTAGAGCATAGATCAAAACTCTATAGTCCACCTGATGAAAATAAGAATTTAGCAACATCTTCAACACCAATTTGCTTTTTCATCTGGCAAAAAACATAAGGTAAGCCATTTCGGGCCTTTTTTACGTCTTCTTTCATGGTTTCGAGATTAACTTCTACATGAGGAGCTAAATCAGTCTTATTGATAATTAACAAGTCTGACTTTTGAATAGCAGGACCACCTTTTCTAGGGATATCTCCACCCATTCCAACATCAATAACATAAATAGATAGATCGACTAGTTCTGGACTAAAAGTTGCTGCTAAATTGTCTCCACCAGATTCGATTAAAATCAAGTCAAGATCAGGAAATTTTTTTTTCATATTTTCTACAGCAAGCATATTAATTGAAGCATCTTCACGAATTGCCGTATGTGGACATCCTCCTGTTTCAACTCCTTTAATTCTCTCTAAAGGTAAGGCTTGGACTTTCATTAAAAATTCTGCATCTTCTTTTGTATAAATATCATTTGATATTACAGCCATAGAAATTTTCTTTGATAAAAATTTACACAATTCAGCTGTTAAACTTGTCTTCCCTGCACCAACGGGTCCACCTATTCCAACTTTTAATGGTCCATTTATATTTTTCATGTCTTATAAATTCGCGTTTTCAGATTTTCATGCTTAATACTGTAGATATCACTATTAAAACAAATTCCACCTAAATCTTCTAAATTTAAATTTTGATTTTCTTTTTCTATTTCTCTTATTAATTCGTAAGTTTTAATTATACAATCCTGTCCAATTTTTTGCCCAATTGGTATATGTTTAATGCAAACATTTATTAGATTTGATACAAAGGATTGTAGATAAGATACTATTGTTAAGTTAAGTGGTATATCAAAATGTTTAGCTGCTTTAGCAACTGCAATTGGATAAGCAGTATTTTCAAGAATTTTAAAATCCCAACTATCAGCTAACACTTTTCTAAAAGCATTACCCATTTCAATAGACTCAATTTTTCTTTCTTTCTTTGGATGGACAAAGAGATAAGGCCAGTTCATTTAACTCTTCTCCCTGATAGGTATATTTCATTAAAATTATATCATTTCTACCAGTTCCATATTTTAAGATACATTTTAAATAATCCAAAATATCTTCTTTTGACTTAATTAAATTATCATTAATCATCGCTTCTAAACCATGAGAATATGAAAAACTTCCAATAGGAAATGATGGTGAAAACCAAGTTTGAAGAATTTGCAAAGACTCTTTCAAATCTTTTTTATTTTTTAATTTAGTGTTTATGGCTATGGGTTCTACCAATTCCATATGCTCCTCCCTCTGGTTTAAAAGGTCTTAAAACTTTCTTAACCTTTCCACCTAATTTTAATATCATTTTTTTTATTACTTCATCATACTGTATAAAAATTCTATCTTTTTCAATTTGACATGGCATATGCCTATTTCCAATATGCCAAATAAGTTGCATTAAATTTTTTCCTTTTATTTCTAATAAACTTTCCTTTTTGTTTTTTATTAAAATCAAATTTCCACTTTGAAGCCTAAACGCTTGATTTTCTGAAAGTGATTTTGTCTCTGGTAAATTTACTAAAAATTCAAAACCATTGTCTGAAACAAGTTTTTTTCTTCTTAAAAATCGCTCATCATAAGATAAAGATATGTGATCTTTTGCTTTATTTTTGGCAATTTTATTAACTATTAAAAAACAATTATCCATAAGCTAAAACATAAAATATCTTTGTGCCAAAGGGAGTTCTTTAGCTGGTTCACAGGTAATTATCTCACCATCAGCCTTTACTTCATAAGTTTCAGGATTAACTTCAATCTTTGGACACTTATTGTTTAAAATCATATCCTTTTTAGAAATGGCTCTTGTGTTTTCTACAGGTAATAAGTTTTTTTCTAATACTTGCATCTTTTAAAGAATTTTTTTCAAGAGCTAGTTTGCTTGTGAAAATTACTGAGGATTTCTCTAAAGAAGTTCCAAATGATGAAAACATTGGTCTAGTGTATACTGGTTGCGGAGTTGGAATTGATGCATTTGGGTCTCCCATTTGTGCACAGGCTATACTTCCTCCTATTAGTATCATTTCTGGCTTTGCACCAAAAAATGCTGGGTCCCATAAAACTAAATCTGCACGTTTATTTTTTTCAATACTTCCAATATGTTTTGAAATCCCATGAGCAATTGCAGGATTAATTGTATATTTTGCTAAATATCTTTTAACTCTAAAGTTATCATTGTCTCCTTTTTCCTCTGGTAAACTTCCTCTTTGAACTTTCATTTTATGTGCTGTTTGCCAAGTTCTAATTATAACTTCTCCAACTCTACCCATAGCCTGACTATCTGAAGCAATAATTGAAAAAGCACCCATATCATGAAGAATATCTTCTGCTGCGATTGTTTCTCTTCTTATTCTACTTTCTGCAAATGCTACATCCTCTGGAATAGATTTATCAAGATGGTGACAAACCATTAGCATATCTAAATGTTCTTCTATTGTATTAACCGTATATGGTCTGGTTGGATTTGTTGAGGAAGGAATAACATACTCTTCTCCACAAACTTTAATTATATCTGGTGCATGTCCACCGCCAGCACCTTCTGTATGAAAAGCATGAATGGTTCTTTTGTTAATTACTTTGATAGTATTTTCTACAAACCCACTTTCATTTAAAGTGTCTGTATGAATCATTACTTGCACATCGTTTTTGTCAGCAATATTTAAACAATTATCAATTGCTCCAGGAGTGGTTCCCCAATCCTCATGTAATTTTAAAGCTGAAGCTCCTGCTAGAATTTGTTCTTCAAGACCTTCTGGTAATGAAGAATTTCCTTTCCCAGCAAAAGCTAAATTCATAGAAAAACCATCGGCAGATTGAATCATTCTTTGTATGTGCCATGGTCCGGGTGTACACGTTGTTGCAAGTGTTCCATGAGCAGGCCCAGTCCCTCCTCCTAGCATAGTTGTGATACCTGAGTGCAATGCATCATCAATTTGTTGGGGACATATATAATGAATATGACTATCAAAACCTCCTGCTGTTAAAATTTTTCCTTCACCTGCAATAATCTCTGTTCCTGGACCAATAATTATATTTACTTTAGATTGAGTGTCGGGATTACCAGCTTTACCAATTTCAAATATTTTTCCGTCCTTTAAACCAACATCAGCTTTATAAATTCCATTTACATCAACTATTAAAGCGTTGGTAATAACTGTATCTGCAGCTCCTTTTTTTCTACTAATTTGAGATTGACCCATCCCATCTCTAATTACTTTTCCACCACCAAACTTTACCTCTTCACCATAAGTTGTTAGATCGTTTTCAACCTCAATAATTAATTCAGTATCTGCGAGCCTTACTTTGTCTCCTGTTGTAGGCCCATACATATCCGCATAAGCTGCTCTAGAAATTTTAGCCATTATAAATTACCCATAACTTTCTTATTGAACCCGTATATTTTTTTTGATCCATTAATTTCTATAAGCTCAACATCTTTAGATTGACCTGGCTCAAATCTTACAGCAGTTCCTGAAGGAATATTTAATCTCTTTCCATATGCTAATTCTCGATCAAAAACTAAATACTCATTTGTTTCAAAAAAATGATAATGGCTTCCTACTTGCACAGGTCTATCTCCGGAATTTGAAATTTTTATCTTAGTAACTTTGGAGTCTTTATTTAGGTCGATTTCCTCTTTTTTTTGTAATTACTTCACCTGGCTTCATAATAATTATCACCTAATAGGTTTGTGCACTGTTACTAATTTAGTTCCATCAGGAAAAGTAGCCTCTACTTGAACTTCCTTAACCATTTCTGGAATGCCTTCCATACAATCCTTTTTTTTAATAACATGAGCTCCTGCCTCCATCAGTTCTGCAACACTTTTACCTTCTCTAGCTCCCTCTACTACAAAATCTGTTATTAAAGCTATTGCTTCTGGATAATTTAATTTTATACCTTTTGATAGTCTGTTTTTAGCAACAATTGCTGCAAGACTTATTAGAAGTTTATCTTTTTCTCTAGGAGTTAGTTTCATTTATATATTCCATATTTTAGGTATTTTTGAACCTTCAAAAAAATAAGTCAAAATTTTATCAATTGCAAATTTAAGATTATAACTATCTTTAGATAAAAGCCTTACGATCAATTTGTTATCCCATTGAGAAAAATTGGAAGTTGTAATTTCATTGTTTGTTAGAGTTTCAGATAGATTATTCACATTATTTAAAAATTTATTTCCTACAATAATAATTGTCGCAACTGCAGAATTATTATTTAATGTTGAGAAACTATTCAAATATTTTTTCTCAAATAAATTTGTATTTATTGCTTCTGTATGAATTAGTTTATTATCTATATTAATGTTCCAAAAATCTGAAAAATAACCTTTTTCAAATACCTCATTCATGGAAGTTCGTCCAAAAATAATATTTTCACAAAGTAGTAAATTTGAATCTTTAGATAAATTAAAATTAATTTTTCGTTTTAAGTTACAATTATTAAATAAAATTAATTCTTTAGGTAACCAAAACAAATTAGAATTGTTTAATAAATTTAAATTAATTTCTAAATTGGCTGGATTACCAAACCCACTATAAATTTTTTCTGCCGCCTGTGTTGAAATACAAAGATCCGAACTATCAATTTCAAATTCGTAGTCGTATTCATCTCCAGAAGTAATTCCACCAGCAGTATTGATAAGCATCAATTGTTTTAAATTTTCATGAAAATCTGGCATCAAAGCTTTTAAAGATCCTTGTTGATAAAATTTTTTTAAATTTTGATCTTTTATTTTTATTTCTAATCTGCCTTTAGATTTTTCTAATTTTTTTTGACTTATATTCATGACATCATCCTAGCACAAAAAAAACCTATTTATAGTTTTCCAATTTTAATAGCTAAATTAAACTTTAAAAAGTTTATCAGATAAATTTGGTAGATTTTCTCCCCAGAAAACTTCTTTAGTAATTTTCTTAAAATCTACATCAAAAACTGTAGACATTGCTGAAGCATAAATCGCTCTGGAGTCTATTGTAGAATTTAAGTCTCTTCCTTCAAATAATTCCTTTTTCTTTAATCCTGGCCAATCCGTGTGAACTTGTGCTTTTTTAACAAGTCCTCCTACCATTAGAATGGCTGAACCATAACCATGCTCTGTTCCATTGCTACTGTTCTGCTTAATTGTTCTTCCAAACTCTGTGAGTGTTAAAACTAAAGTATTATTAAATGCCTCTTCAGACATTGAAGATTTTAAAGATCTAACAATATTGTCATAATCTGATAGGCAATCTGCATGAGCTCCATCTGTTGCTCCTTGAGCTGCATGCGTATCAAAACCATCCACTTCAAAAACTGCAACTTTTGGACCATTAGGTTTTGATAGCTCAGTACCAGCACTCGAAGCTAAAATCCAAGCATCATCTCTTGATCTATTATTAAAATCTCTTGTTAAAATTATTTCTAAATTATCACTTAATAATTTTTCATCGTACTCTTTGTATGCTTGTTTTATTAATTCTAGAGTAGCAGGATATGGCAAGCTACGACCGACAGGAAAATAATTATTGTTCATTGGAACACCTCTAATTAATAAAGGCATTGGTAACGCTAAAGCTAATCCTTGCCCTGTTAACCCAGCTGTTTTCATTCCTCTTCCAAGCCAACCAGTTTTTTCTTGGTAAGGTATTTTACCACCTGACTCCATTAAATTTTGGCCATCAAAATGTGATCTACCTGTGTAAGGGATATTTGTTGCATGGACAGCTGCACTTAAGTTTTGATCCCAAAGACTTTTGAATGTTTTTAATGCTGGATGTAAATCAAAATCTGTCGTTAATTTTAAAGTTCTATCAAGATTGATTTTACTTCTCAATTTCTCAAAATTTTTGTCACCTTTAACTGGAATAGCACATAGACCATCCATTCCTCCACGTAACATTATTATTACCAAATTTTTCTTTTTGCCTGAATTTGCATAACTATGAGCACTGAAACCAGCAAAATATAGCGAGGTTAAAGCTGTAGTTTTTAAAAAATCTCTTCTTGATATCTTCATGCTTTTAAAAACTCCGGGTGGTTAAAAAGTAAAGTATGTTTTTCAACAGCTCTATTTTTTTGGTTTATATATTTCATTATTTTACTTGGATTATCAAAATTTTTTTCAACAATACTTTCATAATATGCAGCATTTTTATTATTTTCCATTTTAGAAAAATTATAACTTGCTTTAGCATATACAAGTCTTCTGATTAATAACTCTGGCGAAATCCAATCATCGGAATGGTCTGACCAACCATTTGGTTGTTTTGCTCTATATGGATGGTGACCAATATTTTGTAAAATCCACTCTGGTTCTCGTTGAGAATCAAAAGGTCTCTGACCAAGCTCATACTTATCCATTAGTTCAGGTGATGGTGGCCAATTTAGATCTGCGATTTTAGCAACTTGAATAAGCCAATTCTCAGGTGTCTGAAATTTTTTATATTTATCGTTATAATCAAATGCCACCTTTATTGCTGCTTTGTGTATCTCTGGTAAATGTCCATCAGATTTTTTGAAAGCATCTATAATAGGTTGTTTCATATCTTTTGTAGGTTCATCTGTGATTAAATATCTACAAAGTCTTTCAGCAACAAAATCTCTGCAATTAGGATGATTTACCAGATCCTTGATCACAGCTGCTAAAGCTTTTTTTCCTCTCTTATATTCTTTTCCTAAAACAGTTTTTTTTCCTCTTTGATGATACTCAGAATTAAACCAAACATTCCCTGTTTCTAAATTTTGTTTGCTCCATCTATGTTGCCAACCTGTCATAATATATGCTAATTGAATAACATCTTCTTGAGTGTATCCAGCTTTCGGTGAAACTGTATGTAATTCTAAGAGCTCTCTTCCGTGATTTTCGTTAATTGTTGCAGGTTCTTTTTTTCTACGTCTCCACTCTTCACCAGCAGTAACACTCTTTGGTCCAGCACTTTCGCTATTATCTAAATGATGGATCATTGCCCAAGAAGTCGTTACATCATAAACCATTTTTTCAAATGATTGATTTAAATTTGGTCGAATAATTTCTCTTTGATATGCGCCTGTTGAATAATTTGCTAAAAAATCTTTTTCGCTAATTGCAAAAAAATTTCCCCAAAACATCCAGAGTTTCGCTAATACAGGATGGTTACTATTGATACCTTCATTATGTCTGATTGATATTTCTAGTGACTCCCAAAATTTTTGACCAGTCTTGTGTCTTAAAATATCTTTGTGTGTTTTATAAAGAGTTTTATTGTCTTTATATTTTTTTCTTAAAACTTTTCTATCGCCATAAACCCAATCTCTATAATGTTTTCTAAGTTCTTTTTCGGAGTATATTTTTCCTTTCCACGAAAAGTCTGGAATTTCATCAACTTGATTGAGTGCCCAATTTAATGGATCTGATGGAACTTCCTCGTTAGGGCTAATACCAAATGCAACTTTTCTAAAAAAGTTTTTCATAATTTATTTAATCTTATCAATATCGTGAATATTTGTTAAACAATTATTAAATTCTTCAATATTTTCTCTCAAAGCTAAACTAGAAATTGAATAAATCATTATTAACAAGAAAACTAAAGGTAACGATGTAATTACCGATGCATAACTTTTAATAAGTAAAATATAAAAAATTATAAATAAAGCTGACCGAATAAGAACAGTTTTTCTGAATACACTAATTATTGAAAGTGAATGTTTTAACAAATTAAAGAAGCTCATTTGAGATGGTCCAAAATATCTTTTGCCTCTTATGGATGGAATAGAAATTAAATCTTTTTCTATTTTTTTTAATGAGCCAGAAAAACTATTCCAGGTAGCCTTTTCATCTAAGAGTTTTTTTACAGTTGATTTTGACAAACAAGTAAAGTTGCCAAATTTAATTGATTTTCCTGTAAATGCTAAAGTTAAGAACTTGTGAAATTTATAACACAATTGAAAAAATAAACCTTCAGATCTCCTAACTCTTTCTCCAATAATTGACTTTTCGCCTGATTGTTCAGAAAGTTGAATAAAATTTTTAATTTCTTCAGGTCTATCTTCTCCATCACCATCCATTGGAATTACAAAATCAAAATCTTTCTTTTCAAATATATACTTTAAGCCAGAAGCAATACATCTTGCATGGCCTCTATTTTCTTTCATATTTATTATTTCTATAGAGCTAATATTTTCTGTATTTAGATAAGTATCAATTATCTGTTGGGATGACGCATCATTTATAACCACTAATGAAATATCATGATTTAAATTATTTATTTCATTGTTAATATTCTCAATCAGAAGTTTTAATGACTCTCTATCATTATAAATTGGAATTAATATTACATATTTCATCTATCTTGATCCTACACAAACATTATCAAGGCACATGTAATCTTTCAATTGATCAAGTTTTTCTCTTTCAACAAAACCATCCCAAACTGGTCTGGATTTTAAATGATAAGATAAGTTTCCAGCACTCCACTCATCACCTAAAACTACATTAATTTTTGAATTAAATTGTTGATCCCAGGCATATTGTGTTTTAACAGCAATTTCTTTTCCTGGATAATCAGTTCTCTTATCATCTTTTGATATCGAAACATAAGCGTAAAGCACAGGTGATAAAAAAAAGAAGAAAATAAATCCAGCCATGAATGGTTTTAACTTCTTAAGATTAATTTGAGCTTGAAACAAATAAACAGTTAATGTGCCAAAAAATAAATAGAATGGTGTCATCCACATCGTTCTTATTTTTGATCCAGTAATTAATGATGTTAAAAACATTAAAATAATTGGCAAGATATTAATTGCTAATAAAAATAGTAATTTTTTATCTTTAAACTTTAAATTTAATTTAATTTTTTTAACTAATAACCACGATAATATTAAAAAAGGAATTAATATCCCTACTTGTTTTAACAAAAAGATTATCGGAAATTTAATATGATCTATAAAGCTAGATTGTTCTAAACCAGTTCTGGCTAATCCATATGTAATAGTAATAAAATCGTTGTTATATAACCATATAAAATGTGGAACTAAAACTACTAAAAAAACCTCAACAGTGATTAGATATTTAAAATCAAATTTTCTCTCTTTTTTGAAAAAAATTAAATAAATAAATAAAAAATCGATAGATGCTAACAAATAAATAAACAAATATTTTGATAGAAAGCCAAAAGCAGCAAATAGACCTACTAAAAAACAATCTAAAAACTTTATTTCTTTACTGCTATAAATTTTCCATGAATAATAAATTGTTAAAGACCAGAAAGGTAACTGGCAAACATTTACATTAAATTCTGGAGTGGTGAAATTATAAAAATAAATAGCTTCGATTAATAAAACAGAAACTAAACCTAATAATTTATTATTAAATATTTCATTTGAAAATTTAAAAACATAATAAAAAGAAATAATTACAAAAATTTGACTTAATAAATAATAAACCCAATCTTGAGATCCAAAAATTTTAAAAAATACTTCTGGAAAGAAAGCACTCATGGGTGGATGCTTATTAAAACCCCAATCTAAATTACTCCCCCAAGCTAAAGCCTCAATAGTATCTAATGGTAAATTATGATTTGTAAGTGATGGAATCAAAGTCCAAAAAATTAGATGAGCTGTAACAAAAATATAAAAAACATTATTGATATTTTTGTTATTAACGGTCATTTATAAATATTTATATCAATTAAGCTTGCTTGACACCCCTAATTTGCTGAATATACTGCGAGCGATTAAAATTACGCTATGCCAAAGACTGCTAAAGCAAAGAAAAAAGTATCAAAACCAAAAACTAAAGTTGTAATTAAAGCAAAACCAACTACAGCTAAAGTTGCGCCCAAAGGTCCTGTAAAAATTTCAAAAACTTATGTTCCAAAAGATACTGAAAAATATATGTGTGAAAAACATAAAGTATATTTCAGAATAAGACTAACTGAATGGAAAAAAGAATTAATTAAAGCGAATAACGAGGCTCTTTATAATGGTGGTATGGATGATAATAATATTTCTGCTGATATTGTTGATCAAGCAAACTCCTACATTGATAGCAATGTAGAAATGAAAGCAATTAATAGACAAATTAAATTAATTTCAGAAATTGATAAAGCGTTAAGAAGAATTAGAGAAGATACTTATGGATACTGTCTTGATACAGCAGAGCCAATTGGATTAAAAAGGTTAATGGCAAGACCTGTTGCTAAATATACTATTGCTGCACAAGAAAAGCATGAAAAAGAAGAAAAAGTTCATGCAGATGATTAAAAATGAAAAAGAAATCATCTAAGCAAAATTCAATCTCATTTCTATTTGCTAAGAAATATATTTATTTTTACTATCCTTTCTTTTGGATTGTGCTGTTGCTATATTTGTTTTTAAAATGAATAAAAAATTAGTTTTAATAATTATAATTATTGTTGCTATTGAATTTTCAGGTTATGGAATTCTTAGCACTCTTTATAGGTTATTTGGATAAATCTTTAAGGTTTAGGAATTTTGGCTTCCTTATCCATGAAAGCATAACCTTTAATAACAGCTTCTCTGTCAGCTATTTCTAAATACCATCTAGATAAATTTTTATAATTTTTTAAACCAATATCATGCCATTCATGTCTTGCCATCCATGGCCACGTTGCAATATCTGCAATTGTATAATCGTTCCCTGCGAGAAATTTGGACTCCTTTAATCTGGCATCTAGTTCTCCATAAATTCTTTTGGTGATTTTAAAATATCTTTCCTCACCAAACTCACTTTTACCTGGGTTGTAGTGATGGAACTGATGATGTTGACCTATCATGGGTCCTACTGTTCCCATTTGAGCCATCAACCATTGATTAATTACAAGTCTATCATTTTTATTGTAAAGTTTTCCACTTATATCACCTAAATACATTAAGATCGCACCAGACTCGAAGATGCTTTTATTGTTCTCATGATCAATGATGACAGGAATTTTTCCAAATGGACTAATTTTTATATACTCTGGTTTAAACTGTTCATCTTTACCTAAATCAACTTTGGTTACTTTGTACTCATAACCAATTTCTTCAAGCATAATGCTTATTTTCCATCCATTAGGAGTATTAGCAGAAAAAAGTTCTATCATTTTTTAATTCCAAGTCTTTCTTGTGCAGCTTTAGAAGTTGTTGTGAATTCAAATCTTAATTTTTCATCTGGTTTGGCATATTTAAAACAGCCTCTTGCTGCCAATGCACCCTCATGGAAACCTGAAAGAATTAATTTTAATTTTCCTGGATAAGAACAAATATCACCTATTGCAAAAATTCCACTTACATTCGTTTCAAAGTTTTCAGTATTTACCTGAACAGTTTTTTTATCAATATTTAATCCCCAATCTAAAATAGGGCCAAGTTGCATAATCAAACCAAAAAAACCTAATACATAATCAGATTTAATCTCTTTAATTTCACCTTCATCATGTTTTATTTTTACAGATTTAATTTTTTTGTCTCCTACAACTGAATCCATTTGATACTTTGTATATAAATTTAATTTTCCTTGATCATCAAGCTCTTTTACTTTTTGAACACTAGATTCTGCTCCACTAAATCCATCTCTTCTATGAATTAAATTCACTTTAGAAATGTTTGATAATTCTATAGCCCAATCTAAAGCAGAATCTCCTCCTCCAAAAATTGAAATAGTTTTATCTTTAAATATTGATTTATCTTTAATTGAGTAAAATAAAGAATTTCCCTCAAATTTTTCACATTCTTTTACTGAAAATTTTCTAGGCTCAAAAGAACCAACACCACCGGCTATTACAATTGCTGCAACATCAAACTCTACTCCACCAGAAGTTTTGACATTCCATCTATTTTGATTTTTTTTTAATTCCTCTACTCTTTCATTTAAATGAAATTTGACATTGAAAGGTTTAATTTGTTTTAAAAGATTATTAGTTAGCTCCTCTCCAGTACACTCAGGCACAGCTGGGATATCATAAATTGGTTTATCTGGGTAAAGCTCGATACATTGACCTCCTGCTTTATCAAGATTGTCTACTATCTCACAACTCAATCCTATAATTCCAAGTTGATGAGCACAAAACAAACCGGTGGGCCCTGCTCCAATAATTAATACATCTGTTTTATTCATTTAACCTTGCTTTGATGGAATATTAACTTCTAAACCATCCAAATCATCTGAAACAATCAACTGACAACTTAGTCTACTATTATTTTTTGGTTCAAAAGCCATATCAAGCATATCTTCTTCACCATCCTCTTTTGCTGGAAGCTTATCTAACCATTCTTCTTTGACATAAACGTGGCATGTAGCACACGCCATTCCTCCTCCACAATCTGCATCAATGCCTGGAATATCATTTTGAACAGCCCCTTCCATTACAGTTAAACCGTTTTGAACATCGATTGTGTGAGTTTTATTGTCGTGGGTGTGATAAGTAATTTTTGCCATGCGTTATATATAGTTTCTTATCTAAATAGGACAAGTAAGTAAAATCATACTTAGTATATTTTTAAATATTTTGAGGTTCAGGTAGTTCTTTTTTAATAAAATAGCTTTTATCTTCTTTTTGTTTCATTAAGGCAGGAATAATCTCTTTATAAGCATCAATTAATCCATCATTTGGTTTTGGTAGCTGATCTTTAATATGGTGATGTAATTTATCTAAATTATATGATGGAACCGTTGGAAACATATGATGAGTTAAATGATATTCCATTTTCCAATATAAAAAACTTAATATTGGATTTAAATACATTTCACGCGATGTAACTCTATGATCTTTGACGTTTCTTGCTAAACCAGCATGCTGAGTGAATGCAACAATTTTATGTAAAGTTTTTCCATAAAATTGTGGTAATATAAAAAATAATAAAGGCATCCAAGAAGAAACTAATATAGACCACAAAATAATTGATAGCCAAATAGCTACATAAATTCTTGAAATTAAAATTGCTTTTGCTTGTGCATTTTCTGGAATGCTATCTTGCATTACTTTTGTTTTAATTCCAAGCGCATGCTGAATAATTTCAAATGAAATATGTTTTTTAAAAAAAATAAGATCTAAAAATGGAATAATATTTATAATTAATCTTTTTGGTGTTTCTTTTAAATCATTGCCATATTCAATTTCATGATCAAAAGGATTTTCTGTTGAATAAGTATTTCCGTGGTGAACAAAGTGTGTGTATCTCCATCTTGTTGGTTCAAAATTTGCCATGTATGAAGAGATATAGTAAAAAAATTCATTTAAAAATTTTGATTGAAATGCAGTTTTGTGACCCGTTTCATGCCATAATGGATTAGAAAAAGAATAAATATTTCCATAAACTAAAAACCAAAATACTGACCACCATGTGCCCCAAGTTTGATATGCAAGAATTCCTGTTACTAACAGTAGTCCAAAAAAAACTGAGACATGTTGAAATCCTTTTATATCTGATTTCTTAGAAAGCTCTTTAAGAACTTCTTTATCAACTTGGCATTTGTGCCATTTTTCTAATTTAACATCCATAGATAAAAATTATGTATAGTTATTATACATAATTTTAATAAAGGTAAAAAAAAAGGGCAAGTACAAAAATTGTACCTGCCCTTAATTTAAATTTTAGCTAATTACTTAGCTCTTCTTCCCGCAGAACTAGTTGCAGCAGCCCAAATTACTAGACCAAATGCAATTTTGTTAATGAAGTCAGCTAAGTTGTAAACGACGTTAAGTGAGTTAGCGTCTACTCCACCAGTTAAGTAACCAAATACATAACCTAATGGGTAAATTGCCCAACCTACTGTAACGATCATTCTCATTGCACCAAAAGCAGTTACAAGAGCCTTGTTACCACTTTTCGCTGCAGCTTTACCAGCTTCACCTGAGAATACTTCATAAAGAATGTATACCCAACCTGCCATTCCGATGATGAAACCTAGTGTAGCATTAATGTATCCTGCTTCACCTAAGTATCCACCGATTAGCATTACTAATGAACCAATTAACAATCTCCAGAACATTCCAGAGTTTGCTTTATTGATAGCTGCTAGAATTAAATAGAATTCTACCATCTGTAATGGCACAGTGATTAACCAGTCAATGTATCTGTAAACAGTTGGCGAGTCTCCAGTAGCAACCCATACTTCTCTCATGTACATGTAGTGTATGAATGCAATACCAGTTACTAGACCAGCAACAATAACTGATGTTCTCCAGCCTGATGCAACATTGCCTGCTTCCATGAAAAAGAAAGCAGTAGCTGCTAACATTCCCATAGAGATAACCCAGAATGAAATTCCGACGAAGTCATCTTGCATCAACATCGTTGCGTCTGCTGCAATAGCTATACCTGAAAATCCAATCAGAGCCATAGCTGCTAAAGCAAACAATTTAAGTTTTTTCATAAAAAACTCCCTCTTCGTTAGTTTTTATTTTTAGTTTATATAAACTAGACTTGAGTTACCCCAAGCCAAAGTTGTGGTTAAATAACAAATTAAATTAGTTTTATGAAGAATTAATTGTCACTAATAAGCATTGATTTTACTTAATTTTTAAAATTAAATACAATTTATAAGTTAAAAACCAAAAAAAATAAGGAAATCGAATCAAATCTTTATGTCTTCTAAGTTTAATGAAATTTACCAAAATTCTATAAAAAATCCTGAAAAATTTTGGCAAGAAGCCTCGGAAGATATCTTTTGGTTTAAAAAACCAACAAAAATTTTAAATAAATCTAACCCACCATTCTATAAATGGTTCGAGGATGGGGTTACAAACACATGTTATAATGCTTTAGACCTCCATATTGATCAAGGAAGAGGTCAAAAGACAGCTTTAATATACGATAGTCCTATCACAGGTAACAAAAGTAAGTTCACTTATGAAGAATTAAGGTCAAAGGTCTCTAGGTTTGCGGGAGCATTGAAATCTCAAGGGGCTAATAAAGGCGATCGGGTTATCATTTATATGCCTATGATCCCTGAAGCAGTGGTTGCTATGCTTGCTTGTGCAAGAATTGGTGCAATTCACTCTGTGGTCTTTGGTGGATTTGCCTCTAATGAGCTTGCAAGTAGAATAGATGACAGCAAAGCAAAGATATTGGTAACTGCTTCATGTGGTTTTGAACCAGGAAGAACAGTTGAATACAAGCCCCTTGTCGATGAGGCGATAAAAATAGCTAATCATAAAATTGAAAAAATGATTTTATTCCAAAGGCCTGGTCACGAGGTTAAATTAAATGCCCCAAATGAGGTCAGCTGGGAGGAAGTAGTTTCAAATGCTAAAGATGCTGATTGTGTTGAGATGAACTCGAATGAGTTTGCCTATATTTTGTACACATCTGGTACCACTGGAACCCCCAAAGGTATAGTTAGAGACATTGGGGGTCACATTGTTGCTCTCAAATGGACTATGAAAAATATTTATAACATTAATACTGATGATATTTGGTGGTCTGCTAGTGACATTGGTTGGATTGTGGGGCACTCTTATATTGTCTACGCTCCTTTATTCAAAGGATGTACTACAGTACTGTTTGAAGGTAAGCCTGTCGGAACACCAGATGCAGGAGCTTTTTGGAAAATAATCTCAGATTACAAAGTTAAATCTCTTTTTACAGCTCCAACAGCTTTTAGAGCAATTAAGAAAGAAGATCCTGAAGGTAAATTTTTCTCAAAATATGATTTGAGTAGTTTTGAAAGCTTATTTCTTGCTGGAGAAAGAGCTGATCCGGATACTATAAAGTGGGCTGAGAATTTGCTTAAAGTTCCAGTTATTGATCATTGGTGGCAAACAGAGACTAGTTGGGCAATTAGCTCAAATTGTACTGGAATAGAAATGATGGAAACAAAATATGGTTCAGCTTGCAAAGCTGTTCCTGGATACGATGTAAAAATCATCAAACCAGATCAATCTTTAGCAAAACCAAATGAAATGGGAGACATTGTTGTGAAACTACCTTTGCCTCCTGGCACTTTTCCAACATTATGGAATGCAGATCAAAGATACAAAGAAAATTATATGTCTAATTATCAGGGATACTATCAAACATATGATGCAGGTCACATCGATGATGATGGTTATATATGGATAATGTCTAGAACAGATGACATCATTAATGTAGCAGGTCATAGATTATCTACCGGAGCCATAGAGGAAGTTTTATCAGAACATCAATCTGTTGCTGAATGTGCAGTTCTAGGGATTGCAGATAAATTAAAAGGTCAATTACCTATTGGATTAGTAGTTCTAAAATCTGGTGTGGATAAAGATAATGAAACTATTTCAAAAGAGTGTGTACAAATGGTAAGAGATAAAATAGGCCCAGTAGCTGCATTTAAAGTAGTGATTGTTATTAAAAGGTTGCCAAAAACAAGATCGGGTAAAATATTAAGAGGAACAATTAGAAAAATTGCAGATAATGTGGAATATAAAGTGCCTCCTACAATTGATGATCCTGCAATATTAACAGAAATAAAAGAAGATTTAATTCAACACAAAATTTTAAACAATGGTTAAAACATATTTATTTCTTGCAGGTGCAGTATTTTTTGAAGTTGCTGGTACAATGTTATTACCTATAACTCAAAATTTTACAAAACTAATCCCAACAGCTGCTCTTGCATTCTTTTATCTTTGTGCTTTCTATCTTTTAACTTTTGTAGCAGACAAGATTCCTATCGCTATTATGTATGCAACATGGAGTGGTCTTGGAATTTTTACAATTGCAATTCTCGGCTATATATTCTTTAAACAAACTTTAGCCTGGCAAGCAATATTAGGATTATTCTTAATAGTAATAGGTGTAATTTTAGTAAATAGTTTCACTGTAAAGCTTAGCTAAACTGTAAAGGCGTTCCATCAGGATCACCTAAAATTTTTCCATACTGCATTTTAATTTTTCCTGCAATAATTGTATGAGTGGGTGTTCCTTTAAATTTGAAACCATTAAATGGTGACCATTTACATTTACTTTCTATATTTTCATTTTTAATCTCAATAATTTTGTTCATATCAACAATAGTAAAATCTGCATCATAACCCTCTTTAATAAATCCTTTATTTTTAATTCCAAAAATCTTTACTGGATTTTCACAAACAAAATTCATCAATTGG
Source organism: uncultured Pelagibacteraceae bacterium (assembly GCA_902592275.1). Classification (GTDB taxonomy): domain Bacteria; phylum Pseudomonadota; class Alphaproteobacteria; order Pelagibacterales; family Pelagibacteraceae; genus Pelagibacter. The sequence goes on from CACJDW010000001.1 coordinate 107,685, forward strand.
TTTAGAGATAATTTTCCATCATTTATGTGATTTAGCATTACAGGCATTAAAGTTTGAACTCCTGGCATTCCTGAAGGTGTGTTTGGATATATCTTGTCTTTATTTTCTTTTAAATGAGGAGCATGATCAGATCCAATCGTATCATTAAAGTTATTTCTCACTCCATACCATAATCGATCATAATGAGATTTATCTCTTAATGGTGGGTTCATTTGAGCGTAAGTTCCAAGCTTGTCATAACAATCTGGAGCATAAAGAGTTAAATGCTGAGGAGTAATCTCAAATGTAATGTTCCCCTTATGTTGGGATAGAAAATCTATTTCTTCTTTTGTTGTAATATGAAGTACATGAGCTTTTTTATTATGCTTTTCTGCAATTCGAACAATTCTTCTTGTAGATGCTATTGCACATTCCGCACTTCTCCATACAGGATGCGTATGAACATCACCCTCTTTTATTAATTTCTTGTTTACATTTAAAATTGCCTCATCTTCAGAATGGACAGCAACTACTTTTGAAGCATTTTGAAAAACCTTGTCTATGTCGTCCTCTTCAGCCACTAATAAATTTCCAGTTGATGATCCTGCAAACAGTTTAATTCCACAACAACCTTCTAAACCTTCTAGGCTCGCTAAATCATCCGCATTGTCTGCTGTTGCTCCAAAATAAAAAGCATAATTGCAATACATTCTATTTTTAGCGAGATCTAATTTTCTTTGAAATTCTTTCATGTTTGAAGTTGGTGGATTTGTGTTTGGCATTTCAAATACACTGGTTATTCCGCCTGCTATTGCTGCTCTACTTCCTGAATGAAGATCCTCTGTATCCGTTGATCCTGGTTCTCTAAAATGTGTTTGAGTATCTATGCAACCAGGCAATACTGTTTGGCCTTCTGCATTAATTGTCAATTTTGCTTCTTCTGAAATTTGTCCAATCTGTTGAATTTTTCCATCTTTTATAGCAACATCTTCATCTTTTAATTCACCATCGATGTAACATTGTCCATTTTTAATTATAACATCTAACATTTTAAGAAATTGTTATTATATTACAATCTATAATTAATCAATTATGAATATAAAAAATGTTTATATTTTAGATGACAGAGCAATTCTTTATATTAATGGAGAAGATGCAAAAGAATTTCTTCAAAATCTAATTAGCAACGACATAAACAAAGTAAGCGATGTAAATAGTTGTTTTAGTTCATTACTTACACCTCAAGGTAAATTTTTATATGAATTTATAATCGTAAAACATAAGTCTGGATATCTTTTGGATTGTGAAAAACCTCAGGCAGAGGAGTTATTCAAACAATTATCCTTGTATAAACTTAGATCAAAAGTTGAAATTCTAAATTTAAGTAATGAATTTGTTGTAGCAGCATTTTCTCATGAAAAATTCTTAACTTTTGATGAAGCAAAAGATCAACCTGGATACACAATTAAATATAGAGAAGATCCAATATTTTTAGATCCAAGAAACAAGTATTTGGGTGCTAGATTAATTATTAATTTAGAAAAACTTTATTTATCTTTAAAAAAACTAGATCTTCAGGATGCAAACCTGAATGAATATTATTCATTAAGTCATAGCCTTGGAATAGTTCCAAAAGATTTAAATAAATTGAAAGACAAATTGTTTGGTATTGAATGTAATTTTGAGGAATTAAATGGAATTGATTTTAAGAAAGGCTGTTATGTTGGACAAGAAAATACAGCGAGAATTAAATTAAAGAACAAGCTTTCAAAAAGATTGTTTCCAATAAATGTAATTAATGGAAAACTACACGAAGGTGAAAGTATTTATAATAATGAAATTGAAATAGGTAAGGTTTTGATTGATAGCGACTACCCTTTTGCATTAATTAAATACTTAAGCGAAAACTTTGATGAAAAAGCAAATTTTAAAACTAAAGGAGCTTCAATAAATATTAAAAAACCGGATTGGATAAAAAACTAATTTTCTTATTTAAATAAATAAACAACCATTAAAATTATTAAAACTATAATAATCCAAATACTGAGATTTTTAAGAAATTGCTTTAAATGAGAATTTGATTGTAAAAAACTTGGAAGAACTAAAAGCAAAACCCCAACCATAAATATTACTGAAAGTAATTTATCCATCAAAAACTCCTATATAAAATTCATTTTGGTGCGGTCGGAGAGACTCGAACTCTCATGGACTAAGTCCACACGGCCCTCAACCGTGCCTGTCTACCAATTTCAGCACGACCGCGATATGTCCCATAATAAATGAATGACAATCATGATTCAAATTGGTAAAAATCCTTATGGAATTTACACAAGAAGTGCGTAAAGCAACAGATCCTATTTATCAAAAAATTTCTAAGGTCATACCTGAAATTGAATGGTCTGTGCATGCTCCATACATTCATAAAATTAATAAATTAAAAAAAGAGAAGAATGCTGTAATTCTAGCTCACAATTATCAAACTCCAGAAATTTATCATGGAGTTGCAGATTTTTCCGCAGACTCTCTTGCATTAGCAATTGAAGCCTCAAAAACTTCAGCTGATATTATTTTAATGGCTGGGGTACATTTCATGGCAGAAACTGCAAAATTAATGAGCCCTAATAAAAAAGTTATTCTACCAGACATGGATGCTGGTTGTTCTCTATCATCATCAATTACTGGTAAAGATGTTAGGCTATTAAAAGAGAAATACCCAGGAGTACCTGTTGTATCTTATGTAAATACTTCTGCTGAAGTAAAAGCTGAAACAGATGTTTGTTGTACATCAGCAAATGCAGTTAAAATAGTTAAATCACTTGGGGTAAAAAGAGTAATATTTTTACCTGATGATTACTTGGCTAAATATGTAGCTTCTCAAACTGATGTTGAAATTATTTCTTGGAAAGGAATTTGTGTTGTCCATGATCAATTTAATAAAAAAGAAATAGAGGATATAAGAAAAAATAATCCAGGAATTAAAATTATTGCACATCCAGAATGTCCTCCTGATGTAATTGAAGCAAGTGATTTTGCAGGATCAACATCTGGAATGATCAAATATGTAAAAGATAATCAACCAAAAAAAGTAATGATGGTTACTGAGTGCTCAATGAGTGACAATATCCAGATAGAAAATCCAAATGTAGACTTTGTTAAACCATGTAATATGTGCCCTCACATGAAAAAAATTACACTTCCAAAGATATTAGATTGTTTAGAAAATGAGACTGGTGAAATTATTATGGATAAAGAAACTATTGATAAAGCCAGAATATCTGTAGAAAGAATGGCAGCCATTGGCAGATAATTAAGTGTCAAAAATAAAATTAAGCAAAGAATTTATTAAAAGTACTGTTAAGCTAGCTTTAAACGAAGACCTTTATCCCTCAGGAGACATTACTTCGAGTCTAATTAATAATGATAAAGTTGTGAATGTTAAATTAATTTCAAATCAAAATGCCATTGTTGGAGGGTTGTTATTTGCCAAACAAGCTTTTGCATTAATTGATGGTAAAATAAAATTCATTATCAAAAAAAAAGATGGTTCAAGAGTAAAGAAAGGTTCTTTAGTTGCCTTAATTAAAGGACAAGCAAAAAATATTTTGATTGCAGAAAGAGTTGCTTTAAATTTTTTATCTCACATTTCTGGAATAGCGACAAAAACAAATGAGTTTGTTAAATTAGTTGGAAAAAAAAGTAAAATTTGCTGTACAAGAAAAACAATCCCGAATTTAAGAGTTTTACAAAAATATGCTGTTAAATTAGGTGGAGGTACAAATCACAGATTTAATTTAAGTGATGAATATTTAATTAAAGATAACCATATCGCTAGCTCAGATTTAAAGAGTTTGGTTTTAAAAGCTATTAAATATAAAAAAGGAAAAAAAATTACTGTCGAAGTTGATACAATTAAGCAGCTTAGATCAATTTTGGGTCTAAAATTTAATACAGTTCTCCTAGATAATATGAGCATTAAAAATTTGAGAGAAAGTGTGAAAATAGTTAAACAACTTTATGAAACTGAAGCTTCTGGTAATGTTAGTTTAAAAACTGTTAAAGCTATTGCGTCAACTGGGGTTAATAGAATTTCTGTTGGCAGTATTACGCATAGCGCTCCTGCTGTTGACTTTAAGTTAGAAATCTAATTTACGAATTTAGATAGGTCAGGTTTAAAATAGTTTGGACCTTTCATGACTTTTCCAGATTCATTGTAAATAGGTTTGCCATTTTCATCTAACTTGCTCATATTTGAATTTTGGACTTCATTAAAACATTTATCTAGATCAATTCCAAATGCGTGTCCTGCTCCGTAAGTTACGTACAATATATCCGTAAGCGCATCAGCTACTTCCAATAAATCCCTATTATTCATGGCTTCTGTAAGTTCTTCTAATTCCTCTTTTATTAAATCTATCCTTAATTTATTTATTTTATCACTACTAAATGATGGTTTTGTTTTGACTTCCTGACCAAAAGTTTTCATGAAAGTACCCACTTTGCTAAAATTCGACATAATGCTCCTGTATGTTTTTAAAAATTTATTGTATGTTAATAATTATTTGTTACTTAAAAATTAATCAATGAAATTAAGAAAAGAATTTGACAGTATTGGAAGTATAAATGTACCAAATGATAAATATTGGGGTGCATCTACTCAAAGATCTAATAAATTTTTTAATATTGGAAAAATTTTAGTTAATATTTCAATCATTAAATCAATTGCGATTATTAAGAGATCTGCAGCAATAGTGCATGCTAAAGACAAATCAATTGATGCAAAAATATCTAAAGCAATAATCAAGGCATCAGATGAAGTTATCAGAGGTAAATTAGATGAAAATTTTCCTTTAAAGGTTTGGCAAACAGGATCTGGCACACAAACAAATATGAATGTAAATGAAGTTGTAGCAAATAGGGCAATAGAAATTTTAGGTGGTAAAAAAGGTTCTAAGAGACCAGTTCATCCAAATGATCATGTAAATAAGTCACAATCTACAAATGATGTTTTTCCAACTGCAATGCATATTTCTATTGCTCAAGAGACTATTGGTAAAATGTTACCAAATTTAAAAATTTTAGAAAAAGAGTTAAGGAGAAAGTCTAAAGAATTTAAAAATATAGTTAAAATTGGTAGAACTCATCTCCAAGACGCAACCCCTCTTTCACTTGGACAAGAATTTTCTGGATATCATACTCAAGTTAAAAAAAGTATTCAAAGAATACAATATGGGTTGAAAGAAATTTTATTTCTTGCACAAGGTGGTACAGCTGTAGGTACAGGAATTAATTCAAAAAAAAACTTTGATAAGAAAATTGTTAAAGAAATTGCTAAATTTACGAAAATTAATTTTAAACCTGCTCCAAATAAATTTGCTGAACTTGCTGCTCATGATGCAATAGTAAATTTTTCAGGCACTCTAAATACATGTGCAGTTGCCCTTATGAAAATTTCAAATGATATTAGATTTTTAGGCTCAGGTCCGAGAGCTGGTTATGGGGAATTAATTCTTCCCGAGAATGAACCAGGTTCGTCAATAATGCCAGGTAAAGTAAATCCAACACAATGCGAAGCTGTAACTATGGTTTGTGTTAAAGTAATCGGTAACCATAACGGAATAACAATGGCAGGATCGCACGGACATTTTGAACTAAATGTTTTTAAACCTTTAATTGCACATAATATTTTACAATCAATCGATTTAATTGCCGACAGCACAAAAAATTTTGCTTTGTATTGCGTTAAAGGAATAAAGGCTAATAAAAACAAAATTCAAGAACATTTAGATAATTCTCTGATGCTAGTAACTGCACTAGCACCTCATATTGGATATGATAATGCTGCTAAAATTGCAAAAACTGCATTAAAAAATAATACTACTCTCAAATACGAAACTTTAAAAACAGGTTTAATAAACGAGAAAGATTACCAAAAAATAGTAGATCCTAAAAAAATGATCTATCCAAAATAATTCTTAATTGCCTGATTCAATAAGTTCTTAAAATAGATTTTATTTTGAAGATCATCTTTTTTTAAAATTACGTTGTTTAAAATTTTATTAACATTTAGATCAATTTTGTTGTCAACTTTAATATCTTTTAATTCTGCTGTTTTTTGATCAAAATTATAAGTAAAATTTAAATCAATTTGATTTATTTTATTTCTGTAATTTTTTGGTGTTAGTAGAAACTGATAAATTTTATTATAGTTGTTAATATTTATCTTTAGTTTTCCATCTAAAACTAATTCTCCATCTCTTACGAAAACTAAGCTTTCTAATAATTCAAAAGTTGCAAAATCCCTCCACTGAAATTTTGTCGTATCTGCATCAATAAGACCATCTTGAATTTTAGATTTTAAATTAATGTTTCTGAAATTTGAATTATTATAAACACGATCTGCGTTTATATTTAATTTAAAGTCTATATTTTTATTATTTAGCATTTCGGTCTTCAAAAGCTGAGAAATAATAGCATTAGTACCAAAAAGATAATTTAAGTTTATTTCAGCTGCATCACCTTCTAAACTCGCATAAAATGGTTTAAAATTAAATTGTCCATCGTATCTTATATTTGGTTGATCTACTTTATCTAAGATTTGAAAATTAAAATAATATTTTTCAATTTGATAATCTGCAAAACGTTTAATTTTATTTATGTTAAATTCAGATTTTCCTACTCTTAAATCCTTATCCAGGTTTAACTCATTTTTAATTTTAAGTTTAATTAAATCAATATTTATTTCAGAAAAAATCTTGCTTTTATCCTCACTAAAAAAAGACTCCATTGATAACGGAATATTAAAAATTTCATTATCTAAATAAAAAATATTTTTTAGCTCTTTAGGCTCATAAAAATATTTCATTTTTAAAATTTTGTTAATAAACAAAACTTCATCCTCTGTATTTCGAAAAAAAATAATGCTTTTTTTTATAATTAAATTTCCATCTTCGAAATTATGATTTAAAAGATTTAGAAAAAATTTATAATTATTTTTATTTAAGTTAAAATTTGCGTTTTCAATAATTAAGTCTTTAATTTTAATATTTTTAAATGAAAATAAATTATCTATGGATATAAAAATTTTAAAATTTTTAATATTTGAAATTTCAGTTTGTTCATCATTAATAATTGTATCGGTTATTATAAAATGAGGTTTAGGAAATAAATTATATTTTATATTTTTTGAAAATTTAAAATTAAGGTGTAATTTTTTCTGAAGCTCAGTATTTAAAACTTTTAAAATATCTGATTGCTTATAAAAAGTAGGTAAGAGCAGGTAAGATAAGAAAATAACAAAAAGTGCGACAAAAGTTAAAATTAGTTTATTGTTTTTAATTAAATAACTAAGATTTTTAAAATTTATCTTGTTTAAATTTTTTTCTAAAAGATTATTAATTAATTTACTTATGTTATTTAAATATTTTACAAGAAAATTTGTTTTACGCATGGTAACCAATAAAGCTTATAAAGTATTATTTTAAATGATAAACAAAGATTATCTAAATAATTTAAATGAAGCTCAAAAAGAAGCTGTATTGTACCTAGAGGGACCACTTTTAATAGTTGCAGGAGCTGGATCTGGTAAAACTAAAGTTTTGACTTCAAGAATTGTAAATATAATAGAAAAAAAGAAGGCTTTTCCCAATCAGATTTTAGCTGTCACATTTACAAACAAAGCTGCTAAAGAGATGCAAAATAGAGTCAGCAAAATACTTGGCTCTACCGCGGTCGGACTTTCATGGCTAGGCACATTTCATTCTATTTGTGCGAAATTATTGCGAAAACATGCATCTGCTGCAAATCTTAATTCCAATTTTACTATTATCGATTCAGATGATCAGATCAGACTTATTAAAAATATTTGTAAGGCTGAAAATATTGACATTAAACAATTGTCTCCAAGGTTTATATTAGCAATAATCGATCGCTGGAAAAATAAAGGATTTTATCCAAATGAAGTAATAATAAATAAAAAAGATCTTTATGAAAAAACAATTCTTCCACTTTATAAAGTTTATCAACAAAAGTTAACCGACCTTAACTCTTGTGACTTTGGTGATCTTATATTACATGCTGTAAAAATTTTGGAATTCAATTCAGACATTAGAGAAATATATTCAAAAAATTTTAAATATATTCTTGTCGATGAATATCAAGATACAAATTTTATTCAAAGCAAATGGCTTAATCTCCTTTCAGAAAAAAATAAAAATATTTGCTGTGTGGGGGATGATGATCAATCAATTTATAGTTGGAGAGGTGCGGAAATAAAAAATTTTTTAGAATTTGATCAAGTTTATAAAAATACAAAAGTAATAAGATTAGAGCAAAATTATAGATCTTCTCAGAATATTTTATCTGTGGCTTCAGACCTTATTTCTAATAATCAAAATAGAGTTGGAAAAACATTGATTACTACAATGGAAGAAGGTGATCCAGTGCAATTAAACTGTTTTAAAAATGGTAAAGATGAAGCAATTGGGATTTCTGATGAAATTGAAAAAAAAATAAAAAAAAAGTTTTCATATAATAATATTGCAATTTTAGTTAGAGCCATTTTTCAAACACGTGAATTTGAGGAAAGATTTCTAAAAATTGGTATGCCTTACAGAATATTGGGTGGTACAAAATTTTACGAAAGAGCTGAAATTAAAGATTGTGTTGCATACTTGAGATTAATTCATCAAGAGAAAGATGACTTGGCTTTTGAAAGAATAGTGAATAACCCTAAGAGATCGATAGGTGATAGTACTTTGAAAAATATTCATGAGTTTGCTAAGGAAAATAATTTAAATTTAGAAAGAGCATCAATAAAAATGCTTGACCAAAATTTAATTAAACCGAAAGCTAAAATTGGTCTTAGTTTATTTATCAATTCTTTGATGAAGTGGAGAAACGATTTAATTGTAAAAAAATCAAGTCATATAAAATTATTACAAATTGTTTTAGATGAGTCAGGATATTCAGCAATGCTTAAAAATAAAAAAGACTTAGATAATGAAAATAGATTAGAAAATATTAAAGAGTTATTAAGCGCAATGAAAGAATTTGATAATCTAGAAAGTTTTTTGGAACATGTTTCTTTAGCAACCTCTGTAGATCAGGAATGGGATGGTGAAAAAATTAACATGATGACTATGCACGCAGCAAAAGGTTTAGAGTTTGATGTTGTATTTTTACCTGGATGGGAGGAAGGGTTGTTTCCACACCAAAAATCTATCGAAGAAAAAGGTCAAAATGGCCTAGAGGAAGAAAGACGGTTAGCATATGTAGGAATTACAAGAGCAAAGAAAAAAGCTATAATTTCCTTTTCAATGAATAGATTTTATCAAGGAGATTGGATTGATAGTATGGCTTCAAGATTTGTTGATGAACTTCCAGAAAAACATTTAGAAAAAAACTCCTTCTTTGATGAGGAAATTAATAATGATGATGATTTTGATTTTAATCAAGATTTTGAAATTGAGGAAGGTACAAAAAGTCCTGGCTGGATAAGATATCAAAAGAGAATTAAATGAAAACTTACATAAACGAATTAAGAAGTAAATTTAAGAATTATGAAATTGACGGATATGTAATTCCAAAAAATGACGATTATTTTACAGAATATTCAAAATTAAATCGATTAGAGGTAATCTCAAACTTTAGCGGATCTGCTGGTTTAGCCATAATTCTTAAAAATAAAAATTATTTGTTTACTGATGGAAGATATACAATTCAAAGTAAAATTGAGAGTGGGAAAAATTTTAAAATTTATGGATTTGAAAAATTAATAAATTGTAGTTTGTTTAAAAATCTTACACTTGGAATAGATCCTAAGTTATTTACCAATACTCAAATTAAAAATTATTTTTTAAAACACAATAGAATCAAATATGTTGAAAAAAATCTCATTGATGAAATCAAAAAACAGAGAGAGCATACTTCGATCCCATTTTTTTCGTTAAATAAAAATATTGTTGGTGAAAGTATTAATTCTAAATTAAATAAAATAACTAAATACTTAAAAAAAAATAAATGCGATTATATTTTTATTAGTGCACCAGAAAATGTTGCATGGATTTTAAATATAAGAGGTGGAGATGGCCCAAATAGTCCTATTCCCAATTCAAGATTGATAGTAAGTAAATCAAAAAAAATATTACTTATAAGTAATCTTAAAAAGTGTAAACAATTATTAAAAAATAAAATTATTAAGAAAGAAGAATTTTTAGATGTACATACTTTACCAAGTAAATTACTACATCTTAAGGGAAAAAACTTTATTATAGATGATAAATCTTGTTCAATATTTTATGAAAATTTAATTAAATCAAAATTCAAAATTATTAGTAGAGAAGATCCTACTTATCATTTAAAGGCAATTAAAAATAAAACTGAAATTAAGAATATGACTAATGCTCATATCTCTGATGGTGTGGCATTAACAAAATTTTTATTCTGGATAAAAAAAATCAATAAAAAAAAAATTACTGAAGTTGAGGCTGTTAAGAAATTAGAAAATTTTAGAAAATTAAATAAGAACTTTTTGTATCCTAGTTTTGATACAATTGCAGGTTCAGGTAAAAATGGTGCTATTGTACATTACCGTGCTAAAAAAGAAAATTGCAGAACTATTAATAAAAAGGATATTTTGCTTTGTGACTCTGGTGGACAATATAAATATGGCACGACCGACGTTACAAGAACAATTTGTTTTTCAAAACAAAAACAAAAAATCAAAAATATTTTCACTAAAGTTTTAAAAGGTCATATTGCTGTGGCTACAACTAATATAAATAAAGAAGATACTGGCAAAAAAATTGATAAAAGAGCGAGAAAATTTTTAAATAAAAGTAACTTAGATTATGCACATGGTACAGGACATGGTGTAGGTTTTTTTCTTAATGTTCATGAAGGACCTCAATCAATTACAAAAATAAACACATTAAAAATAAGAGAAGGCATGATATTAAGTAATGAGCCTGGTTATTATAAAACTAACGAATATGGAATTAGGATTGAAAATTTAGTTTATGTAAAAAAAGTAAATAAAAAATTATTATTCCAAAATCTTACTATGGCGCCCATAGAAAAAGATTTAATTAATTTTGATTTATTAACAGTTAATGAAAAAAACTATTTATTTAAATATCATCTAGAAGTTTATTCAAATATATCTAAATATTTAAGTCCAAATGAAAAAAAGTGGTTAGCTAGTTTTATTTAGCATTCTCATAAATTCAGCTTGATCTATAACATTTATTTTTAACTTTTTAGCATTGTCTATTTTCTTTTTGGTTGGCTTGTCTCCAATTATTAAATAATTTAATTTCTTAGAGACACTGCTAACTGTTTTGCCCGAATTTTCTTCAATCAAAGACTTTAATTCTGCTCTACTAATACCATTTAATTTTCCAGTAACTAAAAAGGTTTTATTTTTTAATAAACCATCTTCAGAATTTTGAATAGCATTTTTAACTACTAAAACTTTTTCTAATTCATTCAAAACTTTTATGTTAGTTTTATTTGAAAAAAAACTTTTAATAGAATTTACTTGTGTTTCACCAATGCCATCAATGTTTAATAAATCTTCATAATCACTTTGAACAGATAAATTTTTAAATTTTGAAAATGATGTAAAATGTTTTGACAACAATTTTGCATTCTCTAATCCTATATGTCTAATTCCCAAAGAGTAAATTAATCTTTCTAAAGAAATATTTTTTTTTTGATTAATTGAATATATTAAATTTTTGACAGATAATTGACCCCAGCCATCTAGTTTTTCAATTTTTGAATAATCTAATTTAAATATATCTTGAGGATATTTTATAAATTGTAATTTCCAAAAATTTTCGACTATTTTTTTTCCAAAACCGTCTATATTAAAAGCCTCTTTTGAGACAAAATGTTTTAATTTTTCAATCGATATTTTGTCACAATAATAACCTTCGCTAGAACATCTCCTAACTGCATCAACTTTTTTTGTTATCTTATTAAATTCTTTAATTGTTTTTGATCCACACGATGGACAATTTTCTGGAAAAATAAATTTTTTAGAATTTTTTAATCTTTTTTTTATATCTATAGAAAGTATGTGCGGTATGACATCTCCCGCTCTCTCTATAACAGCTGTATCACCTATTCTTATATCTTTTCGGTTGATTTCATCTTCATTATGCAATGTTGCATTCGAAACTACAACACCACCAATATTAATTGGCTTTATCTTTGCAACTGGAGTTAAAGCTCCAGTTCTTCCAACTTGAATCTCTATGTCTAAAATTTGAGAAATAGCTTTATTAGATGAAAATTTATGAGCAATGGCCCATCTAGGAGCATTAGCAACATTTCCCAATCTTTTTTGCATTGCAAAATCATTAACTTTGTAAACTATTCCATCTATATCAAAATCTAAATCAGCTCTTTTTTTTTCAATTTCTTGATAATTTTTCATTAAATTTTTGACACCTGAATTTAAAGTATTTAATGGGTTTGTTTTAAATCCCCATTCATTTAATTTTTTTAAAAAATCGGATTGATTATTAACTATTAAACCCTTTTCATATCCAAATGTATAAGCAATAAATTTTAAAGGTATTTTTTTTGTTTGTTCTGGATCTTTTTGTCTTAGTGAACCTGAGGCCGCATTTCTTGGATTGGCAAATTTTTCACTAAGTTTTTCAAAATCACTATTTTGAATAAAAACTTCTCCTCTTATATCAATCTCCTTTGGAAAATCTTTTGATAAAATTATTTTTGGAATATCATTTATAGTTAAAAGATTTTCAGTAATGTCTTCCCCTTCTTTGCCATCTCCTCTTGAGAGACCTTTAAACAATTTGCCTCTTCTATATATTAGTGAAGCAGATATACCGTCAATTTTAGGTTCAGCACTATATTGAATTTCAAACTTTTGATTAATTGATAAAAAATTAGTTATTTTTTTCTCAAAATTTATCAAATCATCCTCAGAAAATGCATTACTTAAAGATAACATGGGAACTTTATGAGATACTTTTTTAAAAATTTTTGAAGGTTTAAAACCAACCAGGTTAGATGGTGAGTCTTTAGATTTTAAAAAATTAAATTTTTTTTCTGAGTCAATAATATCTTTTTTTAAAATATCATAGTCAGCATCCGTAACAACAGAAATATTATCGTTATAATATTTTCTATTATATTTTTTAAGTAGCTCTAATTTTTCATTATATTTTTTTTTGATTAATTTTTTATCCATACTAATCAAAAAGATTTTTAAATTTTTCTATAACACTCTTTTTATTATTACGATTTTGTTTAATTTTTATGTCTTTGTAATCTTTATTAAAAATTTTATATGATTTTTTATACCATTCACTTGAAAGATAATTATAGCCTAATAACTTTGCATATTTTTCTGACTCACTTATTAGCCCAATCTTGTAATTTACTTCAACTAACCTATGTAATGCTTCTTCAACAAAGATTGTTTGATCATATTCCTCAATAACAATTTTATATCTATTAATTGCAGGTATCCATTTTTCTTTTTTTTGATAGTGTCTTCCCAAGTAAATTTCTTTTGAAGCCAAAATATCCTGAATTAAGTCTAATTTAAATTTTGAATCTAGTGCAAAATCTGTATTTGGGTAATTCTTTAAAATATAATTAAATTTTTTTTTTGCCATTATTAAAGGCTCTGAATCTCTTTTTTCATCTTCAATCATTTCATAATGGGAAATTGCAATTAAATAGTGAGCATATGGAATATTTTTATGATTGGGATACGTTTTAATATATCGTTCAAGATTAGATATGGCTTCAAAATAAAAATTTTGCAAATAAAAAGAATAAGATGCCATCAATGCTGACTGTGGGGCCCATTCTGATTGTGGAAATAATAATTCAGCTTCTAAAAATTTGTTTGCTGCATTAAAATTTTCATTTCTACTCAACATATCGTATGCTTCTTGATACGCAGTTATCATTTCTTGTTCTTGATTCTTTTCTTTTATAATCGAAATTTTTTCAGTTTCTTTAGCACAGGAATAAAAAATAAAGCAAAATATTATAAGAAAAATAAATTTAAGTTTATACATTCTCGATATAATATATTTTACGAAAAGAATTTTAAAGATTAATATTCTTTAAGCTATAGACTTTAAAAGACTTCGGTTTATTAAGGTGTGTGGAAGATTTCTTTCTTTTATCTCAATTATTGAAAAATTTTCTTTATTTTCAAAAACTTTTCTAAGTAACTTATTGGTTAGATAGTGGCCACCTTGAGAACATGTTACGCTGCCAATTATTCTGTATCCAGAAGTATATAAATCGCCTATGCAATCTAGTATTTTATGATTAACAAATTCTTTATCATTTCTCAAACCATCTTCATTTAATATATTATTATCTTTTACTACAATAGCATTTTCTAAACTTCCACCTTTTGCTAAACCTAGTTTTTTTATTGCTTCTATATCTTCAAACAAACAGAAAGTTCGTGAATTGAAAATTTCTTTCAAATCATCTTCGTAAACATTGATTTTATTTCTTTGGTTTCCAATTAATTGATTATTATATTTTAATTCAAAATCTATATCTAAGCTCAATTTTGATGGTTTTATTTCAATACATCTTTCATTTTCTTTAAGAGTTACTTTTTGGTTTATCTTTATTATTTTAATTGGCGTATTGCTGATCTCTAATCCTGAAGGGATAATTTTTTCTATAAATTCTTTTGCCGAACCATCTAAAATTGGCACTTCTTCATTATCAATTTCAACTATTGCATTATCTATACCTAGTCCAAACAAAGCACCCATTAAATGCTCAATTGTTGAAACTTTTACTCCAAACTCATTGCAGATTGTTGTATTTAATGATGTGTTACAAACATTCATAAAATTTGGATAGAGAAGATTGTTTTGTTTCAAATCAACTCTTTTAAATATTATGCCAGTATCAGGTTGTGCTGGTTTAACTGAAATTGTTACTTGCACCCCTGAATGCAAACCTACTCCAGAAAATTTTATTGGTTGTTTTACAGTTTTTTGGGTAAGATAATTCATCAAGACTTTTTAAGTCAAATTAACAAATTTTTAAAAACAACAAATATTACAGGAAAAAACAAAAAGTTAATTAAATAGTTGAAAAAATCTCTCAAAAAAACCTTTTTTAGTTGTATTTTTTGGTACTATTTCAACTTCATTATAATTTTCACCGTTAATTATTCTACAAATTTTCTTTGAAAATTGAACCTCTTCACTGGTGAAAGTATTATTAATAAAACTTTGACTTAAAATTTTGTTTATCTTTATCTGATATTTTTCTAGGATCTTCTCAATTTTAGATGAAAAATTATTGGCAACAAATATAAACTCGACCTCTAAAGAAAAATTTTTAACTTTAATTTTTTCATTAAATGACGAATAATTTTGTCCATTAATTAAGTAATTTTTCACCTCTATATGCAGAATTTTTTGATCTTTGTAATTTTCAACAAATAAATCTTTAACTTCTCTAAGAGTATTTTCTAAATATTTAAGATTCGTTTGCTCTTGATAATTCCTTTTTTTTGTTCCAAATCTTATTTTTTTTATTTCATTACTTTCAATGATTAAAAAAATATTATTTACAAATTTTCCAATTAATTTTTCAATTTTAAAAATGTTTTTATCGAGAAATTTGTCTAATATTTCTAGGTCTAACTGCTCTTCATTATTAGATAAAATTTTATCCTCGTATATATTGTTAGAATTACTTGTATCAAATAAATAGATTTCAAAACTTTCATTAGTTATATTTAAATAAGTGTGAAAATTTAATTCATCAGTCATTTAATATTATTTTTTTTGGAATTCTTGCATCAATTATTTTTAAATTATTTAAATCAATATTATTTAAAAAAAGAAATGCATAATTTAAAGACTCTTTTATATTTTTTTGAGACAATTTTATAATAATACCATTTTTTAATTGTAAATCCCATCGTTTAGATGGAAAAAAATAAAAATTTTGAATCTCGCTATATGAAAAATTTGAGTCATCTAAAATATTTTTAAAAGTTAAAAATTCTTTGACATTTGGATTACCGAAAATAAAGGGTAGATCATTTTTCAATAATTTATTTTCAGATAATTTACCGTTTGATCCGATAATTTGAATTTTTTCGTTTTTATTTATTTTAGCTAAAAATTCAGTTTTTTTTAATTCAATATTTAATGATGATGGATATTTCTTAAAAATTTCATATTCCTCTACTAATGCATTAGAATTAATTAGATTTGTAAGCCCAATTGAATCAAGAAAGAGTATATTTTCTAAAGATAATTTTTTTATATCATTAAAAATAATTTTGTTATCAACTTCCTCTAAACCAGAGACTTTAATATTTTTAATTTCACTTATACCAATTTTTTTTAATTCAATATTATTTATCGAGCCAACTAATAAGAGAACAAAGAAATAGGTTAAAATTTTTTTACCTTTTCTTTGATGCATCTTTTAAAATCCATTCTATTAATTTAATAAAACTAATCCCTTTATGAAAAGCTATTTCGGGAACTAAGGAAAGTTTGGTCATACCAGGTTGTGTATTGATTTCTAATAAATAAAATTTTTTATTATAATATTTAAAATCTGATCTTGTAACTCCTTTGCAACCAATAACTTTATGAGCTTTGAATGCTATATTTAATACATTCTGTAATTCTTTTTTTGATAACTTTACTGGAATCAAGTGTTGAGTCTTTGCATTTGAATTATACTTTGCCTTGTAATCATAAAATTTTCTTTTTGGAACAAGTTCAATTGCGCCTAGCTTCTTATTACCCATAATTGCAACTTGAATTTCTCTTCCTCCAATGAACTCTTCGATCATTATTTTTTTATAAATTTTAAGAGAATTGATTATTCTAATTATATTTTTTTTATTACAAATAAACACATTAACACTTGAACCTTCATTAAGGGGTTTAACTACAACTGGAAATTTTAATTTTTGATCTATTTTTTTTATCAAATCTAATTTTTTTAATCCAAATTCGTATGTAAAAAATTTTGGTGTATTTATTTTGTTATTAATAAATATTTTTTTTGAAATTTCTTTATCCATAGCTATAGAAGATGAAATTACACCTGAGTGAGTATATGGAATATTAAATTTTTCTATTATGGTTTGAATATAACCGTCTTCCCCAAATTGCCCATGTAATGCATTAAAAATTACACCTGGTTTAAAATTTTGTATATTTTTTTTTAAATTGTTATCTGGTTCAGATATTTTAACTTGATATCCATTTTTTTTTAATTCTTTAGCAACTTGTAAACCTGTGTCGAGACTAATTAACCTCTCTTTAGAGATCCCACCAGATAATATAAGTACTTTTTTTTTCAATTTATTCTAAAATTTTAATTTCTTTTTCTAATTTAATTCCTGTTTTTTTAAATACACCCTCTGAAACATAATCTATTAATTTTTTCATGTCCTCAAACCTAGCATTACCTTTATTTACGAAAAAATTACAGTGTTTTTCAGAGATACACGCATCTCCAAAAGATTTTTCAATTGAAACAGACTCTTTTATTAATTGCCAAACTTTTTTATTTGATTGATCTATAGGATTTTTAAATGTGCTACCACTAGTTTTAATTTTTGTTGGTTGTGCTTCTTCTTTTTTTTCTTTAAGAAGTTTTATTTCATTTTTGATAATATCTTTATCTTTTTTAAATCCTTTAAATGATGCACTCAAAAAAATAAGATCATCTGATAATCCACTATCTCTATATTTAAAATTTATGTCTTCGTTGGGTATTGTAATTACTTGTCCTAATTTATTCAGTGCCTGAATAGAAATTAAAATATCTTTGAACTCTCTTTTAAAGCAACCAGCATTCATTTTGATTCCACCACCAATTGTTCCAGGAATACATGATAGAAACTCAAAGCCACCCAAACTATTTTCCATTGCAAATTCCGATAGAGATCTATCTGAAACTGCGCTACCTGCTATAATTATTTCTTTATTTAATAATGAAATATTATTAAAATTATTGGTGAGTTTGATCACAACTCCATTAAATTGTTTGTCAGTAATTAACGTATTTGAACCAGCTCCTAATACAAATATTTTTTCTTTATTTTGAATTTTTTTAAGAAATTTAATTAATTCCTTTAAGTTATCCGCTTTAAAGAAAGCTTTTGTTTTTCCACCTATATTAAACCAATTTTTTTTTTTTAAATCATAATCTAATTTTAAATTATTACTAAATTCTGGAATTAAATCTTTTAAATCAATTTTCATGATAATAATTTAGGTAATTCTCGCATCCAACTTGAGATTGTGCCTGCACCCATTCCTATAACAATTTTTTTTCCGTATATATTTGATTTAATAAATTTAGCTAATTGAAATCTATCATCTACTAAAAATAGCTGAACTTTTGAGTTTTTAATTATTTCTTTTGCAAAATTTGTATAACTAAATCCAAGCTTTAATTTTTCTCCAGCAGTATAAATTGGAAACAAAATAACTTTATCTGCGTTTTTGAAAGCGTAGGTAAATTCTTTTTTTAAATCTTTTAATCTTGATATTCTATGTGGTTGGAAAATACATATTTTTTCATAATCTTTATAAACATTTTTTACACCATCCAGCACCTCTTTTATTTCTGTAGGATGATGGGCATAATCATCGTAAAAATCTACATTATTAAAATTGAAAATTTTATTAAATCTTCTTTGAACTCCTTTAAAATTTTTAAGTCCTTTTTTTATATCATTTATTGGTAGACCGACAGTTAAAGATAATGCGGCTGCAGCTACAGAATTTTTAATATTATGAGTTCCTAATAAAGGAATTTTGAATTTTTTAATTAATTGATTTTTTTTATTAGGTAATTTTATAATTAAGTCAAACTCAGAGTGATCTTTTAATTGTTTTATATTTTTAATACAAAAATTTGATTTGTTATCCATACCATATGTATAGAAGTTTTTATTTTTGATATTTTTAATTAAATTTTTGTTATTTTTGTCATCTAAACAAATAAATGATTTTCCAAATGAAGGAACCTTATTTACAAAATTTTCAAAATATTTATTTAATTTATCCATACTGCCATAATAATCCATGTGCTCTCGATCTATATTAGTGATGATTGAATATGTTGGGGGTATAAAAATAAAACTTCCATCTGACTCGTCTGCCTCTAATATAGACCAATCACTTTTTCCAAGCTTTGCAGAATTATTAATTGAATTTATTACTCCACCATTGATTATTGTAGGATCAATTTTAGTTTCTTGAAATATAGAAGCTATCAAAGATGTTGTTGTGGTTTTACCGTGTGATCCAACTACTACAATATTTTTTGTTAAAGAAACAATATTGGCGAGCATCTCTCCTCTTTTATAAATAGGTAATTGTTTTTTTTTTGCCACGGCAAGTTCAGGATTATTTTTTTTTATAGCCGAAGATATAACTAGGATAGTTCCCTTATTTATATTTTGTTTCTTATGTCCAATAAAAACTTTTATTTTTTCTTTTCTCAATCTTTCAATATTTTTATTATTTGAAATATCGCTACCTTGAACTTTAAAACCTTTACCCTTCATTATTAATGCTAGGCCACTCATACCAATTCCACCTATTCCAACGAAATGTATAAGTTCAGATTTTGCTAATTTAATTTTCATTAATAATTTTTAGTATTTTTTGATTAACATTATTCCATGTATTTTGATAATTTAATTTCTGTAAATTATTTTTTTTTGCTATGTAATCCTGACTTTTATTTGTCAATTCTAATAAAAATTTCTCAAATTTTTGGTCGTCAAAATTTTTTTGATCAATTATCCAACAACAACCCTGTTCCTCATAATATTTTGCATTTTCATACTGGTGATTATCTTTTGATGACGGAAGTGGTATTGTTATAAATGGAATATTTAAAAAAGATAGTTCAGCTAAACTTGAGGCACCTGCTCTCGTTATGCATAAATCTCCCTGTTTTAAAACTTCATTGAGATTGTGATCAAAACTGAAAACTCTACTTTCAATATTATTTTGAGAATAAAAATTTTTTAAAAAGTTAATATTTTTCTCACTTGTTTGATGAATAATTTTTATAGAAACCTGTTTTGCTATACTCACGAAAGATTTATTTAGAAGCTCATCAAAGATTTTTGCACCCTGGCTACCTCCTATAATTATAATTGTAAATAAATTATCAGTTTTTTGATACTCGCTGGTTTCGTAATATTCTTTTCGTATCAAAGGTTTGATGGTGGTTAATTTATGGTTAATTCCAGAGGGCAAATTAATTAAATTCTTTGAATAACATATTAATTTTCTTGAAAAATTTAAAAAAAATTTATTAGCTCTTCCAAGAACCATATTCGGTTCGATTAAAAAAATTTTAATTCTCAATATTTTTGCTGCTAAACATAGCGGCAAAGACATATAGCCACCTGTAGAAATTAAAATTGAAATATTATTTTTTTTTATGATTAAAATAGATTTAATGGTTAGAAATAAAATTTTAATAAATGAAAAAGGAAGTAGAAAGTAATTATTTAATTTTGGGGTGTTGATTACAAATACTTTGTAATCCTTTTCTAAATATGCAAGGCCTCTGATATCAGTAGTAATCAAGGTTTCATGTGTATGCTTTATATGATTATAAATTGTAATTGCTGGTATGACATGACCTCCAGATCCACCTGTAGAAATTAAAACTTTTTTTGTCATTTATTAAGTTATTTTTCTTTTTGTTAAATTTAAAATTATCCCACCTAATATTGATGTGCTTATTATCGATGAACCACCATAACTTAAAAAAGGTAATGTCATTCCAGTCGTTGGAAATAATCTTATATTAACACCCACATGAATTGTGGCCTGCATTAATATTAAACTAATTGATCCAATTAAAATAAGTTTAACTTTATCATTTGTCTCAAAACTTATTTTTTTAAAAACCATATAAATTAATATCAAAAACAATAATAATATTAACATTATGGCAACAACACCAAACTCCTCGGAAATTACTGAAATAATGTAGTCAGTATGAGCTTCGGGAACTCTATTTTTAAGAACTCCTTCGCCTATGCCTTTTCCAAAAAAACCTCCGCTTGTAATTGACTCTATTGCTTTATCAGATTGGAAATTATGAGTACCTGTTTCTCTATTAAAAAATGAAAAAATACGTCCTTGGATATAATCAAACCTTGGAACATAAATAATAAGATAAGTAAGCAAAGACGCACAAGCAATAAATATTGCTAAAAGAATATATATATTAATTCCTGATGTGAAGATTAGAACTGCCCAACAAAATATCACTAATAAAGTTTGGCCGATATCTGGTTGAGCTATTAACAGTAAAGAAATCAAAGATATTAAAAAAATAGATATCAAATACTTAAATAAAATATTTGATTTAATATCACATAGAATAGTTGCTAAAATTATTATCAAAAATGGTTTTAGAACTTCTATTGGCTGAAATCTTGGTAAAAAAAATAAGTCTATCCATCTTTTAGAACCTTTAACTTCAATACCAATGAATGGAACTAAAAATAAAGAAATAAGTGAAATAAAAAAAAGAATAATAGAGTATTTATATAATTGATCTGAATTTAATGATGAAAATATAAAAATAAGAGATATTCCAATTAGCACATAAATCAAATGTTTAAAAAAAAAGAAATAACTGTTAGTATCTAACTTGTCAGAAGCTATTAAAGAAGTCGAAACTAAAGAAAAAAATAATCCAATAATAAATAATAAACTTATTAATAAAAAAATAGATTTATCTATGTTTTTCCACCATTGATAATAAAATTTGTAAAAAATACTATCGCTTTGCATTTATATGTTTTTTAATTATCTGATTGAAATAATACCCTCTATCTTCAAAATTTTTGAAACTATCGAATGAAGCTCCAGCTGGACTGAAAAAAATAATATTTTTTTTTGATTGTTGAATATTAATTTCTGAAAAAATAACTTTAAGAGTTTCTTTTAAATTTTTAAAATTTTTAATTTTTAATCTATTTTTTAAAATTTTTATAAATTTTCTATGATGTGATCCAAAAATATAAGCTTTGATATTTTCACACTTTATTTTTGATAGTTTAAATTTATCTCCTTTTTTGGGAATTCCTCCTAAGATCCAATATGTGTGATTTAAATTTTTTAATATATTTTCCGAGGAAGCAAAACTTGTAGATTTAGAGTCGTTAATTATTGTGAGATTTTTTTTATTAAATATAATTTGTTGTCTGAAATCTAGGCCTTTAAATTTATTAATAGTTTTAATTAATTTTTTGTAATTAAGTTTTAATCTTGGAGCAATTTTTAATATAAATGATAAATTTTCTTTATTTCCATCAGATGAAAAATATTTATTAGTAATTTTATTAAACTTTTTATTTATACTTGAAGTCTGTACTCTGTAGATTTTTGAATTATATTTATTTTTATTTAATTTTTTAGTTATTAGTTCATCCTCTTTTTTTACATATGCAAAAGATCCTCTTGTTTGAGATTTTAATAATTTAAATTTTGCATTTACATAATTTTTTAAACTTTTATGTCTTTCAATGTGGTCTGCAGTTATATTTAAAATTACCGCATATTTTGATCTAAATATGCTACTGTAATCTAGCTGATAGGAAGAAGCCTCTATTACAAAGATTGTTTTTTTTGTAATATTTTTTTCTGATAATGCTGGATTACCAATATTCCCAATAAGTCTTGAGTCTCTTTTTTGATCAATTAAAGCTTCATGTAAAATTTTAGCAGTTGTAGATTTACCGTTAGTTCCAGTAATCGTAATACTTTCATTGTTATAAAATGAAAACAAAACATCAAGGTCGGTATGAATTTTTTTTAAATTTTTCTTTAAAAATTTTGATAATTTACAATTCGAGATATCAATTCCAGGACTAATAATAATTCTATCAAAATTTATTTTTTGAATTTGCTCTAGTTTAATAACTTTTTTTTTAAGTTTTAATTTAATTTTTTGATTGTCATCAAACAAATATACATCAGACTTGTTTTTTAAAAACTTATAAGATGAAATGCCACTCTTTCCTAAACCATAAATTAATATTTTTTTTCCTAAAAAAATATTGTTAAATATTTTCATTATCTTAATTTTAAAGTAGCTAAACCAATCATTGCTAGGATGATAGAGATGATCCAAAACCTAATTACAACTGTAGACTCTGGCCATCCCTTTTTCTCAAAATGATGATGGATAGGCGCCATTCTAAAAATTCTCTTTCCAGTAAGTTTAAAAGAAATTACTTGAACCATTACTGAAACTGCCTCTAGTACAAAAAGTCCACCAGTAATAGCTAAAACTATTTCATGCTTTGTGATAATTCCTACTGCGCCTAAAGATCCTCCAAGAGATAATGAGCCTGTATCACCCATAAAAATTTTAGCAGGCGGAGCATTAAACCATAAGAAACCTAAACAAGAGCCAATAATTGCACCACAAAAAATGGATACTTCACCAGTGCCTTCTATGTAGGGTATTTGTAAATAATTTGAAAATACGATGTTTCCAGTAACATAACTTATAAAAGCAAAACATGCTGCAACTAATATTACTGGCACTGTTGCTAGACCATCTAATCCATCCGTAAGATTAACAGCATTAGATGAACCTATGATTACAAATATTGCAAATGGTATAAAAAACCATCCAAGGTTTATGATTAAATTTTTAAAGAATGGAAAATATAAATTATTTAAATCTTGATAATCGTTTAAATAAACAAAAAAACTTACACCAATAATTGCTAACGTTATTTGTGAAGTAATTTTAAACTTCGAAGAAATTCCTGATGAGTTGCTATATTTAATTTTCTTAAAGTCATCATATGCTCCTAATACACCAAAAGTAATTGCTATATAGATACAAAATAAAATATTAATATTTGATAAATCTGCCCAAAATATTACTGATACCAATAAGCCGAATAAAATTATTAACCCTCCCATTGTTGGTGTACCAATTTTTTTAACTATATGATCTTCAGGTCCATCGTCCCGAATTGGATTTAAAATTTTTTGTTTTGAAAAAAATTGAATAAAAGGACCTCCAATAATCAGTACAATAACCAATGAGGTGAAAAAAGATAAACCTGTTCTAAAAGTTAAATATTTAAATACATTCAAAAAACTAAAAGTATCTACAAAATTTAATAAAAATTGATAAAGCATTTAATTCAATCCTTTCAGATCTTTTACTATGTTGTTGAATCCTGTCGCAAGTGAGGCCTTAATCATTAAATAATCATTATTATTTAAATCTTTTCTAATCAATTCAATAATTTGAGATTTGTTTAATAAAATCCTGCCTTTTTTAGCTTTTGAGACACCCGCAAATATTATAGATGCCATTTTACCTTTGACAAATACCTTGTCTATCTTGGTCTTATTAATTATTGGAGCAATAGATTTATGAAGTTTTTTAGA
The DNA here is from genome assembly GCA_902592275.1 of uncultured Pelagibacteraceae bacterium. Lineage (GTDB taxonomy): Bacteria > Pseudomonadota > Alphaproteobacteria > Pelagibacterales > Pelagibacteraceae > Pelagibacter. The sequence continues at coordinate 132,128 of CACJDW010000001.1, forward strand.
ATGACTACCGAGCTCTAACATGTCGCCAATTAATAAATATTTATTCGATTTTTTAGAGTTTATTTTGTCAAAATTTTTAATTGCTGATTTTAATGATAGAGGATTCGAATTATAACTCTGATCAATTAAATTAATTTTTTTATTATTAAATTTTACTACAGAATGATCCCCTCTTCCCCCAGGAATTTTGAAATTAAGAAAAATATTTTCATTTAGTTTAAATATATTTTTATAAATACTAATAACTGCTAAAGCAGCAAGTGTATTATATATATTGTTTTGAAAATCGTTTGATAACGTGAAATACTTTTTTTTATTATTTAACTGAATGTTAATTTTAAATTTTTTTCCAAAAGTCTTTGTATTAATTAATTTAATGTCTGCTTTCTGACTTTTGATACCAAAGGAAACAACTTTAATTTTATTTTCTTTGGCAATATTTTTATGTAATTGAAAATAACTATCATCTGCATTCAATACGACATAACCATTAGGTTTTACGTTGTTAATAATTTCAGATTTTGCCAAAGCAATTTGTTTAATATTTTTAAAATTTTTAGCATGTGCATAATTTATATTTGTTATTACTCCAACATCTGGTTTTATTATTTTTGACAAATAATCAATTTCACCTTTTTTATCCATTCCAACTTCTAAAATTCCAAATTCATCATTTTGTTTTAGATTGAAAAGACTCAAGGGAACTCCAAATTTATTGTTATAAGATTTTGGAGAAATACTAACTTTTGAAATTTTACTTAATGCATTGCCCAGCAATTCTTTAAGTGTAGTTTTGCCACAACTACCTGTAATAGCTATAATATTTGTATCTATACTTTTTCTAAAAATTTTCGAAATATCTGTTAAGAATTTTAAAGTATTTTTAACTTTAATCTGACGATTTTTATTTAATTTATTTTGAATTTTGTTTACTACAGCTAATGATGCTTTTCTCTTGAATGATTGTGCAACATATTTATTACCGTCATTTTTTTTTCCTCTAATAGCAAAAAAAATATCGTTTTTAGTAACTTCTTGAGAATTAATTCTTGCTGTTTTAAAAGATACGGAGGGAGACAATTTTTTAATTTTAGCTGCCTCTTTAACAACATTTAATTTTAAATTATCTGATAAATTTTTATTTTTATGCTTAATAGCATTTAAAATTACCTTTCTATCTGAAAAGAAAATTTTCTTATTTCCAATATCTTGCGTTTTCTCATGGCCTTTTCCGGCTACTAATAAAATATCACCTGAATTCAAATTATTAATGGCTTGAGTTATTGCTATTGCCCTATTAGATATTTCAATAATTCTTTTTTTTTTAATTCCCTTTTTTATATCTCTTCTTATTTTTTGAGGATTTTCAAATCTAGGATTATCATTTGTAAGAATGATACTGTCTGCAAAATCACTAGCTATTTTACCCATTTTTGATCTTTTATTTTGATCCCTATTTCCTCCACAACCGAATAGCACTGTGATTGTTTTATTAGGAAATTGTTCTCTAAGATTTAAAAGACACGTTTTTAAAGCATCAGGCGTATGAGCATAATCGAGAATTACTTTTGATTGATTTTTAATTTTACCTATTTTTTCAAATCTTCCTTCAACTGGTTTCAATTTTGGAATTGTATTTAAAATTTTATTAAAACTTACACCGCTATATTTTGCAGCAATTATTGCCATTAAAACATTTTTTAATTGTACTTTTCCTATTAAATTTAAATTTAGATCCTGTATTGAACTATTTAATTTAATTCTTAGAACTTGCCCCTCTCCTTTAAAGTTATGAGATAAAAGCTCTAGATTATTTTTCTTATCATTTAGTGTATGTAATTTTAATTTCTTATTAATTGTAATTTTTTTTATATTTTTAAACTCTGGAATTAATTGATCTGTAATTACATTGCCTCTTTTTTGAATTAGTTTTTCAAATAAATAAAGTTTTGCTTTTAAATAATTTCTTAAATTTTTATGATAATCAAGATGATCCTGGGATAAATTGGTAAATATACCTGAATTAAACTTCAAACCATCTAATCTATTTTGTTTCAAACCATGACTTGAGGCTTCCATGATTACATTTTCTATTTTTTGAGTTTTTAACTGAGTCAAAATTTTAGCTAATTTAATTGGATCTATTGTGGTATTAGATAAATTCAAATTAATTCTTTTTGATTTAACACCTAATGTACCAATTGAAGCAACTTTTTTATTATTTAATTTTAATAATTGATAGTAAAAATCAGCAACTGACGATTTTCCATTTGTACCTGTAACTGCAATCAAATTTTTTGGTTTTTTATGATAAATTTTGAAAGCAGTTTCAGCTAATAATTTTCTTATATTAGTTGTATAAATATATAAAATTCCATTTTGAAAATCATTTCCTTTTTTTTCAGTTACAATAATTTTAGATCCTTTTTTAACTGCTTCTGGAATAAATTTATTACCGTCAAAACTATTGCCTTTGATTGCAAAAAAAACATTATTTTTTTTTATGCTATTTGTGTCAAATGAAATTCCTGAAAAATAAAAATTTTTATAATTTTTGTTTATGTTGTGAAAATAATTTCCTAAGAGCATTATTAATTAACCTCTATATATTTTGTGGCTAAAATAGGCCCAATTTTGTCTATCACCTTTCCAGCTACTTCTACTGAAGTCCATCCAGCAGTATTAAAAAGTGTGCCCTTCCAACCTCCGTCTCTATGTCTATATTTATAATAATAATCTTTAGATTTTTGTGGACCATCTAACATTACAACAAAAACAAACTTTGGATTTGAAGTTGGGAAAATTGAAGCGAAAGTATTCACTTTCCCTTCTGAATATACTCCATCTAGAACTTTATCTGCTGTTCCTGTTTTGCCTCCAATTTCATAATTAGGAACGTTTGCTAATTTTGCCGTTCCCTCTTCAGTGCTAACTATTTTTCTTAAAGCCGAAACTACTTGCTCAGAAACACCTTTGTTTAATAACCTTGTTCCTTTTGCATGTTTTTCTAAATTTTTATTAATAAGGGTTGGGTTAATTTCGAAACCACCGTTAGATAAAATTGCATATCCTTTTGCCAACTGAAGGATTGTAGTTGCTATTCCATGTCCATAAGATGCTGTAGCTAATTTACATTTGCTAAATTCGTAGTTTTTTTGTGGTGCAACTTCCTCTATATCAAATGTTATTTGACTAAGGACTCCTACCTTTTCTAAAAATGTTTTAAATTTTTCAGCACCAATTTTTTGTGCAATTCTTACAGACCCTATATTACCTGACCTAATTAAAATTTGCTCTGCAGTTAAATTAGATGGAATTTTATTGTCATATTCTCTTATTGGGAAACCATAACAACTTAATGATTTTGGTAAATTTAAAAATTCTGTTTCGGGCTCTATTAATTTTTCATTAAGAGCATTTGCAAATGTAAAAGCTTTGAATACAGACCCAAGTTCATATGTTCCTTTAGTTACCCTATTAATATAATTTACATCTGTAATATTTTGTCTTTCATTTGGATTAAAATCTGGCAAAGAAACTAATGATAAAATATTGCCATTGTTAACATCCATTAAAATGGCTGCACTGCCTTTGCTTTTAAAAATTTCCTGATATTTAATTAACTCTTTTCTTATTAAAAATTGAATATCTTTATCTAAGGTAAGTTTAATTGACTCTGTTGATTTTCTAAGTTCATCATTTAACGATTTTTCTAATCCAGAAATACCATTGTTGTCGTCATCTATCTGACCTAACACATGACTAAAAAGATTTTTTTGTGGATACATTCTTAAAACTCTTTCTTCTGGGACCAAAGATTTGTCCCCTAATTTCATTATTTTTTCATAATTTTCCTCTGAAATTTTCTTCTCTAAATAAAAAAATTTCTTAGTTTTTATTTTTTTTTTAATTTCATCAAAATTTTTATCAGGAAAAATAATATTTAAACTTAGAAGTAATTTTTTTTCATTGATTATATCTGAAGTTTTTAAACCAATATCAATCGATTTGACCGTCTTAGCTAAATAATTTCCATTAATATCTATGATGTCTGCTCGATAAAGCTTATTTTTAGATCCAGGAAGATTATTGATGTTTTCTAATTTACTCTTTCGTGAACCTAAATGAATTAGGTGTATTGTGTAAATTAAATATATAATAAAAAAAACAAAGAAAATAAAAGCTACACGATTAAATTGAATATTTAATCCATTCTCTTTTTTCTTAAATATAAAATCACTTTTGTAGTCTTCTATGATTAATTTCGATTTATTATCAGCCATTACTCTTTAATAATTTTAAAATTTTGGATTTTATTTAAATCATCTGAAATATTGTAGATTTTTATGTCGTTTATATTTTTTTGAATTAACTCATCCTCAAAATACTGTGATTGATATTCAAGTAATCTTTCTGCGGAACTTAAATAATCATGCTCCAAAGATACATTTTCCAATTCAGAATTTAAAACTCTAATATTCTCTTTTGCTGTAAATATTTCATCTTCAATTTGTTTAGTCGTATTTTTTATTATTGCAGTTGATAGGACTAATAAAAAAATCACTAGAACCAAAGCAAACTTTTTCACAGTTTGTCTCCATAATTTTCAATTTCTATATAATTTCTGAATTGCTCCTCTATATCGGTTTCAAAATCATAAAAATCAGTTTTTTTTATTACATATCTAAATTTAGCAGATCTAGATGGTGGATTTTCGCTTACCTCTTCTTCTGAAGGAGTTATTGGTTTTTTGTGAATTAAATTAAATAATGTATCTGCTTGTTTTACAACAGGGCTATATCGTGAAATACTTTTATTTTTAGATAGACTTTTAAAAAAATATTTTACTATTTTATCCTCTAAAGAATGAAATGTAACTACACCTAAAACACCTCCTTTTTTTAAAACTTTAGTGGCATTAATAAGCCCATAAATTAATTCACTTATTTCTTTATTTACAAATATTCTAAGTGCCTGAAAAACTTTGGTCGCATTATGAACTTTAAAATTTTTTCTTTTTTTTGATTTATCAATAATTTCAACTAAAGATTTAGTATCAATTTGATTTTTAGATCTTTCTTTTATGATATTTCGTGCAATAAATTTTGCCTCCGTTTCATCTCCAAAAAATTTAAAAATTTTTTCTAATTCCTTTTCATCAAGTTTATTGATCACATCTTCTGCAGAATAACTATTTAATCCTAGCTGCATATTTAATTTACCAGTATTATCGAATGACAATCCTTTTTGTGGGTCTTTTATTTGAGCGTAGGAATAACCAAGATCAAAAATTACTCCTCTTATGTTTTCGTTTTTAAGTTTTAAATTACTTAATTGACTAAATTTAATATTTTTAAATATAAATCTATCCTCAAAATTTTCTTTTAATTGATTGGCAATTTTTTCACTCTCTTTATCTCTATCAAGAGCAATTACATTTGTATTTTCAAAATCTAGAATCTTTTTGGAATACCCGCCTTGACCGAAAGTACAATCTATAAATGTGCCACCATGTTGAGGGGAAATAACGCTAATAATTTCTTTTAGCAGTACCGGATAATGCTTTTGCATTTTCGGTACAATGGTGGCGTCCATTTATCTCTTGGAAGACCATTAATTTTTTTGTCTTCTTAAGAATGCTGGTATCTCAAGATCATCTTCTTCCTCTTGCTCTGAAGTCAATAAATCTTCAGGGCTTGAATTATCAGATTCTGAACTAAATAAATCTGGTGCGTCTGAGTCAACTCCGAATTCTTTTAAATCATTAGAAGTTTCTTCTTCGCTGTTAATATCTTGATGATCTTCATGAGTAGTTTCCATAGCTTCTTGAGCAAAAGATTTCTCCATTTCATTAACTGAATTATCCTGAACTATACTCTCGCTTTCCATATTAGTGTTTTGGACAACTTCTTCACTCATCATCTGATTATGAGAACTCTCAGTTTGTTGTTCTTGTATAATCTCATTTTCAAGCTTTAAAGCATTCGCACCATGTGTAATTGGATTTGATGCTGTTGTATTTGAAAAATTAAATGATTGAGATGATCCCATATTTGAAAAATCAGAGTAACCTGGATTACGGTTTTGAATTCTATGAACCATATTTACAACAGATTTTGATTCTGGCTGTTGCCCATCTAAAGAGGTAGCAACAATTGAAACTCTCATTTTTCCATCTAGCTCCGTATCAGTGATTGCACCAATAATTAACTCTGCTTCAGGGTCAACTTCTGCTCTTACTTTATTTACAGCTTCATCAACTTCAAAAAGTTTTAAATCTTTACCTCCAGTAATATTTACTAGTAATCCTTTTGCACCTTTTAAAGTATAGTCATCTATTAGTGGGTTGCTGATCGCCATCTCTGCAGCTTTTAGAGCTCTACCTTCTCCTTCAGCTTCTCCAGTTCCCATCATAGCTTTACCCATCGCTGCCATAACAGTTTCAACGTCAGCAAAATCTAAATTGATTAAGCCGGGTCTGACCATCAAATCGGTTATACTTTGAACACCATGCATTAAAACATTATTTGAAAGATTAAAAGATTCTTCAAATGTTGTTTGTTCATTGGCTATTTTAAATAAATTTTGATTTGGAATAACAATTATTGTATCAACATGTTTTCTTAATTCTTCCAAACCTTGTTGTGCTCTTCTCATTCTTGATGGGCCTTCATATAAAAATGGAAGAGTCACAACACCTACCGTTAAGATATTTAATTCTTTAGCAGCCCTAGCGATGACATGAGCAGCACCAGTGCCCGTTCCACCACCCATACCAGCTGCAATAAAAACCATGTTTGCACCTTGAAGTGTATTTACAATTTCATTCAAAGATTCATCTGCTGCAGCTTGACCAATATCAAGTTTTGCACCTGCTCCTAAACCTTTTGTTAAATTTAATCCAATTTGAATTCTTGTTTTTGCTTTACTAAGCTTCAAATCTTGAGCATCAGTATTTACTGCAATAAACTCTACTCCCTGTAGATTATTTTCTATCATTTCATTAATTGCATTTCCTCCAGCTCCACCAACTCCTAAAACTAGTAGTCGTGGCTGTAGCTCTTTTATCTCTGGTGCTTTAAAATTAATTGTCATCTTTTATCCCCTATTGTTTGTTATGTTGAAGCTCCCATTTAAGATTACCACGATTAATATTTGCTTTTTTCCTCGCTGTTATCTTAAATTTTTCAAATGCTGTTGGTTCCCATATTTGAAATGTTTGGCCTTGACCAACAAACAACATGCTGTTTTTTATTTTTGCATGTTTTAGTAATTTTGATGAAAGTGAAATTCTTCCCTCGCTATCAAATTGTAAATTTATACTTTCTGCTAATATTGATGTTGCAAAGTAATCTCTTTTTTCCTCGAAGGGATTTAAGGAGTCAATTGCTGAAGAAATTTTTTCAATCCTATCTTGGGAGCATGCTTCTATAGATGAGTTATTAAATGATGGATAACATATAACACCATTGTAACCTAAGTTGGATAAATGTGACCTAAAACTAGCAGGCACAGATACTCTCCCTTTTTTGTCTAATTTGTTTTCGTATGTTGATAAAAACATAAAACATAATTTCCTTTATTCCCACATAAATGGGAATATATGGGATATTATGGGTTTTACAACTAGACGTCAACACCTAATATTTTAGTACTTTTATTGTTTTAGTAATAAATAAAATAGAGACTTATACTTTTAAATGAGAACAAACTAAGAAACTTTAAGTGATTTTTTTATTTGATATGCCAGATAAACTATAAGCCGGGTTCTGTCATTTAAACCTATCATTTGTCTAGGCTTAAGATCACTCTTAAGCTCAAGCAACTAACCCTGATGACTAGCCAAGGACGGCTTTTAGTTTTTCAACAATGTCATCTCTACTTAGTCTTGCTCCCAGTGGGGTTTTCCAGCGTTCATTGTTACCAATAGAACCGGTGCGCTCTTACCACACCTTTTCACCCTTGCCATGTTATGGCGGTTTATTTTCTGTGGCACTATCCCTAGGGTTTCCCCCGCCAGGTATTACCTGGCACTGTGTCCTTGTAGAGCCCGGACTTTCCTCTTTAAAATAAATTAAAGCGATAAGTCATTTATCTGGCAAACCCAATTTAGTACTAATCTTGAAAATTTCAAGAAATTTTATGAAAACTTTTTTGCTAGATTATTACTAATAATCAAACATTCTTTATCAAGCTCGCCATTAACCAATTCTTGTCTAAATCTTCTTTGAAAAGCTTTGATAATATAATTATTAAATTTTCTATTTTTCGAGTTTTCAGTTTTTTTAATTACATACCCAATTTTTGATAGATTGTTATAAAACATTTTTTTACTAACTTTATCTAATTCAATTTTTCTATTTTTTTTAAGTGATTGCGTAGACAATGAATGCCATAAGCCAATATCTTGCTTTGCAAGCTCTTTCCATGGAAATTTTTCTCCTGGATCCTTCTTTCTTTCTGGAGCAATATCCGAATGTCCTAAAATATTTTTAGACTTAATTTTATATTTTTTTATTAATATTTTGCTTAACTTTATTAAAGATTGAATTTGTTTTTTAGAAAATTTTTTATAATTATATTCATGTCCGGGATTATTGATTTCTATACCTATTGAATACCGATTTATATAATTTAAATGTTTCCATCTAGATTTGCCGGCATGCCAAGCCACATATAAATCTGGTACCATAACAAAAGTTTCCCCATTTTTTTTAATAAAATAATGGCAGCTTACATCTGATTTGAAACTTGTTAATTTTTTGATAGCATCACTCTCTTTCTTGATTCCTGTATAATGAAAAATTAAAAATTTTATTTGAGATGTTTTTCTTTTGATTGGGTTAAAATTTGGTGAGTAATTATAAAAAATTTTTAATCTCATATTAGTTGTATTATTAGATAATTTTAGGCCATATTTAAGTCATTTTTAGCACTAAATCTTGATTTACTTTAGATGCATATACACTATATAATTCTTAACAAATGATAAAATTTTTAAAAATAACTTTTTTATTTTTTTTTCTTATATCCAGTGCTTTAGCTGGATCAGACGGAAAATTAGAATTATCAAAAAAAAATGATTCCACTAAAGATTGCTTTGAAACTTTAAACAGAGCAACTTTTAAACTCAATCAAGGTTTAGATAAAGCCATTTTAAAACCAGTCGCAAAAGGATATAGATCTTTGCCAGCTCCTGTAAAAAAGGGAACCAGTAATGTTTTAAACAATTTATCTACTTTAATAACTATTCCGAACAATTTACTACAGGGTGACATTAAACTAGCTGGGATTAACACAGGAAGACTAATTGTGAATACAACAATTGGAATACTTGGTATATTTGATCCTGCATCTGAAATGGGTTTTCCAAAATATATTAAAGAAGATTATGGACAAACACTTGGAACTTGGGGAGTCGGCCCAGGTTGTTATTTGGTTTTACCAGTTTTAGGACCATCTACAATCAGAGATACAGGAGGAATGTTCATAAATGTATTAGGTGGTGATCCTTATTACAATATTTCAGTAAATGGAAATAATGAATACCTAGATGGTGAATTGTTTGCTGTTACCAAAATATTATCAGGTGTAGAATTTAGGGCAAACAATGTTGAGTCATTAGATAATTTGGAAAAGAATTCTGTAGATTTTTATGCTTCAGTAAGAAGTCTGTATACACAAGATAGAGAAAATAAAATCAAAAATATTCAAAGGGGAAGTATAGAAGTAATCTATAAAGAAGACAGTGATTGGGAAGAAATAGATACAAGATAATTAAAAAATAAGATGAAAAAAAAACTTATTTTAACTCTATTTTTCATAACTTTTCTAACAAACTCTAATCTTGCATACTCTATTTCACCAGATGTCTTTATTCAATCCACAGTAAATAGGGCGTCTCAAGTATTATCAGAAAATATCTCTAGAGAGGAAAAAATAAATAAACTTAAATTAATAGCAAAAGAGACTGTAGATATAAGAGGCGTTGGGTTCTACTCTTTGGGATCTGCTAGAAAAAATTTAAGCAATGAACAAATAAATATTTATTCAGATTTGTTTGAGCAATATTTTCTCAAAAGTTTTTCAAGTAGATTGGCAGAATACACAAATCCTGAAATTGAGGTTAAAGATAAAGAGGTATTAAATGAAAACTATACAATTGTAAAAAGTATTTTAGTTAGTACGTCCGAAAGACCTGAAATCAAAATTGACTGGAGAGTTTATACAAAAAATAAAAATAATCCTTTAATTAGAGATTTAATTATTGAGGGTCTAAGTCTTGCGAGAACACAAAAAGAAGAGTTTTCATCTATATTAAATTCTAATGATGGGAATATAAACTCATTGTTTAAAAAATTAGAGGAATTTTCAAACAATTAAACATAAAATTAATTTGTTGGTGGGCCCGCCAGGACTCGAACCTGGGACCAATACATTATGAGTGTACTGCTCTAACCAACTGAGCTACAGGCCCAAATATTTTCAAGTTGATATACAATGTTTAAATAGCACATTCCACAAAAATTTGAATATGTTTGTTATATAAATAGTTGTATTTTCTAATCTACAAAAGTTATAATTTAAACTAATCTAAATATTTTAATGATAAGAAAAAAACTAAGTATAATTATTCCAGTATTTAATGAAGAAAAAACAATTTCCCAAGTATTGGAAAAAGTTCTTGAATTTAATTTGCAAGATAAAGAGGTGATAGTAGTTAATGATGGCTCAACAGACTCAACTAAAAAAATTTTAGATGATAGTTTCTCAAATAAGAAAGATTTAATAATTATAAGTAAAGATAAAAACAGAGGTAAAGGTTTTGCTGTAAGAGAAGGAATAAATGCATCAACAGGTGACATTATATTAATACAAGATGCCGATACTGAGTATGATCCTAATGACTTTAAAATTTTGTTAGATCCGATAAATAAAGGTTATGCTGAAGTAGTTTATGGATCTAGATTTATTGGATCTAACCCTCATAGAGTGATGTACTTCGCAAATAGAATTGCAAACTCTTTTTTAACTTTTTTTTCTAATCTACTAACTAATTTAAATCTTACTGATATGGAAACTGGATATAAGGTATTTAATAAAGAATTACTTAACAACTTTGAACTCAAAGAAAATGATTTTGGCTTTGAGCCAGAATTAACAATGAAATTGGCAAAAACGAAATGTAGATTTTATGAAGTTGGAATTTCTTACAAGGGAAGAACTTATGAAGAAGGAAAAAAAATTAGGGCAATAGATTTTTTCAAAGCTTTAATAGTATTAATTCGATACAAGTTTTTTAGATGATCTCAAATAAAAAAATTTTTTGGGTAATTTTTTTTGGCCTAATAGTTTCAGTTTCATTATCATTATTCAATATCTCAAAATTTGATAAAAATATCATTTTGAAAGATGGATCATTGGGCCATAAAATGATTAAAAGTGATATTTTATATCACTACAAAATTGCTGAAGACATTAAAAATGATTTGGAAAACAAGAATTATTTTGAAACGGGAGGTTTTTTTGAAAGAAACTATTTGCCTTCAAAAATTTTTTTGATTTTTTCACTGATTTCTGGTGAAGAGCTATTTGATGATAAGGAAAATAAAACAATAGTTTCAACTAACAATAAAAAAATAAATTTACTAATATTTCAATCTTTATTCTATTTCTTATGTCTATATTTCTTTTGTACGGAGCTATCAAAAAAAACAAATAATCAAATTGGTTTATATGTTTGTATATTTTTAAGCTTTGAACCAACTATTTTGCAATGGCATTCTTCTTTTTGGACTGAAAGTATTTTTCTATCTCTTCAGATTTTATTCCTTTCAATATTAATTATTGATAGAAAAAATAGTATTTCCTTTTTACTGCTTGGTTTAATTTTAGGTTTTATGTTTTTACAAAGGTCAGCAGCAATATTTTATGTTGTTCCAGTTTTGTTATATATGGTTATTTTTTTTAAAAATCATACTTTTAAAATAGTTTATTTTTTATTTGGTTATTTATTAATTTGTAGCGTTGTGGGTTACAATAATTTTCAAAGATCTGGTGTTATATATTTTTCTCCAGGAGATCAAAAATTCGCATTTGCTGAATATATGTTACCGACAATAATATCTAAGAATGAAAAAATATCATTAATTGAAGCTTACAAAAAAATTACTAATAAAGAAAAGGAAATAATTGACTCAAATAATTTAAATTTAGATATTGAGAAGGATTACGTATTATATTCTCAAAAGCTAAGAAATTATTCTTTTTTATATTTTATTCAAAATCCAATAATTACATTTAATCATGTAATAAAAAAAAGTTTACATTTTGGGGTTTTGGATCCTGTATGGGGATATTATACTCATGTTTATGATAGGGATGGAAAAGATTATATTAACAGCAAAGATCATTCATTTTGGATAAAATATAGAATTATATATTCACTTTTAATTTATATAGTTGTAGCAGTTGGCTTATTAGATAGTTTAAGGAAAATAGAGATAAAAACTAATTTTCTTTTGATTTTATCATTATTATATTTTTTCTTTATATTAAGCTGGATGGGTAAAACACGATACTTTACACCGTGTTTAATATATTTATCTATATATTTTAGTATTGGATTAAATAAAATTTTAGCTTTTAAGAATAAAAAAAAAATTAATTAATTTAAAAATTTTGGTGGGCCGTGTTGGTTACGCTCCAACTACCCCTGCAATGTCAATGCAGTACTCTGACTATTGAGCTAACGGCCCTTATATTATTGATTATTTATTTTTTATAAATTTTATATTTAAATAGATTTGTTTTCAAATCAGAAGCGTAAAAAATACCAAGATTTATTAAAAATAATGTTATTGTAAAATCTCCAAAAAATGCACCTGAGGGTATAACTGGCAAAAAAGTTAACAGCATATAAATCAAAGATCCCATCTGAAGATAATTAGAGCCAGACATAACCTCTCTAATCCTTGAAAATATAAGCTTATATAAAATATAAAATATTAATATGAATCCAGCCAGTCCGTGTTCAGATAATAATTCAAAATAAATTTGATGTGGGTGAGTTTGGCAAACATACTGGGCTTTATTTTTTTGTTCCTTTATATTTTCTTTACAAGTTTCAATTCTGTAATTTTTATTTCCAACACCTAAAATAGGGTTATTCCTAAATACCTGATACCCTGACTTATACAAATTAACATAGATATTATCTGTGTTGAGATAAGTTTTGAATTGACTTGTATATCTCATTTTTAAAAAGTTTGAATTAGATACAAAAAAAACGATAATAATTATAAATGAAATAAAAAAAGTGATTTTATATTTAAGATTTATTTTTTTATAAAATAAGATAAATAAAAGAAAACCTAAAATAGCTTTGATACTATTAGATCTTTCACCTGTAGTAATTATTGCTAATAAAAAAAATATTCCAAATAATAAAACTACATAATTATATTTGGTATCCACTTTATCTAACAAATAACCTAAAAATATCATATAAAAACCAAAAAGAAATCCACCAACAATCGGCTCGTTTTTGAAAAAACTTACTATTCTTGATCCTCCTGCACCACCATATAACCCTCCATATCCAAGTATATTTTTTCCAAATGTTCCTTCAATGAAGACGTCAAAAACAACTACAATCAATGTTATTAACCAAACTATTAAAACTTTATTTAGAAATTTTTTTTCAATCAAAAAATAATTAATTGCTACGAAAAATATTATAATTCTCAAAAAACCTAAATTCCTATAAATTCCGATACTCGAGTCTATTGAGACAAATAAATTTATTATTAAATAAGCATATAATATTAAAAAATATTTGAAAGTTTCACTTTTTAAAAAAAAAAAGTCTTTTTGAAAAAAAAGATATATTAAAAACGATAGGTCAATTATTATAATTGTTGATAGTGAAAAAGCAGGTCCAATTAAAAAAGATAAAGGTATAATTGAAAATAAAAAAAAGAAATAGTTATAAATTAATTTATTTTCCATAACTAAGTTTTTCAAAGAAGACATCTTTAGTGAAAGATATCATTAGAAAATTTAACTTTCTAGAAAGCTTTTTAATTGTTTAGATCTACTTGGATGTTTTAATTTTCTAAGTGCTTTTGCTTCAATTTGTCTAATTCTTTCTCTAGTAACTGAAAATTGTAGTCCCACTTCTTCGAGAGTATGATCAGTATTCATGCCAACTCCAAATCTCATTCTCAATACTCTTTCTTCTCTGGGTGTTAAAGTAGACAAAATTTTTGTTGTCGCCTCTCCTAAATTTGATTTTATTGCTTGTTCTAAAGGAGCCAAAGCTTTGGTATCTTCTATAAAATCTCCTAAACTACTATCTTCCTCATCTCCAACAGGTTTTTCGAGAGAAACAGGCTCTTTAGAAATTTTTAAAACTTTTCTTACTTTATCAAGAGGCATTCTTAACTTATTTGCTAATTCTTCTGGAGTTGCTTCTCTTCCAAATTCACTTAAGATCAATCTTTGTGTTCTAACAATTTTGTTGATTGTTTCAATCATGTGCACTGGAATTCTAATAGTTCTTGCCTGGTCAGCAATTGACCTTGTGATTGCTTGTCTGATCCACCAAGTTGCATAAGTAGAAAATTTGTATCCTCTTCTGTATTCAAATTTGTCAACTGCTTTCATTAAACCAATATTTCCCTCTTGAATTAAATCTAAAAATTGAAGACCCCTATTAGTGTATTTTTTTGCAATCGAGATGACCAATCTTAAATTAGCCTCTACCATTTCTTTTTTTGCTATCCTTGACTCTTTTTCACCTTTTTGAACTCTACTAACTAATTTTTTAAAATCTGTTACAGAAATTCCAAGTTTATGACTTATTTCTATCAATCTTTCTTTTATATTCTTAAATTCATCTTTATTTTTAGAAAAGAATTGTTTCCAAATTGAGTTGGTATCCAAAAACTTTTTAAGATTAGGATTTATTTCATTTCCAACATAGAATTTAATGAATTCACCTCTTGAAATTTTATGATCCATTGCAAGTCTCAATAAATTACCTTCTAAAGATATTATTTTTTTATTTTCTATGTAATGTTTTTGAACTAGTTCTTCTAGAACTGGTGGCGATAATTGTAATGATTTTATATTTTCTAATATATCATTTACAATTTTTTCATAACCTTTCTCTTTTGCGGGTGAAAAATTTTGTGAATTTAAAACACAGTCTAATTTTTCTTTTTGGTATTTTATTAATTTTGTATACTCTTTTGTAAGATTATTAATTGTTTTTAAAACTTTTGGTTTTATTTCAGACTCCATTGCTGCGAGAGTAGGATTAAAGTCATCATCTTCTTCGCTTGCTCCCTCATCTTTATCTGCTTCTCCTGAATTTTTCTGTTTTGCGCTCGGACCTGTAGACTCATCTTCCATATAATTTGTATCAATATCAATAATTTCTCTAACAAGAATTTCGTCTTTTTGTAGTTTTTCATTCCATTCAAAAAACTGCTGAGCTGTTATAGGACTTTGAGAAAGTGCAATTAGCATAACATCTTTTCCAGCCTCTATTCTTTTGGCAATTGCTATTTCACCCTCTCTAGAAAGTAATTCTACACCTCCCATTTCACGTAAGTACATTCTTATGGGATCATCACTTTTTTCAATTGTCTTACCTTCATCTTTTGAAGTATTTTCTTTTTTTCTTAATACTTTAAAATCAGATTTTTTTTCTACTAATACAATGCTTTCATCTAAAATATGAATGAAAGCTTGTCCTAAATTTTCATCAGATAAATTTCTTTTTCCTAAAGATTTAGCAAGTTCCTCATATGTTATAAACCCTCTATGGGTTCCTCGACCCATTAATCTAGCAAATGATTTTGTAATAATTCTTTCCACAGTAATAAAAGTTAGGAGATCTTATATAATGTCAATTATATAAAAATCCATTACTAATTTAGTCAGTTTAATTAAGATTCTGCTTTTTTTTCAGCTCTTTTAGCTCATTAAATGTGGACTCGCTCATATCAACTGAAAACTTCGATTCTAATTCTTGGATTCTGAACTCAAGATCATAATTCATCAAATCTCTAGAGATATCCTCTAAAAATTCAATTACTTTTTGATCATCATTTAATTGATTTTTAAGTATGTGTTTAATGGGTGCAAATTTATTAATTTTTTCCATCAACTGATTGTCTAGATTTAAATCTTGAATTGAAAATTGTTCTCCAGATCTTAATTTTTCAATTATTAAATCAAAAATCTTTTTATTAATTTCGGTAAATAATTTAATATTTTCTATTAGGTGAATATTTGCTTGTATCAAATTCAGATTATTCAAAACTAAATAGATTAATGAAAACTCTTTTAATTCAACTCCAGTCAAAGATTGGCTTTCTTTGAAATATTTCTTTGTACTTTCTAATGATTTTGTTTTTTTTGAATAAAATTTTTTATTATTTTTATTAGAATGTGGTGTTAGCTCAGCAATTTTTTCTAAAAAATATTCTAAAACATACTTTTTTATAAAATCATCTTTTATTGTATTTGCAATTTCTCTAAGTTTTTTCTCAAAAATAGCCATCGATGAAGGATTGTTATTAGTTTGTTTTTTATAATGACTAAAAATAAATTGATGAATTGATAATTTAGTCTGCTTTGTAAAATCTATAAAATTAGCTTTACCATTTTTATTCACATAGCTATCTGGATCTTCATTATCCGGTAGAAATAAAAATGAAATTTGTTTCTCAGGTTTTAATTCCTTAATTGAGTTTTCTGCTGCTCTAACAGCAGCTTTATATCCACTTTCATCGCCATCAAAACAAATTATGATGTCATCAAAAAATTGGTTTAAAGATAAAATTTGCTTGTCGGTTAAAGACGTACCAAGATTTGCTACTGCATTATCTATTCCATTTTTACTTAGACCTACTACATCCATGTATCCTTCAACTAGATAAATATGATCAATTTTATTAGAAAGCTTTCTTGCTAGATCCAAATTATATAAATTTGATCCTTTTTTAAAAAAATTTGTTTCAGGTGAATTTATATATTTGGCTAAATAATCTAAATTTTCAATTATTCTTCCACCTAAAGCTATTGGTTGGCCTGAAATATTATTAATTGGAAATATTAATCGACCTCTAAATCTTTCTACATATATTTTTTTTTTATCGTCTAAATAAAATAAACCAGTTTCCACTAAAGTTTGTTCGCTATAGTCTTTTTTTAATTTTTCGAAAAAATTTGGATTTTTTTCTACGTATCCTATTTTAAATTTTTTAACCTCATCTTTGTTTAGTGATCTATTTTTTAAATAATCCCTAGCAATCGAACAATTTTCATTTTTTAAAAGTTCATTGTTATAAAAATCTACATAATTACTAAAAATAGATTTATACTCGTTCCACTTCTTTTCTCTTTCTTCATCTTGTTTTGAAAACATATATGGCTGCATACCTGCTAATTGAGCCAAGTATTTAACTGCCTCTCCAAATTTTAAATTTTGAGTTTTCATTACAAAATCAAAGATATTGCCATGTTCAGAAGTTGCAAAACAATGATAAAATTCTTTTTCGTCATTCACAGTAAAGGAAGGTGTTTTTTCATTTTTAAATGGTGATAAACCCACAAATTCTTTACCTCTTTTTTTTAAGGAAACAGTTTTTGATACTACTGTTGAAACTTTCAACCTATTTTTAATTTCATCAAGATACTCTTTTGGGTATTTCATTATTTGTTCAATAATTCTTTGATTAAAGATCCTGCTTTTGAAAAATCAATTTCATCTGCATATTTTTTCTTTAGTTCACCCATAACTTTCCCCATATCTTTTAATGAATTTGCTCCAATTTTTGCAATAACCTCTGCACAGATTTTCTTAGTTTCCTCCTCACTAAGTTGCTTAGGTAAAAAACTTGTTAAAATATCATACTCATTTTGCTCAACCTCTAAAAGATCGGTTCTATTATTTTTTTTATAAATATCTATCGATTCGGCACGCTGTTTAACCATTTTTTTTAAAAGTTTCTTAATATCATCATCGTCAGTTTCCTTTTTGTTGGGGCCTGATCTGTTAACAATGTCCAAATCTTTAATAGAAGATAATATTAACCTATAGGTTGATATTTTATTTTTATCTTTAGATTTTAGAGCATTTTTATATTCGTTTTCTATGGTCTGTTTTAATGACATAAATTTTAATCTACTTTAAAGAAAAAATTCTTCAAAAGAAAAATTGTTTTTTTACAATTTTATAATACATCTCTGTTGCGATAATAAAGCAATTATTGTATTAACCTTTAACTCATGAGTTGTAATTGATCAAAAAAGCAAAAAAAACTAACTCAAAAATAAAATCTCAAGTCAACACAGGCGTTTTAGTTCTCGAAAATAAAAAGGTATTCAAAGGAATTGGAATTGGATACCAAGGAGAAGCCACGGGCGAAGTTTGCTTTAATACATCGTTGACAGGTTATCAAGAAATCATCTCCGATCCATCATACGCAGGTCAAATTATTAACTTTACCTTTCCTCATATTGGAAATGTTGGAACTAATAAAGAAGATCACGAGTCTGATAAAATATGGGCTAGAGGAGTTATTTTTAACTCTGAAATAACTTCACCCTCGAACTATAGATCATTCCAACATTTAGATGCTTGGCTTAAAAAAAATAAAATTGTAGGAATTACTGGCTTAGACACTAGAAGCCTAACAAACTTTATAAGGGACAAAGGTGCCCCAAAAGGCACGATTAGTTACTCAAAAAAAGGAAAATTTAATATTAATAAATTGACTAATAACACCATCAAATGGAGTGGATTAAAAAATCTTGATCTTGCAGAAGTAGTTTCAACTCAGAAAAATTATATTTGGAAAGGTCTTAAAACCTGGAAAAAAGAATTTGGATATATAAAAAATAATAAGAACTCATTTCATGTTGTTGCAATTGATTATGGAATAAAAAAAAACATCTTAAGATATTTCTCTGACTTTAATTGTAAGGTTACTGTCGTTTCTTGTAAAACTAATGCGCAAAACATTTTAGCTTTAAAACCAAATGGAATATTTTTATCAAATGGTCCTGGTGATCCAGCTGCAACAGGCAAATATGCTATAGAAATTATTAAAGATCTAATTAAAAAAAATTTACCAATATTTGGTATTTGTTTGGGTCATCAAATTTTAGCATTGGCATTAGGTGGCAAAACAAAGAAAATGAAACTTGGTCATAGAGGAGCAAATCACCCAGTTAAAAATTTAATTCATGATAATGTTGAGATAACGAGTCAAAACCATGGTTTTGAAGTAGTAAAAGAAACATTACCAAAAAATATTGAGGTCACACATAAATCTTTATTTGATAATAGTATTGAAGGTATCAAACTAAAAAATAAACCAGTCTTTTCAGTTCAATATCATCCAGAGTCTAATCCAGGACCTCAAGATAGTGTTTATTTGTTTCAAGAATTTATTAACAACATGAAAAAAAATGCCAAAAAGAAAAGATATTAAAAAAATATTAGTTGTAGGAGCTGGTCCAATAATTATAGGACAAGCATGTGAATTTGATTATTCAGGGACACAAGCATGTAAAGCTCTTAAAGATGAGGGTTATAATGTAGTCTTAATAAATTCAAATCCTGCAACAATTATGACTGATCCAGATGTTGCGGATAAAACTTATATTGAACCAATTACACTAGATGTATTAGAAAAAATTCTAAAGAAAGAAAAACCCGATGCAATTCTTCCAACAATGGGAGGGCAAACTGCGCTTAACCTTGCAATGGAAGCAGAGAAAAAAGGAATTCTAAAAAAATACAAAATTGAGTTGATAGGAGCAAATTCTAAAGCAATTTCTAATGCCGAGGATAGAAAGAAATTTAGAAAAAATATGATAGATATTGGTTTAGATTTACCAAAATCAGAAATCGTAAATAATAATAATCAAGCATCAAAAGTATTAAAAAAAATTGGTTTACCTGCAATTATAAGACCTGCTTTTACACTTGGTGGGCTTGGTGGAGGAATAGCCAAAAATAGAAAAGATTATTTTAAGATTGTTAAAAATGGATTGCATGAATCTCCAGTAAGCCAAGTTCTTGTAGAGGAATGTTTAGAGGGCTGGAAAGAATTTGAGATGGAGGTTGTAAGAGATAAGAAAGATAACTGTATCATCATTTGCTCGATTGAAAATATAGATCCAATGGGAATTCATACGGGTGACTCAGTAACAATTGCACCAGCACTTACACTTACAGATAAAGAATACCAAGTAATGAGAAATGCATCTATTGCATGTTTGAGAAAAATTGGAGTTGAAACTGGAGGATCAAATGTTCAGTTTGCTATCAATCCTAAAAATGGTCGAATGGTTGTCATTGAAATGAATCCACGTGTATCAAGATCATCAGCACTTGCATCAAAAGCAACTGGATTTCCAATTGCGAAAGTAGCTGCAAAATTAGCGGTTGGTTATACTCTGGATGAATTAAAAAATGAAATAACTAAAGTTACACCCGCATCATTTGAACCAAGTATAGATTATGTTGTAACTAAAATTCCAAGATTTACATTTGAAAAATTTTCAACTTCTCCCACAATTTTAGGTACATCTATGAAATCAGTAGGTGAAGCAATGGCAATAGGAAGAAACTTTAAGGAATCTCTTCAAAAGGCATTGGTATCTCTTGAAACTGGTTTTTCAGGTTTAGACAGAATTTTTGATTTAAATAAAAAACAAATTGAGAAGAAGCTTAAAGAAACTATTCCAAATAAGATATTACTTGTCGCCGAAGCAATTAGAAAAAAAATAAACTTAAAGAAAATATATAATTTATCTAAAATTGATCCTTGGTTTTTAGAACAAATTAAGGAAATAGTTGATTGTGAAACAAAAATCAAAAGCAAAGGACTTCCAAAAGATTTTGCAGAATTTAATAGAATAAAATCAATAGGATTTTCAGATAAAAAACTTTCGGAATTAACTAAAACTTCTGAAGACGTTGTTAGAAGAAAAAGGTCAGCGCTTAAAATACTTCCAGTTTATAAAAAAGTAGATACTTGTGCAGCTGAATTCAAATCGTTTACGCCTTATATGTATTCAACTTATCAAAGAAATTTTTCAATCAACTCAGAATGTGAAGCTGACCCATCAAATAAGAAAAAAATAATTATTCTTGGAGGAGGACCAAATAGAATTGGTCAAGGAATTGAGTTTGATTATTGCTGTTGTCAGGCAAGTTTTTCATTAAAAGAAGCAGGTTTTGAGACTATCATGGTTAATTGTAATCCTGAAACAGTATCAACAGACTATGATACGAGTGATCGATTATACTTTGAGCCTTTAAAAGAAGAATACGTTTTTAATATAATTAAAAAAGAACAACATAAAGGAAATCTGATAGGAGTAATAGCTCAGTTTGGAGGTCAAACACCAATCAAACTTGCTAAATTTTTACATAACAACAAGCTTCCAATTTTAGGAACTCAATATACCTCTATAGATTTAGCAGAGGATAGAGATCGATTTAGAAATTTATTAAATAAATTAAAACTAAAACAAGCAGAGAGTGGAATTGCAAAGACATTTAATCAGGCAATAAAAATTGCAGATAAAATAGGGTTACCATTAATGGTAAGACCTTCGTATGTTTTAGGTGGAAGAGCAATGGAAATTGTTCATGAAAAAAATCAACTTAAAAAATTTGTTGAAGAAGCATTTAAAGCTGCAGAAGAAAATCCAATTTTAATTGATAAATTTATCGATCATGCAATGGAAGTAGATGTGGATGCCATATCAGATGGAAAACAGGTTCATGTTGCAGGCATTATGCAACATATCGAAGAAGCTGGAATTCATTCAGGAGACTCGGCGTGTAGCCTACCCCCTGTATCAATTAAACCGTACCTTCTTAAAGAAATAGAAAATCAAACTAAAAAATTAGCGATAGCTTTAAATGTAAAAGGTTTCATGAATATACAGTTTGCAATTAAAAAAGATGAAATTTATGTAATTGAAGTAAATCCTAGAGCAAGTCGAACAGTACCTTTTGTGTCAAAAGCAAAAGGATTGCCCCTAGCTAAAATTGCATCAAGAGTAATGGCTGGTGAAAAATTATCTAAGTTTAATTTAAAAGATAAATCTAAAGGTATGTACGCAGTTAAAGAAGCTGTATTTCCATTTAATAAATTTCCAAACAGTGATTTGTTATTAGGACCCGAAATGAAGTCCACTGGAGAAGTTATGGGATTTGATAAAAACTTTGGAATGGCTTTTGCAAAAAGTCAGATCGCAGCAGCTAACTCATTACCAAAACAAGGATTAGCTTTTATATCTCTCAAAGATAGTCACAAAGATGAAGGAATAGATTTAGCTAAAGAACTTCTTGAACTTAAGTTTACATTATGTGCAACTAGAGGAACTGCAGAATATATTCGAAAGCATGGGATGAAATGTAAAATTATAAATAAAGTAAGCACTGGATCACCTCACATAGTTGATGTTTTAGACTCTAAAAAAATTGCATTAGTAATAAATACTGGAGGTGGAAATAGTGAACATCGATTAAGTGACGCAATAGCTTTAAGAAGAGCAACGCTTAAGAATAAAGTTCCTTATTGCACTAATATGTCCACTGCTCAGGCATGTTTAGAGGCGATTAGATCGCTAAAAACAAAAAAATTAGAAGTGACTTCTCTTCAGGACGTTTAAGAATTTACTTTCCAATCAGTTTCAAAGGTAACATAATTTACTTGAATACATCGTCTTTCTTTAACGATCTTTTTCTTCTCCATCCCATGCCAAGTGTTTGGTCCGCTGGTAAAAAGATAACCATAATTATGTTTGTAAGGAAGTGTCTTAACCTTTTCTAATTTTTCATTATAAAAATCAGTTCCTAAATCTTCAGATTCATTTGTTTTATTAACAAATATTAAGCCTGACATAAGTTTTTCTTTTATATCGCAATGAGGTTTCAACCAAAAACCTTCTCGATCACATATAACCTCAACCCTGACATAGGAATTAGATAAATCTTTATTTATCATTTTAGAAATTGTTTCATACGTTTCTTTAGACTGAAGTTCATTTATAAATTTTACTAAATTTGGAAATTCAGATGAGTTTTCTTTATTAATAAAACATCTAAACTTCATCGCTTGTCCGCCTGAAGCTATACCCTTTCTAAATTCTGCGGCTCCACCATCTATTGCTCTTGTTCCATCATAATTAAGATTATGTTTACTTACATCAGGAATGTCAGCTTTAACTATTTCATCAATTGCTCCTTCTGACAAAGCATCACTATACTCCCAGTGATTAAAAGGGAAACTATGTTCTTTTGAATTATTTTTAATTGAATTTAAAAATGACATTATGATTGTATTTTTTCTTTAATAATTTTTGCTACTCTATTCGTTTCATCTAATTTTTGATAGTTCCAATTTTCAATTTCTTCACCTAAGTTTCTAGTAATATTTAATTCTCTAAATAAATTTCTAAAATTCTGAAATCTTACGTCTTTCCTTTTTGGTAAAATATTAGCAACATAAATTGGTTTTCCAGTCAAAGCAGCCTCAGATATCATTGAGCTAGAGTCGCATGTTACGACTATATTTTCTGAAATAGCTAAAGCAGAAAGATAAGCTTTTTTATCAACATTCATAATCACAGTGTGATTTTCTCCAAAAAACTCTTTTGCATAATGTATAGTATTTAAAGGTGTTCTCATCGAAGGTATCACCACAAGTTGAAAATCATGTTTTTTCAATAATTTGTAGAAAATTGAAAAGATGTGCTTCATATTTTTTGTTGAGTAATCGTAATATTTTGTAGGACCACCCATTATTAAACACCAAACTTTTCTATTATCCTGTTTGATATATGAATTTAAATAACTTCTATTTTCTTCAATTTCATTTTCCGTTAAATAGTGAATTGCACCTTTTGTTTTAATTACATTTGTGCCACTTATCCCATCATGTTCAGGAGCAACAATAAAATCAAAATGATTAAAATCCACCTTTGGATCTTGAATATGAATGTTTAAAACTTTTTTTTTTGAAATACTTTTTAAGTGAATTGAGGGAATCACGCTTTTTCTTCCACATGAAATAATTACATCAAAATCAGACTCGTTTATTTTTTTATAAACGTTTTGTGATACTGGTGTTAATTTTGGTGGAATAATTTTCCAAAAATTATTTAGTTCAACCTTATGGTGTGTAAAATCAATATCTAAGGCTTTTGCTAAACCTTCTACCTGGCTTATCATGCCATGCATTCCTTGAGTTAATAATAAACCTTTTAATTTAGACATTAATCACTATATAGCTTCCATATGAGTCAAAATCCAACTAAACACACAAAAGTGTTAATAATTGGATCTGGTCCTGCCGGATACACAGCAGCAGTTTATGCGGCTCGAGCGATGTTAAATCCAATTTTAGTTTATGGTTCTGAACCTGGTGGTCAATTAACAACAACTACTGATGTTGAAAATTATCCAGGATTTTCTGAAGTTATTCAAGGTCCGTGGTTGATGGATCAAATGAAAGAACAAGCAAAAGCAGTTGGAACTGAAATGATTGAAGATCATATTGGTTCAGTAGATTTAAAATCTACTCCGTTTGAAGCTATAGGCGATAGTGGGCAAAAATATACTGCTGATAGCATAATTATTTCTACAGGGGCTCAGGCCAGATGGTTAAATCTGAAATCCGAACAAGAATTTAGAGGATTTGGTGTTTCTGCGTGCGCTACGTGTGATGGTTTTTTCTTTAAAGATAAAGAGGTAGCAGTTGTCGGAGGAGGAAATGCAGCTGTTGAAGAAGCAATGTTCCTCACAAAGTTTGCATCCAAAGTTAAATTAATTCATAGAAGAGATAGTTTGAGAGCTGAAAAAATGCTTCAAAAAAAATTAATGGAAAATAAAAAAATAGAAATTATTTGGGACTCTGTTGTTGAAGACGTATTGGGAGATCAAGAGCCTAAAAATGTTAAAGGTATTAAAATTAAAAATTTAAAAACAGAAAAAACTGAAGAATTAAAACTAGATGGACTATTTATCGCCATTGGTCACGATCCAGCAACTTCACTATTCAAAGATCAACTTAAGATGGATAATGAGGGCTATTTAATTACTAAACCAGATTCTACTGAAACAAATATTCCTGGAGTTTATGCTGCTGGAGATGTTAAAGACAAAACTTTTAGACAAGCCGTTACAGCTGCAGGAATGGGTTGTATGGCAGCATTAGAAGCTGAAAAATTCCTATCTCACTAATTCAGCAATCTCATTTGATTCAAATATACTTTGATTAATATTTTCATTTGCCGACTTTACCATTGCTTTGGCGACTATTTCTGCCTTAATTGGTCTCATTTTTCTTAAAGGCCCAACTAATATTGGAGTTAACAATTTAAATAATATTATACCAAATTTTTCACCTATTCTTTTTTCTTTTCTATTTCCCAATAAAAAAGATGGTCTCATGATCCCAATTTTATCAAAATTTTGATTTTTAATTTCTTGTTCAACTAATCCTTTGAATTTTAAATAATCACCAGAACTTTTTGGATCTGCATAACCAGATGAAACGAAAAAAAACGATTTAATTGAATTTGATTTAGCGATTTGGGCAATTTGTCTAGGAATATTGAGTTCAACTCTTTCATATTCATTTTTATTGGGTGAATTTTTTCTTGTTGTACCAATACAAAAAAAACAGTCATCACCTGTAATATCATTTCTATACTTTTCTAAATCGTTAAAATCAGTTTCAATAATTTCGATTTTTGGATTAATAAGTTCTATTTTTGAACGAACAAAAATCTTTATTTTTGAATAATTTGAATTGAGGATAAGTTGATTAACGAGATGCCCACCAACTAAACCTGATGCACCAAACACTAGGGCTGTTTTCATTAATTTAAGGATTTACAAAAAATAGATATTTTATCCATTGCTTTTTTTAAATTTTCCATAGAAGTTGCATATGAAATTCTAAAAAAACCTTCTAAACCAAATGCAGAACCTTGGACTACAGCAATCCCACTATTCTCTAATAATGATTGAACAAAATCAGTATCAGATTTAATTTCATTTCCGTTTGGATCTTTTTTACCCATTAAACCTTTGCAACTTGGAAAGACATAGAACGCTCCGTCTGGATTGAGACATTCGATTCCATCTATTGCATTTAAGGCATTAACCACGAAATCTCTTCTTTCCTGAAAAGAGCTTGCTCTTTCCTTAATAAAGTCTTGTTTCCCACTTAGTGCCTCAACTGCAGCAGCTTGACTAATAGATGAAGGATTAGTTGTTGATTGTGATTGGATTTTAGCAATAGCTTTAACGATCTCTTTTGGACCAGCTGCATACCCTATTCTCCATCCTGTCATTGAATAAGCTTTACTTACACCATTCATTGTAAGCACTCTATCTTTTAAACTTTCAATTTGAGCAATAGTAAAAAATTTAAAACCCTCGTAAGTCACATGTTCATAAATATCATCGCTTAGAATATATACGTGATTATGTTTTTCTAAAATACCTGCAATCGCTTTTATATCTTGCTCTGAATAACATGCTCCTGTTGGATTAGAAGGAGAATTAAGAATAATCCATTTTGTTTTTGGAGTTATAAATTTTTCAAGATCTTTTGGATTTATTTTAAAACCTTGTTTTTCATCACATTCCATTATTACTGGTTTTCCTCCAGCTAATAAAACCATATCGGGATAAGAAACCCAATAAGGGGCAGGAACTATAACTTCATCACCTTCGTTTAATGTGGCCATCATTGCATTATAAATTACATGCTTACCACCAGCTCCAACTGTAATTTGATCAATTGTATAATCTAAATTATTTTCTTTTTTAAATTTTTCTACGATTGCTTTTTTCAATGCTGGAGTACCATCTACTGCAGTGTATTTGGTATCACCATCGTTAATAGCTTTTATAGCTGCTTGCTTAATATTATCTGGAGTATCAAAATCTGGCTCCCCTGCACCTAATCCAATAACATCTTTTCCAGCAGCTTTTAATTCTCTTGCTTTTTGAGTAACAGCAATGGTGGGCGATGGTTTAATCTTCTTTAAACTGTCTGATATTATGCTCATTGAAATATAAATAAATTCTACTACGTTGTTTAATATATGGAAAATACTTATCAAGATTTAATTACAGATATCCAGAGTAAAAATCCTAAAATTGGTGGAAAACTAGAGGGTGGAAAAAAATTCAAAATTAAATCTGATTTTAAACCTGCAGGAGATCAGCCTGAGGCCATAAAAAAATTAGTTAATGGTGCTAACAAAGATCAATTTAATCAAGTTTTACTTGGTGTAACAGGATCTGGAAAAACTTTTACCATGGCTAAAGTTATTGAGGCTACTAATAGACCTGCCTTGATTTTAGCTCCAAATAAAACTCTTGCCGCTCAACTTTATGGGGAAATGAAAACCTTTTTTCCTGAAAATGCTGTTGAATATTTCGTTTCATACTATGACTATTACACTCCTGAGGCTTATGTCCCAAGATCGGACACATATATAGAGAAAGAGGCCTCTATTAATGAACAAATTGATAGGATGAGACACTCTGCAACAAGATCTCTATTAGAAAGAGATGATGTATTAATTGTTGCAAGTGTTTCTTGTATTTATGGTCTTGGATCTGTTGAAGCATATAGCAAAATGACTTTAACACTCCAAAAAAATTATGATTATAATAGAGAAGAAATAATTAAGTCTTTAGTTGCTCTCCAATATAAACGTAATGATCAAAATTTTTATAGGGGCACATTTAGAGCAAGAGGAGAATACTTAGAAATTTTTCCATCACACTTAGAGGATAGAGCTTGGAGGCTATGTTTGTTTGGAGATAAACTTGAACAGATAGAAGAATTTGATCCGTTAACTGGTGATAAAGTAAGAGAATTAAGTTTAGTAAAAGTTTATGCAAATAGTCACTACATCACCCCGAAACCTACAATTGAGCAAGCAGTTATTAATATTAAAAAAGAGTTAGAAGTAACTTTAAAAAAACACCGTGCTGAAAATAAATTATTAGAGGCACAAAGGTTAGAGGAAAGAACTAAATTTGATCTTGAAATGATTGAAGCGACTGGTTCTTGTGCTGGTATTGAAAACTATTCAAGATTTTTGTCAGGAAGAAAACCAGGAGAACCTCCTCCCACTCTTTTTGAATACTTTCCTGATAATACTTTGATATTTGTCGATGAGTGCCACGTTACTGTTCCTCAACTTAATGGAATGTATAAAGGAGATAGATCAAGAAAAAGTACTTTAGCAGAATATGGATTTAGACTTCCTTCATGTATGGATAATCGGCCACTAAAATTTCAAGAATGGGACTTAATGAGAACTCAAACTGTGTTCGTTTCAGCAACTCCTGGTCCATGGGAACTAGAGCAAACTAAAGGTAAATTTATTGATCAAGTAATTAGACCAACAGGTTTAATAGATCCACCTGTGGAAATTCGACCCGCAAAAAATCAGGTCGATGATTTAATGCATGAATGTAAACGGGTTATAGAAAATAATCATAGGGTATTGGTCACAACATTAACTAAAAAAATGGCAGAGGATTTAACCGAATATCTTCATGAGAACGGTATAAAGGTAAGGTACCTCCACTCAGATATTGATACACTTGAAAGAATTGAAATCATGCGAGATTTAAGAATGGGTGTATTTGATGTTTTGGTTGGAATTAACTTATTGAGAGAAGGATTAGATATTCCCGAATGTGCATTAGTTGGAATTTTAGATGCTGATAAAGAAGGTTTTTTAAGATCAGAAACATCTTTAATTCAAACTATAGGAAGAGCAGCAAGAAATGTTGATGGTAAAGTAATTTTATATGCTGACAAAGAGACAAAAAGTATAAAAAAAGCAATTGCAGAAACTGATAGAAGAAGAAAAATTCAATTAGCCTACAATAAGAAACACAAAATAGATGCAAAGTCGGTAAAAAAAGATATTAGCGATATTCTTGAAAGTGTGTATGAGAAAGACTACGTTAAAATAAGCGAAGGCTCTAATGTAGGTGGAAATCTTAAAAAACATCTTAAAGGACTAGATAAAAAAATGAAAGAAGCTGCATCTAATTTAGAGTTTGAAGAAGCTGCTAAAATACGAGATGAAATAAGAAAATTGGAAAGTACTGAATTAGAAATTACATTAAATCCAAAAATAAGGCAGTATGATGTAAAAAATAAGCTTTATCCAAAAGGTAGATCAACCATGGGTATGCCAGGAACAAAAGTTACAAAAAAAAGAGATAAGAAATGGAAGCACGGAAAATAATTATTACTGGTGGAGCAACTCGAATGGGTGCTGCAATTGCAAGAAAATTATCTGGTCCAAATAAAGAAATCTTAATCCATTATAATAAATCAAAATTAAAAGCAGAAAAATTAAAAAAAGAATTATCTAGCAAAGGTACAAAAGTATACCTAGTCAAAGGCGATTTAAGTAAAGAAACTCATATAAAAAAAATAATTAAATTTGCAAAATCTAAATTAAAATTTTTTGACTGTCTTGTTAATAACGCCTCTTTATTTGAAAATGATAAATTAGAAAATTTTTCATTAGATAGTTGGAGTAAACATTTAAGAACTAATTTAAGAGCACCTGCACTATTAACGAAAGAATTTGCTAAAAATGTTAAAGGCAAGAATAATAATATTATAAATATTATTGATCAAAGAGTGTTCAAATTAACCCCTTACTTTTTTTCCTATACTCTTAGCAAAACTGGTTTGTATACTTTAACAAAAACTAGTGCTATGAGTTTAGCTCCAAATATAAGAGTAAATGCAATTGCACCTGGACCCACTATAAAAAATCAAAGACAATCCGAAAAACATTTCAAAAAGCAATATTTAGCAACACCCCTGAAAAGACAAGTGGATGTGCAGCAAATTTGTAATGCTGTTGACTTTTTTATTAAAAATATATCTATTACTGGTCAAGTTTTGGCTATTGATAGTGGTCAAAATCTTAACTGGCAAACACCAGATGTAATGGGCAAAGAATGAAAAAAAATAATTTAAAAATTGTCAAAATAGACAAAAATAAAAGCCTATTTAATTATGAGAAAAAAATCTTAATTAATGAATTAATCTTAGATTTAAAACTTGGTTATTACGATTTTGAAAAAGAAAAACCACAGAAAGTTAAATTTAGTCTTGAAATAGACTATGAAGACAAAAAACCTTCAAGCGACAAAGACATAAAATCCATTGTTAATTATGGAACTATAGTAAAATTAATTACAAAACTTGTAAAAAAGAAACATTACAATTTCTTAGAAACTTTAGCAGAAGCTGTTTTTGACGAACTATTTAAAGACAAAAGGATTGCTAAAATAATGTTGAAAATTGAAAAATTAGAAATCTTAAAACAGTGTTCATCTGTTGGTATTCAAATTACCAAAAAAAGAAGCCATGATAAGCTCTGAAATAGGAAAAGAAGTAATTAAAAAAGAGCTACCTCTAGTACCAAAACTTCCAGGCGTATACAGGATGCTTAATGAAAAAAATGAAATTCTTTATGTAGGTAAAGCCAAAAATTTACCAAATAGATTAAAGAGCTATGTTGCAGAAAAAAATCACATAATTAGAACTGAAAGAATGTTATCACAAACAAGAAAATTAGAGATAACAACAACATCAAATGAAAGCGAAGCTTTGCTGCTAGAAGCAAATTTAATTAAAAAACATAAACCAAAGTTTAATATCCTATTACGTGATGATAAGTCATTTCCATTTATATTTATTGGTAATAAAGATAAATGGCCTCAAATAAAAAGACATAGAGGAAAAAAAACAAAAGAAGGTTTTTACTTTGGACCTTTTGCCTCCGCTGGTTCAGCTAATTGGACAATCAAAATGATCCAAAAAATTTTTCATTTAAGAGTTTGTGATGACACCGTTTTCAAAAACAGAGAAAGACCTTGTATTTTATATCAAATAAAAAGATGTTCTGGACCTTGTGTAGGATATGTAAAAAAAGAGGAATACAATCAAACAGTGGAAGATGCTATTGAATTTGTTTCAGGCAAATCTAGAAAAATTCAAAAAAATCTTTCTAACCAAATGGAAAAGGCAAGTGAGGATCTTGATTTTGAAAAAGCTGTAATTTTAAGAGATAGAATTAAAGCATTAAACATAATTCAATCTTCACAGAGAATTAATGAAGCAAACTTAGTTGAGGCAGATGTTATTGCTGGATATAAAGAATCTGGAAAAACTTGTATTCAAGTATTTTTTTATAGATCAAAGCAAAATTGGGGAAATCAAGCTTTTTTTCCAAAACACGACCCTGATGAAAAGTTTAGTGAAATCCTTAATTCATTTGTTTCTCAATTTTATGAAAATAAAAGTGTTCCTTCATCGGTTATCCTTTCAGAAGAAATAAAGGAAAAAGCACTAATTGAAAAAACACTAACACAAAAAGAAGGTAAACAGATAAATATTTCAGTTGCGAAAAAAGGATCAAAACTAAAAGTAATTAATCAAGCAATTAAAAACGCAAAGGATAGTCTTAATAGAAAGCTTTATGAAAGTCAGAATAATAAAGAATTGTTCGATGCAGTAGCTAAAAAATTTAATTTAGAAACCAATATAAATTTAATCGAGGTTTATGATAACAGTCATATTCAAGGCACAAATAGTGTTGGCGCTTTAATAGCCTACGGCGATGAAGGATTTATCAAAAAAAGATATAGAAAATTTAATATTAAACATAAAAAAAATGAGCAAGACGACTATGGAATGATGAGAGAGGTATTAAATAGAAGGTTCAAAAGAGCAGTTCAAGAAAAAGATAATTACCTTGCTTTTCCTGATTTGGTTCTAGTAGATGGGGGGAAAGGTCAATATTCGGTCGCTAGAGAGAGCCTTAATGAATTAGGACTTCATGACATTCCAATTATTGCAATAGCAAAAGGTAAATTTAGAAATAGTGGAAACGAAACCTTTTTTCACAATGGCAAAGAATATAAATTCACTAGAAATGACCCTACCCTATTTTTTCTTCAAAGAATAAGAGATGAATCGCATAGATTTGCAATAAGCGCTCACAGAGCAAAGAGAAAAAAAGGTATAAGTAAATCTCTGTTAGATCAAATAGAGGGGATTGGGGCTATAAGAAAAAGAGCTTTATTGAACCATTTTGGATCTGCAAGATCTGTTGAGTCTGCTAGCTTAGATGAAATAAAATCTGTAGAAGGTGTTGAAGAAAAAGTAGCAAAAAAGATATATAACTTTTTTCACGAATAATTATGCTAAAAAAAATTCCAAACATATTAACGATAGGGCGAATAATAATTGTTCCTTTTTTTGTTTTAGCTTTTTATCTTCCTGGATTTTATGGTGATCTTACTGCTTTAATATTATTTATTATTGCATCATTTACAGACTTCTTGGATGGTATGTTGGCTAGAATGTTTGGAGTAGAGTCAAAACTGGGTGAATTATTAGATCCTATAGCTGATAAAATCATTGTTGCTACAGCATTGATACTTCTGGTTATGGATGGAACAATCAGAAATTATGAGGTAATTGCAGCAATAATAATTCTTACAAGAGAAATTTTGATTTCAGGTTTGAGAGAATTTTTAGCAAAAGGGAGGATCAAACTTCCTGTTTCAAACCTTGCTAAACTTAAAACAGTATTACAAATGGTATCAATTGCTCTTTTATTATCTGGAGATACTGGAAATAAAATAATTAATTTCCAAGACTATAATGCTCAAACTATAGGTATAATTCTTTTATGGTTATCGGCTGCTTTAACACTTTTTACTGCATACGATTATATGCGAAAAGGTATTGATCACGCAATGTCTGAGGATAGTAAAGACTAGGCTGCTTTTTTCTTCCTAACTAATGCCTGATAACTTTCATTCAAATCAATAATAGTATCACAAACTTTAAATTGATTTTCAGCAATACAAGATACTGGTGTTACCTCTGCTGCTGTTCCTGTTAAAAAACATCCAACAAAATTAGGTAATTCAGTAGGACTAATTTTTCTTTCATGCACTTTTATATTTTTTGATTTTGCAATTCCAATTACGGTTCTTCTTGTAATACCATCTAAAAAAGAATCTGGTATTGGAGTATGAATTTCTCCATTTTTATCTTTGAAAAAAATATTTGCACCAGTTGCTTCGGCAATATTTCCTTCATGATCAAGCATTAAAGAATCTGTATATCCTTGCTTTTCTGCCTCATGTTTTGAAAGTGTACAAATCATGTAAAGACCTGATGCTTTTGTATCCCAAGGTATTGTATTAGGTGCTGGTCTTCTCCAATTTGAAATATTTAATCTTATTCCTTCTACTTTAAGTTTAGGATCAAAATATGATCCCCATTCCCATGTTGCAATTGCAACATGTATTTTTGTTTGTTGCGCAGAAATAGCCATCATCTCACTACCTCTCCAAGCAACAGGTCTTACATATCCATTTTCTACTTTTTGGGTTGCAATAATTTTATTTGATGCATTATTGATTTCTTCTTCTGTATATGGAATTTCAAAACCCATTCTTCTAGCAGAATGAAAAAATCTTGCTGTGTGCTCTTCTAATTTGAAAATAGAACCATCATAAACTCTCTCACCTTCAAACACACAACTGGCATAATGCATGCCATGGCTTAAAACATGCAGTTTAACGTCAGCCCAATCAACTAATTCGTTGTTGTACCATATTTTTCCAGATCTCTTGTCGTAAGGTATCATGTGTGAAAATTTTTAAATTTATAACTGAAAAATATCTTTGTATCTTTAATATGTCAATATAACTTACCTATTATGAAAGAACTTTTATATTTAAAAGATGACCAGCTTAAAGATCTTATTGAAAAACTATTTGTAAGCTACAGAGAAACCTTTTCTGACTCTAAAAAAATATTAGATAGATATTCAATTGGTTTAGCACACCATAAAGTAATTCATTTACTGTCAATGTATGAGGGGATCTCAATTTCTGAGCTGCTTAAGAGATTAAAAGTAACAAAACAAAGCTTAAATCGTGTTCTCAAAGATTTGATTAAACTTGAAATCGTCATTTTTAAAAAAGATGACCAAGATACTAGAGTAAAGCATGTTTTTCTTAATGATAAAGGTAAAAAAATTTTTAATGAAATTTTCAATTTACAAAAAAAGAGAATTTATAATGCTTTGCTAAATTCAAGTTCTGAAGAAGTTATTAATTTTGATAATGTACTAAGTAAAATAATTAATGGATAAGTTTATTGCACATATACTAGTGGTTGATGATGATTATGGAATTAGATCTCTTGTAAAAAAGTATTTAAATGAAAATAAATTTTTAGTCACTACTGCTGAAAATGCAGAAAATGCATCAGAGAAAATAAAAATAATTAAGTTTGATTTAATAGTTTTGGATATCATGATGCCTGGTAAAAGTGGACTTGAATTTTTAAAAGAAAATAAAAAAAAATTAGATACACCAATAATACTTCTTACTGCCAAAGGTGAAGCAAGTGAAAGAGTTGAGGGGTTAGAGATTGGTGCTGATGATTATTTACCGAAACCATTTGAACCAAAAGAATTAATTCTAAGAATACAGAACATATTAAATAAAACTATCAAAACAGATCAGAAAAGGGTTATAGAATTTTCAAATGTGAAAATTGATTTGAATAAACTTTTAATATTTAAAAGTGATAAAGAATTTAAGATTAATGCAACGGAAAAAACGATTTTAGAAAAAATGATTAATAACCCAGGCAAAACATTTTCTAGGGAAGATATTGGTCAATTAATCAATTTAGATAAGGAGAGATCAATAGATGTTATTATTACTCGGCTTAGAAAGAAAATTGAAATTGATCCAAAAAATCCAAAATTTTTGCAAACAATAAGAGGTGCAGGATATGTTCTCTGGATTGAGTGATTACTTAAAAAAAATATTACCAAAAAGATTATTTTATAGAGCACTTCTTATAGTTGCTATTCCAGTTTTGGTTTTGCAACTAGTAATTACAATTGTTTTTTTTGATAGCCTTTGGATCAAAACAAACAAAGGTATGACAAGAACCTTGGTAAATGAAATTAGTACATTTATTGAAGCCTATGGAAGTGAGCAAGAAAATAAACAAGAGTTGCTAGATCTTTTTTCCATATTTTTAGATTTAAATATTGAGTTCACCAATAACGAAAAATTACAAAGTACAGATACTGAAAGATGGTTTAGTCCGATAGATAGAACTTTAAGAAGAGAACTAAAATCTAAATTTGGATTAGATGAATACTGGTTTGATACAACAAGTTATAAAGAATTAATTGATTTAAGAATTAAATACGAAAATGGTTATTTTAAATTTTTAGTGCCTAAAGATAGGGTTGCAAGTTCTTCAGCAAGAATATTTGCACTTTGGATTACAGTACCTGCAATTATAATGGTGATAATTTCTCTAATATTTTTAAAAAACCAAACTAGACCAATCACCAACCTAGCTCGTGCGGCTGAAAGGTTTGGTAAGGGAGAAAATATTGAGGAGTTCAAACCTTCTGGGGCCCTTGAAATAAGACAAGCAGGACATGAATTTGATAAAATGAGAAAGAGAATTGAAAGACACTTAAATCAAAGAACAGAAATGTTATCTGGAATAAGTCATGATTTAAGGACACCCTTAACAAGGATGAAACTACAATTAGCTTTTATAAAAGATGAAGAAACTGTTAACAAATTGACTGAAGACATCAACGAAATGGAGAAAATGCTAAATGAATATTTACAATTCACCAGTTCATCATATGTTGAAAAAGATGAAATGTTTAATCTATCTGAATTAATTTCAGAAGTTATTGAAAAATATAATAACGAAAATATTTCACAAAACTTAACACCAAGAATTTACTTTAATGGTAGGAAAAATTTAATTAACAGATGTCTAAATAATCTAATTGATAATTCATTGAAATATGCAAACAAAGTTGAAATAAGTTTAAGTAAAAAAAATACAAACTTATTCATTATTATTGATGATGATGGTCCTGGGATACCAAAAGATGAGTATGAAAATGTATTTAAACCTTTCTATAAAATAGATAAGGGTCGAGCAGACTCTAAATCAAGTGTTGGTCTTGGCTTATCGATTTCATCAGACATTATCAAATCTCATGGAGGAAATATAATGTTAGAAAAATCAAAAATGGATGGTTTGAGAGTTAAGGTTTTCTTGCCTGTTTAACTTTTTTATTTTTTTTTTTCTCAAGTTTATTTATTTTGTTTTCGAGATTCTCAACACGTTTTGAGAGTACTTCAAACTCATCTTTACTGGTAAGTTTCATTTTAAAAACAAACTCATCTCTTTTGGATTTTAAGATATTAAATAATTCAGTAGTTAAGTCTTTTGAAGATACCAGTCCCTGCTCTATTAATTTAGCAAACTTATCAATTATAAATTTAGAATTTTTCATATTTAAGATATACATTATAAGTATTATTAAAAATGTTCATTAATAATTTTGACCCAGTCGCCTTAGAAATATTTTCTTTAGAAATCAGATGGTATTCTTTAGCTTATATATTTGGAATTATATTAGGTTGGATTCTCGCAAAAAAATTATTCATCCAAGACATAGAAGTTAAAAATAAATTTGATGATTATTTAACTTATTTAATTATAGGTATAATTTTAGGAGGAAGACTTGGTTATATTATTATTTATAATTTAAGTTTTTATATAAATAATCCATTAGATATATTTAAAATTTGGCAAGGAGGAATGTCCTTCCATGGTGGTTTAATTGGAGTTATTTTCGCATCTATATTTTTCGCTAAAAAAAATAATCAAAACCCATTCTTATATTTAGATATTGTCGCTTTAGTAGCTCCAGTCGGGTTGTTTTTTGGAAGAATAGCAAACTTTATAAATTCAGAGTTGTATGGAACTATAACTAACGTACCCTGGGCAGTAATATTTGTTCAAGTAGATAATCTTCCTAGGCATCCCTCGCAATTATATGAAGCGCTATTAGAGGGTTTATTTTTATTTTTATTATTAATTTATTTTAAAAATAAACTTTCAAACAAACCTGGTGTGATTTCAGGATTATTTTTAATAATTTACTCAATTTTCAGATTTATTATTGAATTTTACAGAGTGCCAGATGAACAGCTTGGTTACATACTTTTAAACTTAACGATGGGGCAAGTAGTAAGTTTAATATTTATAATATCAGGAGTAATTTTATTTTATTTAAAATATGAAACTCGCTAAAACAAATAATTTACCATTAGATCAATTTATAAATTTTGCTCTTTACGATAAGTACAAAGGTTTTTATATGAAAAAAAATCCTTTTGGTGAAGATGGAGACTTTATTACTGCTCCCAATGTCACAAGATTATTTTCGGAGATTATTGCAATTTGGACGATTACTTTTTGGAAAAGCATTGGCTCTCCAAAAAAATTTAATTTGCTAGAACTGGGAGCTGGAAATGGTGAAATGATGAAAGTCATAGATGAGACACTTATAAATTTTCCTGAGTGTTACAATGCCTGCAGTTTTGTAATTCATGAAAAAAGTGATTTTTTATTAATTGAACAAAAAAAAAATTTAAATTCTAAAAAATTTTCATGGTTAGAAAACATTGAAAAAATAAACTCAAACCCAACAATTTTTTTAGCTAATGAATTTTTTGACGCCATACCGATCAAACAATTTTTTAAAAAAAAAGATAGTTGGTTTGAAAGATTTGTGAATTTGAGTGATCCAAACAAAGCTGAATTTGAAGAGGAAAAAATTGATATAAAAACAATTGAAAAACATCTTAATTTCGAAATATCAAAAGATCAGAGCGTTATAGAATATTCGCCAGATACATTTAAATATTTAAGAACAATTTGTAACCTAATACAAAAAAATGATGGAGGAATGTTAGTTATTGATTATGGCTATGCAGATAGCAAAATGCATGAAACTCTTCAGGCAGTAAATAATCACAAATATTCTAACGTTTTAGAAAATATTGGAGACTCTGACATTACTTACAATATAAACTTTCATTCCTTTGAAAAATTTATAAATCAGTTTAAAGATGTTAATTCAATTTTTACAAATCAAAAAAAATTTTTGACAAATATGGGTATTCTTCAAAGAGCAGAAATAATCAGTAAAAATATAGCATTTTCTAAAAAAGCAGATTTATTTTATCGAGTAAGACGTTTAATAGATGAAAATCAAATGGGTGAATTGTTCAAAGTCATGCTTGTAAAAAATAAGAAAAACAATTTTAAGACAGGTTTTCAAAATTGATAAAATCAAAAAAACTTTCGAAAATAAAAATAATTAAACATGGTTTTTTTAATAAAACTGGCGGTAAATCAAAAAAAATTTATAAAAGTTTAAACTGTGGTCCTGGTTCTAAAGATAATCCATCAGATGTTAAAAAAAATTTACAAATAGTTAAAAAAAAAATAAAAAGCACTGCTAAAAGTATTTTTTTACTTCATCAAATACATAGTAATAAGTTTGTTTATATTAATAAAAAAAATAAATTTAGATCAAAACCAAAAGCAGACGCAGTAATTACAAACCAAAAAAATATACCAATTGGTGTTTTAACTGCTGACTGTGTACCGATTTTAATTTGTGATGAAAGAACAAGATTAGTTGCTGCAATTCATGCGGGTTGGAAAGGTGCATACAAAGATATAATTAACAAAGTAATCCAATTTATGATCAAAAAAGGATCTAATCCTAAAAATATTACTGCAGCTATCGGACCTGCTATCTCAGCTAAAAATTATGAAGTCAAACAAGATTTAAAAAGAAAATTTATAAAAAAGGATAAAAAAAATAATAAATTTTTTAAAATTAAGTACAAAAAGCTTTATTTTGATTTACCTAAATATGTAAAATCTTGTCTTTTAAACAATAAAATAAAAAATATTGAGTCTTTAAATATTGATACATTTGATATTAATAATAATTTTTTTAGTGCAAGAAGAGCGTTAAGACTAAATCATGATGATTATGGTAGAAATATTTCAATAATTATGCTTTATTAGGCTTTTTTAATGAAATTATTATCCGGAAATAGCAACAAACCATTAAGCAAGAATATTGCTAAATATCTAAAATCTAAATTAGTAAACTCTAGTATTAGAAATTTTTCTGATGGAGAAATTTATGTTGAAATAAATGAGAATATCAGAGGAAACAGTATTTTTATTATTCAATCTGTATCTTCGCCTGCTAATGATAATTTGATGGAGCTTTTGTTGTGTATTGATGCACTAAAAAGATCTTCTGCAAAAAATATAACTGCCGTAATTCCATATTTTGGTTATGCTCGACAAGACAGAAAGGTAGTACCTAGAACTTCAATTTCTGCAAAATTAGTATCAAACTTAATTACAAAAGCAGGTGCTGACAGAGTAGTTACTGTTGATTTACATGCAGGTCAAATTCAGGGTTTCTTTGATATTCCAGTCGACAACTTGTTTGCAACACCTATTTTTGCAAGACATGCAAAAAAAAAGATAAAAAGTAAAAACCTTATTTGCGTTGCTCCAGATGTGGGTGGAACTGAGCGAGCAAGAGCACTAGGTAAGCTCTTAAATGTTGGCTTAGCCATTGTAGATAAAAGACGACCTAAACCAGGTCAATCTCAAGTCATGAATGTCATAGGAGACGTAAAAGGTAAAACTTGTATAATTGTAGATGATATAATCGATTCTGGTGGAACAATAGTAAATGCAGCTAAAGCTCTTAAAGATAGAGGGGCTAAAGAAGTTTATGTCTATATAACTCATGGTGTACTCAGCGGTGAAGCTGTAAAAAAAATTAAAAATTCAGTAATTAAGAATTTAGTAATAACTGATACAATCGATAACATGAGCAGAACTAAAGGTGTTAAAAACATTGAGGTTCTGTCAATTTCAGGGCTTATGGGAGAAGCAATTAAAAGAATATCTAATTCAACCTCAGTATCAGATTTATTCAAATAAATACCTTGAGTTATTAAGTAACTTGAGCTAAAAACCGTTGTTTTTATGAATTCATTAGACGCCAATATCAGAAAAACCAAAACTAAAGGTGAATTAAATTCATTAAGAGATAATGGTAATGTGCCTGCTATAATTTATGGCGGAGAAGCTCAAAACGAGAAAATATCAATATCTAAAAAAATACTCAAGTCACTAATTGATAAAGAAAACTTTTTATCAAGCATCATAACTTTAAATGTTGATGGTAAACCTCAAAAAGTTCTACCAAGAGAAATAAAATATGACATTATTTCAGATGAACCAATTCATGTAGACTTTCTAAGAATAGTTTCAGGCATAAAAGTTAGAATTGAAGTTCCAGTAAAATTTTTAAATCATGAAAAATCTCCTGGTTTGAAAAGAGGTGGGGTTTTAAACATTGTAAGAAGAAAAGTTGAGCTTAAATGTCCAAGCGAAAAAATTCCTGAAAATCTAATTATAGATCTTGATGGAGTTGATATTGGAGAGAGTTTTAAGATCTCTTCTATAAATCTTGACAGTGACGTTACTCCTACAATTCAAGGAAGAGATTTCGTAATTGCAACTCTAGCAGCTCCGACTGTTATGAAAGAACCTGAAAAACCTGCAGAAGCTGAAGCGGCTGAGGGAGAAGGTGCTGAAGGAGCAGAAGCGGCAGCAGCTGAAGGTGGAGATAAGCCAGCAGCTGAAGGTGATAAAAAAGAAGGTGAAGATAAAAAACCTGCTGAAGAAAAAAAATAAGTTAATTAAAATTGAATTCTATCCTCCAATATTAATATTTTATGCTACTACTTGTAGGATTAGGCAATCCAACCCCAGACAGTGAAAACAATAGACACAATATTGGTTTCAAGATTATAGATGCAATAAATAAAAAATTTGGACTTTCAAAACAAAAACCAAAATTCAAAGGACTTCTTACAACTGGTAATGTGGGAGAACAAAAAGTTTATGCAATTAAACCTTTAACATTTATGAATAATTCTGGAATTTGTATTAGAGAATTAATTGAATATTTCAAAATAGATGCTGAGGATGTTATCGTTTTTCATGACGATCTAGATGTAGAATTTGGAAAAATAAAAGCAAAATTTGGTGGCTCTGATGCAGGACATAACGGAATTGCATCAATAGACAAATTTATTGGTAAAGATTATTCAAGAGTACGAATAGGAATTGGTAAACCAAAAGATAAAATGGAAGTAAGTGATTTTGTTCTTCAAAATTTTGATGAGGATGAAATGCTTGGATTGGAAAAAATTACAAATAATATCACAGACTCTATATCAATACTTATAGACAAAAAATTAGATTTATTCTCTAGCACTGTAAATAATAAATAATGAGTTTTAAATGTGGAATTGTTGGTTTGCCTAATGTGGGTAAATCTACACTCTTCAACGCACTTACGAACTCAAGCAAAGCTCAAGCTGCAAATTTTCCATTTTGTACGATAGATCCTAATGTGGGAGTAGTCCCTGTTCCAGATAAAAGATTGAACAAATTATCAGAAGTTTCAAAATCAAAAAAAACAATAAATACAACTATTTCATTTGTAGATATAGCTGGTCTTGTGAAAGGTGCATCTAAAGGTGAAGGATTAGGCAATAAATTTCTGTCCCACATAAGAGAAGTTGATGCAGTTATTCATATGATTAGATGCTTTGACTCGGACGATATTCAAAATGTTAATCCTAATGTTGACCCAATAAGAGATCTTGAGATCATTGAAACTGAAATGATGTTGGCTGACCTAGAATCTATCCAAAAAAGACTTGAAAAAAATAATAAGAAAAATGTAGATGAAGATCAGCTTAAAATTTTAGAGATTGCATTAGACTGTATTAATAATGATAAAGATATATCAACATTAAATTCTCAATTTGATACAAAACAACTTAATCAAAGTGGTCTTTTATCAATAAAACCAAAGATTTTTGTTTGCAATGTGGATGAGCAAAGCGTACGGGATGGCAATAAATATACTAAAAACTTTATTGAAAAATTTGGAAAATATAACACACTTATTGTTTCTGCAGACATAGAAAACCAAATAAATGAATTGGCAGAAGATGAAAAAAAAAATTATATGGATATGATTGGTTTAAAAGATACAGGTCTGAGTATGTTAATTCAAAAGGGCTATAAAATATTAGAACTTGATACATATTTTACATCTGGACCTGAAGAAACAAGGGCTTGGACTATACAAAAAAACTGTACTGCTCCTAAAGCCGCAGGAGAAATTCATACAGATTTTGAAAAAGGTTTCATTAGAGCCGAAACTATATCTTATGAGGATTTTGTAGCCAATGATGGATGGGTAAATTCTAAAGCTAACGGAAAAATGAGATTAGAGGGTAAAGACTATATTGTGAAAGATGGAGATGTATTAAACTTCAGATTCAACACGTGACCAGATTTTTTTCATACTAAAATAAACTAAAACAGTTAGAATAATTAAATAAACAATCGCTTTAAAGCCCATCTGATGTCGAGACTCTAAATGAGGTTCAGCAGACCACATTAAGAAAGTTGTTACATCTTTTGACATCTGTTCTACTGTTGCATTTGTTCCGTCACCATACTCTACTAATCCATCTGACAATGGAGCAGCCA
This sequence comes from uncultured Pelagibacteraceae bacterium, assembly GCA_902592275.1. Lineage (GTDB taxonomy): Bacteria > Pseudomonadota > Alphaproteobacteria > Pelagibacterales > Pelagibacteraceae > Pelagibacter. The sequence goes on from CACJDW010000001.1 coordinate 174,793, forward strand.
TTCTAATTTTATTACCATACATATATTTATTGTAATAAACTCCATCATCTAAAGTCACGTTGCTAGGAGCTTCTTCATATCCTTGTAATAAGGAATAGATATAATCAACACCACCTCCTCTAGCTTTAACCAAAACAGACATATCTGGAGGGTATGCACCACCATTTGCCGCTTGGGCAGCTTTTATATTGTCATATGGCATTACAAATTTATCAGATAATTTACCTGGTCTTGTAAACATTTCACCATCAGAATTTGGACCATCAGTTACTTCAAATGAAGCTGCTATAGCTTTAGCTTGAGCCTCGGAGAATTCTGGCCCTCCTGGTTCTGCCAAATTTCTATAACTTAAATACTTCATCGAATGACATGAGGCACATACTTCAGTATAAACTTGATAACCTCTTTGAAGAGAAGCTCTATCAAATTTTCCAAATAGACCTTTAAAACTCCAGTCAGTTTTTAGATATTCCACTTTTTCAGCAGCAAAAGAATATGAATTTGAAGTAATAATTAAGATTATTATAGAAAATAATTTAAATAAATTTTTCACCTTATTCTATTTTACTTTCTTTATTTCTAGCGGCAGCTAGATTTGGTGAACCACCCAGAACAGGTTCTGTAATACTTAGAGGTACTGGTAAAGTTTTTTCTTTAAAGCCTAAAACAGGAAGAATAACTAAAAAATGCAAAAAGTAATACGCTGTTGCAACACGTGCTATCAACAAGTAAAGTCCCTCAGCTGGCATCGCACCCACATAACCAAGTATCAAAACATCAGCAACTAATATCCAATAAAATTGTTTATATAAAGGTCTGAATACTGCAGATCTTATTTTTGACGTATCCAACCAAGGTAAAACCGCTAAGATTAATATTGCAGATAACATGGCCACAACTCCAAGCAATTTATCAGGAACTGATCTTAATATTGCATAAAAAGGTAAGAGATACCATTCGGGAACAATGTGTGCAGGTGTTACCATTGGGTTTGCCTCGATATAATTATCTGCGTGACCTAAAATATTTGGTGCGTAGAATACAAAGAAAGCAAACACAATCATGAACATTAATAAAGCAAAACCATCTTTAATTACTATGTAAGGATGGAAAGGTACAGTATCTTTAGAAGGTTTTTTAACATCTATTCCAACTGGATTGTTGTTACCAGGAACATGTAAAGCCCATATATGTAAAACAACTAATCCTAAAATTAAAAATGGAATTAAATAATGCAAAGTAAAAAATCTAGTTAACGTAGGATTGTCGACTGAATAACCTCCCCACAACCAAGTAACAATACCTTCTCCAACTAATGGAATAGCACTAAATAAATTTGTGATTACAGTTGCTCCCCAAAAGCTCATTTGTCCCCAAGGCAATACATAGCCCATAAATGCAGCCGCCATCATTAGCAAGTAAATAATTATTCCAATTATCCAAATTATTTCTCTTGGTGCTTTGTAGGAACCATAAAATAATGACCTGAAAATATGAATGTAGACTGCTAAGAAAAACATAGACGCACCATTTGCATGAATGTATCTAATTAACCAACCGTAATTGACATCACGCATGATGTGCTCAACACTCTCAAAAGCCATATCTGCGTGAGCAATGTAATGCATTGCAAGAGTTAATCCGGTAACAATTTGAGTGATTAAGCAAAAAGTTAAAATTCCACCAAATGTCCACCAATAATTTAAATTTTTAGGAGTCGGATAATCTGTTAAATGATTTGCAAGAGTTAATAGTGGCAATCGATCATTAAACCATTGTCCTACCTTCGATTTTGGTCTGTAGTCGTGGTCACTCATTTTCTTTATCCAATTTTAATTGTGTTTGCATCAACGAATTCATATTTAGGCACTTCCATATTCCAAGGTGCTGGTCCTTTTCTAATTCTTCCAGAAGTATCATAGTGAGATCCATGACATGGACAGAACCACCCATTATAATCACCTTTATCATTTAGAGGTACACACCCAAGGTGTGTACATACACCTAGCATAACAAGCCACTCGGGGTTTTTTGCTCTATCTTCATCTTTTTCTGGATGAATTAAATCCTCCATCTTTACGGCTCTTGCTTCATCAATTTCTTCTTGGGTTCTTCTTCTTATAAAGACTGGTTTACCTCTCCACAAAACAGTTAGTGTGTTTCCTGGTGTTAATGCACTTACATCAACTTCTGTGCTAGCTAATGCTTTAACAGAAGCATCTGGATTCATTTGATCTATCATTGGCCACACCACTGCAGCAGCACCAACAGCTCCTACCGCTGTGGTAGCTGTAAATAAAAAATCTCTTCTTTTTGTTTTTTTTTCAGACACTTTTTAGTAGCTTTTATTATTATCTCTTTTTGATTTAAAATAGTTAATATACGAATTCATATAATATAAAATAATTATTTTACTACTGAAAGAATGACACAGAATTCAACAATTTTAGGACCCAAAATAGCTTTGTATGAGCCTGATATACCTCAGAATACTGCTGCAATCATAAGAACCTGTGCTTGTTTGGGTGCTAAATTAGAAATAATTGAACCATGTGGCTTTCTATTGTCAGACAAACGTTTTAAAAGAGTGGTTATGGACTATATGGACTATAGTCAAATAGAGTTTTATCAAAGTTCGGAAAAATTTTTTGAAGCAAAGAAAAAACAGAGAATCGTATTGATGACAACTAAGGGTTCAATAAATTATACTAAATTTAAATTTAAGCCTGATGATACTATTTTGTTTGGAAGAGAAAGTGCTGGGGTACCCGAAAAGGTTCACAAGATTATTAAAAATCGTTTAAAAATACCCATGAATAATCAAGTAAGATCTCTTAATATTTCATCGTCTGTTGCCATTGTTTTGGCGGAAAGTTTGCGTCAAATTGAATTAATATAAAATGGATATTTCAATTAAAAAAGACTTAGCGAGTAATTGGTTTAAGCTATTACAAAATGCAATATGTGACGACATTTTAAAAATTGAAAAAAACAAATTAAATTTTCAATCAACTTCTTGGAATAGAAGCAGTAAAAAAGATGAGGGTGGTGGTGAATATAGAATTCTTAAAAATGGAAAAATTTTTGAAAAAGTAGGAGTAAATTTTTCAAAAGTTTATGGAAAATTTCCTAAACAATTTCAAAAGAATATACCAGGCGCAAGTAAAGATCCTAGATTTTGGGCATCAGGAATATCAATAGTTATGCACATGCAAAATCCCCATATTCCTGCAATGCATTTTAATACCAGATTTATTTGTACAACAAAGAATTGGTTTGGTGGAGGTATGGATGTAACCCCAGCAATAAAAGATGAAAAAGAGAGGAAAAACTTTCATAAAATATTAAAGGCAATGTGCGATAGACATAATAAAAATTATTATAAAAAATATAAAAAGTGGTGTGATGAATATTTTTATCTACCTCACAGAAAAGAAGCCAGAGGTATAGGTGGGATATTTTTTGACTATAAAAATGATAATTTTGAAAATGACTTTAAATTTGTCAGAGATGTTGGTGTTACATTTCAAATGCTATTTAATGAAATAATTAAAAAAAAATTAAAAAGAAAATGGACTTTAAAAGATAAAGAGTTTCAGTATATTAAAAGAGGTCGATACGTAGAGTTTAATTTGCTCTACGATAGAGGAACAAAATTTGGGCTACAAACTGGTGGAAATGTTGAAGGAATTTTGATGTCATTACCTCCGGTTGCAAAATGGAAATAAAAAAATGGATAAAGAGCCAATAACATTAAACGGATTAAATAAACTAAAAGAAGAATTAGTTTTTTTAAAAGAAAAAAAAAGACCTGAGATAGTAGCTGCAATTGCTGAAGCGAGATCCCATGGAGACCTTAAAGAAAATGCTGAATATCATGCAGCTAAAGAAGAACAATCTCATAACGAGGGAAGAATTACAGAAATTAACGATATTATTGCAAGAGCAAATGTTATTGACGTTACAAAACTAAACAATGAAGGAAAAGTAATTTTTGGATCTACAGTTTATTTAGAAGATTTAGATACTGGTGAAAAAATTAATTATAAAATTGTTGGAAGAGATGAAGCAGATTTAAAACAAAAACTAATTTTCTTTCAATCACCAATTGGCAAAGGTTTGATTGGAAAAAATAAAAGTGATTTAGTTGAAATAAATACACCCTCTGGTGTAAAAAATTTTGAAATTAAAGACGTTAAATATATTTAACTTTTAACTATTTGTTGAACCTGCTTATCTGAAATTTGAAATCCGTTCTGAACCCAAGTTTCTTCTATCCTTTTTAATTTATTACCTAAAGTTTTGCCCTCAGGAATTTGAAATTTAGACATTAATAGATCGGCCCCTATTGGCAAAGTTGGAATTACTTTCTCTTTATAAGTATCTAATAGTTTGATTAGTTTTTTCTCTACTTTGTTTGAGATAAATATTTTAAAATTAATTATATCCAATACAGCCTGTCGCCCATTAAAATAAAAAAATTTATTCAAGTTTTTCTCTGTAAAGTTGTTTAAAGTTACTTTTTCTCTATAAAAAAGATCTATTAATTTTAATCTTTTCTTATCTTTGTTAGATATTTTAAATTTATAAAGAAAATAATCAGCATTATCAGTCCCATCAATCACTAAAAGCGCAATTAAGAATATAAAGTCAATTTTTAAAAAATTCTCTGCAGCATAAGAATTTTGTTTTTTAAAATTTTTAATATTCTTTAATTGAGGGAAGATTATTTCTATGAGTTCTAAACTTTCTTTATCTTTGAAAAGTTTTAAAAATCCATTTGAACTAGTTATTTTTTTTAGCTCATCAATTAATCTTTCAGATGATATATTTGAAATTCCATCAATATTTTTTTTTATATTTTTTATTATTTCTGGCTGGTGCTTATGATTTGAGTAATTTAAATAAAATCTTAAATACCTCAAAATACGTAAATAATCCTCTTGAATTCTTTTTTCCGCATTGCCAATAAAATTAATATACCCATCCTCCAAATCTTTTTTACCGTTAAATGGATCAAATAAATTACCATCGCCATCTGCATAAATTGAATTGATAGTAAAATCCCTTCTAGAAGCGTCTTCCTTCCAATCTAAAGAGAATTCTACTTCAGCATGCCTTCCATCAGTTGAGACGTCTTTCCTTAAAGAAGTAATTTCATATTTATATTCATCAATTATTGCTGTTATAGTTCCGTGTTCAATTCCTGTTTCGTAATAACTTATTTGTTTGTTTTTAAGAGCCTCACAAACTTCTAGGGGAGTTAAATTTGTTGCTAGGTCAATATCATCAACATTTTCTTTTTTTATCACTTTTCTTACACACCCACCCACATATCTGATTTCACTTTTCTCTGAAAAATTATTAATTGCTTCAAAAATTTTATTTACTGGTGTTGTTAAAGTAATTTGTTTTAAATTTTGACTGATATAATCAAGATTTTTTGATCTGGAAAAAAATTTATCTAAAAAATTTTTCATAAATGGCTGGGGCGCTAGGATTCGAACCTAGGATGCAGGTACCAAAAACCCGTGCCTTACCGCTTGGCTACGCCCCAATACTAGCTTCCTATAACATAAAAATATAAAATTCATATAGTTTTTGCTGTAACACACCAATAATTTTTATATTTTCTTTTAAATTTAGCTTTTGCCAATTTACAACTCTTTAATGAATTATAATAGGCAACAATTGTTGATCCTGAACCAGTCATTCTTACAAATAATGGATTATTTATACTTTCTAAGAACAACTTTATTTTTTTAAGTTTTGGATATTTTTTGAGTGCTATTGTTTCAAGGGCATTTTGTTGATCAATCAAATATTTTACTCCAAACATGTTTTTTTTAGGTTTGTTATATTTTGATTTTGTATACTTTCGAACAGCTGAGTATATTTTTTTAGTTGAGCACCCAAAATCAGGTTTTACTAAAGTAGAATAATATTTTGGAGTATTATAAATCTTTTTTATTCTACCACTTGATGACAACACACAGCTGGATGAAATGGTTCCCAGAATAACATCAGAACCAACCCAGTCACAGATACTTCGAGTTTTTTGATGATTAGGATTAATAATTTTTTTTTTAACCAGATAATTAAACACACTAGCTGCGTTCATCGATCCCCCACCCAACCCAGCTTCTTGAGGGATTAATTTGTTAATTTTAACTTTGAATTTTTTATTTTTTAATAAATTTTCTTTATCTAGTATCTGAAATAATCTTTGAACAGTATTTTTTTTTCCAATATTTTTAGAAAACTTTCCATAAAAAGAAATGTGGTGTTTTTTTCCATTATGTTGATTTATCGAAATAACATCATGTAAATCTATGAAACCAATTATACTTTCAATTTTATGTAAAACCTTTTTTTTTCCAGTGATATTTAGTGCTAAATTTAACTTTGCATTAGATTTAATTTTATTAATTTTCATTTAGGAATTTTTAAGACCCTCAATTACTTTAATATTGATTTTTTCTCTCATATCGTCTTCGGTGTCATCAAAAGTTAATACGTTGTTCCAAAAATATCTTGCTTGAATTTTTCGATTTAATTTCCATAAAATGTCTCCATAATGATCATTCACGATTGGGTCATCTGGCATTAATTCTACAGCTCTTTTTAAATACTTTTCTGCTTCTACATAGTCCTCTATTAAAAAATAAGCCCATCCAATTGAATCAATAATATATGGATCATTGCTTTTTAAATCATATGCTGTTTTCAACATATCCATTGCTTCATTAATTTTATAATCACGCTCTAACCAAGAGTAAGCAAGGTAATTTAAAATATATGCATCACTAGGATCAATTTTAAGCGCATGCAATAAATCTTCATCTGACTTTTCATAATTGCCCATTCTTTCATAACTACCGCCTCTACGATACAATACATCTGATTTGATAAGTGAATTGTTATCCAGTGTTAAAATAATTTCTGTATAACGATCTATTGCCTTTTGATAATTTTTAGAATTTTTATAAAAATTGGCTAAATCAAAAATCATTTTTATATTTGGATTTTCAATTTTATTAAATTTTGTGTCTATGTATTTAATTCCATTTTCATAATCCTGCTGTTGAATTATTATTTGAGCTTCTTTTTTTAATCTAAACCAATAATAAAATTCATCTTCTTTTTTAAAGTTTTTTAAGATCCTTTGTACTTTATCAAATTCATCATTAAGATAAAAATTTTCTGCAACTAGTGACAAATTAAATTCAAACTTGGGATTTAAATAGTTTGACAAATTTAAGTAAAAATTTGATTTCTCAAAATTATCCTGAGAAGAATAAAGATTAGAGATTAAAAATAAAAACTCACTTACAAGATCATTATGATCTTTGCATGAAAAAATTTTTCCAAAATCATCGAACTTTTCTTTGTCTACCCAACTTTTACTTTGTGAAAGTAAAAGTGTTGAATTTATATAATCAATTTGTTCAACCACTAATCTAGCTTCATTTAATTTATTGTTATCAATTAAATGATTAAGATAAAAAAAAATATATCTTGAATAGTCGCCTTGCTGATTATTAATTAAATTAAGAAAATATGAAGAAGTTCTTTTATCTTCAATATAACATCTTTGGAATGTCTCAGCTATAAGAGACAGGTTTCCAAAATTTTTTTTGTTATCTAATATTTTTTTATTTTTAAATGTATAAATGTATTGTTTAAGTGTTTCAAATATAACTAGGTTTATCCTATCTTCATCTAGAAATTTTAAAGTTTGTGTTAAATATTCGTCAGCCTTTTTAAAGTTATTTTTTTTTAAACTGTCAATTATTAAAATTATATACGCATCATAAAAATCTGAATTAGATTTGTTTGCATTGTTATTTAATACATTAATTGCTTGAGGTACTTTGTTATCTAAAACTAAAGAGTTAACATATCTTTTTAAATAACTGTCATGTTTGTTAATTAATACTTTGGTTAAGTTAAAAAATTTTAAAGCTTCAGAATTATCTCGATTTTCAAATGCAACAATTCCAGAAAAATAATTTGATAAATCTCTTGAGTTGAAATCATTGAAAGTAGCACTTTTAGAATACGAAGGTGTCTGATAAGATATGAATATTAATAGTACTAATTTTAGAAATTTTAGGAACATGTGACCATACTATGACTAAAAAAGTGATAAATCAAAATACCAAATTAAACCAAGAGCTAATTAATACTATTGAGCCAAAATTTATATTCGCTGATAAGCCAATAAATAGATTTAATATTTTAGAAACGAACGATGGAACCCTGCAAATTAATAAAGAAGAATTAATAAAAAATTTAAAAGATCAAATAAATTCAATTGAAAATTGTAAATTGAAAGAAAATTCAAATAAAATTATTTTAGGTGAGGGAAATATAAATAGTCCTTTAATGTTAATTGGAGAGGCTCCTGGGCCTGAGGAAGAAAAATTAGGCGTCCCATTTAGAGGTGAAGTTGGTGAACTTCTTAACAAAATGCTTATAGCCATCAATATTAAGAGACAAAATATTTATACTAGTTATGCAATCAATTTTAGACCACCTGATGACAGAAAACCAACCTCAACTGAAATTAAAAGATACTCAGTATTTTTGAAAGAGCATATATCAATTATAAACCCAAAGATCATTGTTTTGATGGGTAGTTCAGCAATGGAGGCTGTTACAGGAATAAATGAAAACATAACTAATGAAAGAGGACATTGGAAGGAAGTCATTTTAAAAAACAAAACATTCCCTTTAATGATAACTTTTAATCCATCTTATTTAATCCGTTTTCCAGAAAATAAAAAACACTCATGGGAAGATTTAAAGAAAATTAGAGACAAAATCAAAGATCTTAATTTAAAATTTTGATGAAAATAATTGCTGGGGTTGATGAGGTTGGTAGAGGAAGTCTAATTGGGCCTGTTTATGCTTCAGCAGTAATTTTAAAAAAATCAATTAATTCAAAGTTATTAAAAGACTCAAAATCATTAAGTAAAAAAGAGAGAGAGTATCTTTGTACATATATAAAAAAAAATTCTATTTGGTCCATAGGCAAAGCTTCTGTCAAAGAAATAGAAAAGCTTAATATACTTCAGGCAAGTTTGCTGGCTATGAAAAGAGCTATAAAAAAACTTAAGAAAAAACCAACACACGTTCTGATAGATGGAAACAAAACTCCAGAATTAGAAAATTATAATTTAAAATCAGTTATTAAAGGAGATAAAAAAATCCCCTCTATTTCGGCAGCTTCTATAATTGCAAAAGTATCAAGGGATAAGTTTATAGCCACCTTGTCAAAAAAAAATACAGGTTATGACTGGGATAAAAACTTCGGGTACGGAACAAAACAGCACTTAAAAGCTTTGAAAAAATTAGGTATTACCAAACATCATAGAAAAACTTTTTCACCAATATCTAAAATAAATTAATACTACATCTAGTTACCTTCTAATTTAGAAACACTAATCGAATCCAAATTTTTCAATCTCAGGTTGACCGTAGAATCCTTTTGGAGTCTAATTAATTTTTACAAATGAAAACTGATTTCAAAAATAAAATAATTAATGGAGATAGTCTCGAAGAATTAAAAAAAATTCCACGTGAAACTTTTGATTTAATTTTTGCTGATCCTCCTTACAACTTACAATTAAAAAGTGAATTAACTAGACCCGATAGATCAAAGGTTAGTGCGGTAAATGATAAGTGGGATCAATTTGAAAATTTTAAAAAATATGATGATTTCACTTATGAATGGCTTAGTGAATGTAAAAGAATTTTAAAAAAAGATGGAGCTATTTGGGTTATAGGAAGCTACCATAATATTTTTAGAGTTGGCACGGCAATACAAAATTTAGGTTTCTGGATTTTAAATGATGTTATTTGGAATAAAAATAATCCAATGCCAAACTTTAGAGGGACACGTTTTACTAATGCTCATGAAACTTTAATATGGGCTTCTAAAAGTGAGAAATCAAAATATACATTTAATTATCAATCTTTAAAATGTTTAAATGATGATCTTCAAATGAGATCTAATTGGAATCTTCCAATATGCAATGGTTCTGAAAGACTTAAAAAGAATGGAAAAAAAATTCACTCAACACAAAAACCAGAAGCGCTATTACATAGAATTTTACTAGCTACATCTAATAAAAATGACCTCATACTTGATCCTTTTTTAGGATCAGGAACAACAGCTAGAGTAGCAAAAAAACTAGGAAGAAATTATTTTGGAATAGAAAAGGAAAAAAATTATTTTAAAGCTGCTGAGCAACGCATAAAAGCTACAAAACCTATTGAGGACGAATTATTAGATACGCTAAAAAATAATAGATCAAAACCAAGAATTCCTTTTGGTTCATTAGTTGAGCTTGGAATAATTAAACCTGGAACTAATATTTTTGATAATAAGAAAAAAATAACAGCCAGAATTATGGCCGATGGTAGTATAAAACATAATCAAGCAGAGGGTTCTATACACAAAGTTGCGGCTACTATTTTAGGAGCTGAAAGTTGCAATGGATGGACTTTTTGGCACTGTGATATAAATGGACGAACTTATCCTATTGATTATCTAAGACAAAGATTAATTTCTAAAAATTAACTTTTATAAATTTTACCCAAATAACTTTGTAAAAATTTTTTATTTTTAGTTAAAAGTTTTAAAAAAATATTTCTAAATATGATCATAATTGGATTTGATAAATGGAAAGCAAATTGATTGAAATTAGATCTGCTGTTAATCATTTTTACTCTCTTCAATCTGATATCATAAAAATTATTATTATTTATTAAACATTCATATAATTCATTAGCACCCTCAATTGATTGGGAAGCTCCCTGCGCAAATGAAGGTGAAAAAGCAAAAAATGCGTCTCCTACAAGGAATATATTTTTTGGAGGATTATATAAATTTTTACTTACAAATATTGGAAATAATTTAATATTTTGAAGACATTCCAAAAAACTTTGAGAAACTTTTTTAGATAATTTAAATTTAATATTTTTTATAAAAGAACTCTCAGTAAAAATATTATAATTCTCTTGCTCATTTGAATTTAATTTATGTTTTAAAATGCCAATAAAATTTAAATTTTTATCATTATTAATTGGATAAACAACATAATGAAAATTTGGTCCTAAAAACAAAGAAATATTTTCTTCATTTATATTTTGTAGATTTTCTCTCGATATACTGCCCCTAATAGCAATCTTATCATTGTAAATTGGTTTTGATTTATTGTTTGAAATTAATAACTTCCCTTTAGAAAACACACCGTCTGAAATAATTAAGTAATCACAACTAATTTTATTTTTATCAAATATTAATTTTATTGAATCTTTATCATAATTAATCTGTTCAATACTGTGATTATATTTAATTATATCCTCGTTTATTTGTTCTTTTAAAAATTGAAGTAATTTTGATCTTTTCAATGTTGTGTATTTACAATCTTCAGAATTAAATTTTGAAATATCTAAGTCACAAATTTTTTTTGAATTTTTAATTTCATAAAAATCAATTTTTTTTGGATTAAATTTTTCTTCTTCAGTGAGGGAAGCGAAGCCTATTTTATTTAAAAGTTTTACGCTATTTACTGACAACTGAATTCCATAACCTTCTTCCATTTCTATTGAATTCCTTTTTTCATATATCGTAACCTGATAATCCTTATGATCTTTAAATAAGTTGGCAATATACAAACCAGAAATTCCAGCACCAATTATTGCTATTTTTTTCATTTATGACTTTCTAAAAATTTTACTATCTTTTTTGTAAATGTTGGCAGTGTATAATTTTGAAGCTTTGTTGGATCAATCCAAAAATTACTTTTATTTAAATTATATTTATTTTTAAATTCGATTTTAATATTCATGCTCATGTTAGACATTTTAAAATTCAAATCTTTATCAAAATTTTTTGGATTATTTACTTCCTCCATCGGAAAGATATTAAAATTTTTTAAAAAATTAAATTTGTTATTTTTAATTAATAAATAATGATTATTTTTTTTATAAACATTTAGCTTGTAAAAAGTTTCCTTATCCTTTTTTTTAAATTTTACTAAATCAAAATTTTTATTTTTAAATGATTTACATTTTTTTACTAATGGACAGTTCTTACAATTGGGACTAACAGGTTTACAAATTAGTGCTCCTAATTCCATTAAAGCTTGAGCATAATCACTAGACCTTTTGATAGATGTTCCAAAAATTTTTTTCTTCTGGTGTAAATTTTCTTTTTTTATTTGATCTTGTTTTTTTAAAAATAAGTATCTCTTTAATACTCTTTCAATATTACCATCTAGAGGAATTATTGGTTCATTGAATGCAATTGCAGAAATTGCACTTGCTGTATAATCTCCAATTCCTGGAAGAGACTTTAAATCTAAAAAATTTCTAGGTATTTTTTTATTAAAATTTTTAACAACTATTTGAGCTGTTTTTTTTAAATTTCTTACTCTTGAATAATATCCAAGACCCTCCCAAAGTTTAATTAATTTTCTATCATCATATTTAGATAATTTTTCAATTGTAGGAATATTTTTTATAAATCTGTTAAAGTAAGGTATTACCGTTGCAACCTGGGTTTGCTGCAACATAAATTCACTTACTAAAGTGTAATATTGCTTTTTTGTTTGAGAAACATTCTTTCTCCAAGGTAAAGATCTTTTATTTAAATCATACCAATTAAGAATATTATTTGTTATTATTGGATCTTTCATATGCAATCTAAAAATAATACTAAGCAGAGAAACGCTAGCATTCAAGGATTAAGATCTTTCAAAGACACTTTGCCAAAAAATGTCAAAAAAATAATTAATAAAAAAGGTCATGTATATTCAGAAACACTAAGCAATTGGAAATATTTAGTTGGAAGTGAATTATTTAAAATTTGTTATCCAAAAACATTTAAAAACTCAAATAAATTTGGTGTTAGCACCTTAGTGGTTATGGTCAGACGAGGACATGAAGTTGACGTAGAATATTCGAAAAAAGATATTTTGGATAAAATGAATAACTTTTTTGGCTATTCCGTTGTTGAAAAGCTTAAATTTATAAGTTTTGATGATGAACATGAAATGACAGGCTCGAGTGACACAAAAGTTAAAAATGTGGCAATTAGTAAATATCAAGATAAAATTAAAGATGTTAAAAACGAAAAAATTAAAAAATCATTAACAGAGTTAACCAAAGTTTTTAGAGAGAAATGAAAAAAATTATATTCTTATTATTAATACTTTTTACTACAGTGTTAAATGTACAAGCTGAAGAAATTAAAAGGATAACAGTCGGTAACGAAGATGCGAAAATAACTATTATAGCATTTGAGTCTTTAACATGCAGTCACTGTGCTAATTTTCATAAAAATGTTTATCCTCAATTAAAGGAAGAATTTCTAGATAAAGGAATTGCTAAAATTGAATTTAGACATTTTCCATTAGACATAGCTGCTTTTAATGCATCGAAAGTTTCTCAGTGTAAAAATGATGGAAATTCAGATATCCTTGAAAGTTTATATGCTAATCAACAAAAATGGGTGAAAGGAAGTTCAATAGAGGAGGCAAATAAAAATCTACAAAAATTTTTAAAAAGTGAGGGATTTAGTATTGATTTTGATACTTGTATAAATAATAAAGAAATTGAAGATTTTGTATTAAACGATCGAATCGATGGAGCAAAGAACTTCAAAGTGAACGCAACTCCTACGATTATTATTAACGACGAAAAATTTGAAAAAACTCTAAATTATAAAAATTTAAAAAAAGCGCTAGAAAAACTGATATAAGTTAGTGCATGGAGTTTAAAAAAATCCAATTAAACGGATTTAAATCTTTTGCTGAAAAAACCAACTTCTTAATTGAGGATGGTCTTACGGGTATAGTGGGTCCTAACGGCTGTGGTAAATCTAACATTGTAGAATCTTTAAGATGGGTAATGGGAGAGACCTCTGCAAAGAGTATGCGTGGATCCGGTATGGAGGATGTAATTTTTTCAGGAACATCTAACAAAGCATCAAAAAATATTGCAGAAGTTTCAATTGAAGTTGAAAACAAAGATAAAGAAGGTCCTATTCAATATCGTGAAACAGAACAAATACAAGTTAGAAGAAAAATAGAAAAAGATAAAGGATCTAAATTTTACATAAATGATAAAGAGGTAAGAGCAAGAGATGCGCAAATGTTTTTTGCAGATCTTTCGACTGGTGCACACTCTCCATCTATGATTAGCCAAGGAAGAATAGGTGCATTAGTAACTGCGAAACCAACAGATAGAAGGGCTATTTTAGAAGAAGCTGCAGGAATATCTGGTTTACACGTTAGAAGACATGAGGCTGAATTAAGATTAGGTGCGGCTGAGAATAATTTAAAAAGAGCGGATGAACTAAGAAGACAGCAAGAAAAACAACTAGCAAATCTTCAAAAACAAGCTGAAGAGGCAACAAAATATAAACTAATTTCAGATCAAATTAAAAAAATTGAAGCAGGTTTATATTATTTAAAATTATTAGAAATAGATAAAGAAATTAGAATAGAAAATGAAATTAATACTGAGGCAGAAGGAGAAGTAGAAGGATTTAATAACAAAATATCTGAATTAGAAAACTCAATTAAAACTTTTACAGATAAAGTAAATCCATTGAGAGAGAAAAATATTGAAAATTTATCAAGGATACAAAGACTTAATTTAGAACTTCAAAGTTTAGATGAGGAAAATACAAGAATTCAAGATGAGATAGAAAGCATCAAAAAATCAATTCAAACACTTGATGATGATATCACGAGAGAAAAAGGTATAATCATAGACGCTAACTCAAATGAAAAAAGATTGAAGGAAGAAAAGACTGAATTAATTGAGACAGACTCGAAGTATTTTGAAACAGAAAAATTATCTAATGAAGAGTTAGAAAATGCAAAAAATAAACTTAAAGAAGAACAAAAAGCTGTTGATGAAGTTGTAAACAGTTTGGCAGAAGAAACTGTAAATATAAGTGTTGGTCCAATAAGAAATGTAAAAAACACTATATCAAGGGTAAAAGAATTAATAGATAGTAATGAAATAAATCAAGCAGTAACACTTCTAGATAGATGTAATATGGAGCTAGATAGTTTTTTAAATAATTTAAAAAATGAAAGATCTAGAAGTGAGTTATTAGGGGTTAGCGAAAAATCAGAAAATATAAAATTACTCCAAGAAAAATATGCCGATGCATATAGTAAAAATCAATCAATTAAAAATGAGTCTATAAAAAGAAATGAAAGAATTAAAACCATTGAAACGGAAATTGAAAGTTGGAAAAATTTATTAACTAACTCAGAAAAAATGGTTAATGAACTAACACAAAGAAAAGAAAAATTATCAAAACAATTAAGTGATTTAGAAAATCAACCTAGAGCACAGGCAGAGAGAAAAGGCCAAATTTCAGAAAATTTAAGAATTTCAGATAAAGAAAAAATTGATAATGAAGCAATTATAGATGAAACAGATCAAAAAATTGAAATGTTAAGAACGCAATTAAATGAAATTCAAGAACAATCAATTCAAATCAGAGAAAGAAAAGCAAGCTCAGGAGCTACAATTGAAGGTCTGCAAAAAAGAAAAAATGATCTCCTTGATAGAATTAGTTCTGAGTTAAATTTGAATGAAGATAATATTTTAGAAAATTCAAATTTAAACGGAGTAGAAGAGCTTCCAAATCCAGTTGATCAAGAAGATGCTTTAGATAAGAAAAAACAAGAAAGAGAAAAATTAGGATCTGTAAATTTAAAAGCAGATGAAGAAACAAGTAAATATGAAGAAGAGATAAAAAAAATGGAACAGGATCGTGCCGACCTTGTTAGTGCTATTGTGAAACTGAAAGATAGCATCAATGAACTTAATCAAAAAGGAAGAGAAAGATTAATTGAAGCTTTTGAAAAAGTTAATAGAAAATTTAATGAAGTTTATACAAAACTTTTCAATGGTGGAAATGCAAAACTAGAATTGGTGGACTCTGATGATCCACTTGAAGCAGGTTTAGAAATGCTAGTTAGTCCTCCAGGGAAAAGACTTCAATCTATAACTTTGTTATCTGGAGGTGAGCAAGCATTGACTGCCCTCTCATTAATCTTTGCAGTATTTTTAACAAACCCCTCACCTATATGTGTATTGGATGAGGTTGATGCACCGCTTGACGATGCTAACGTAACAAGATTTTGTAGTTTACTTGAGGAACTAATTAAAATCACCAACACCAAATTCATAATTGTAACTCATCATGCTTTAACAATGTCAAAAATGAACAGACTATATGGGGTAACTATGCCTCAAAAAGGAATTAGTCAGCTTGTGGCTGTTGATTTACAAAAAGCAGAGAGTATGGTTGCTTAAACTATATAAATGCCTAAAGACCCTTTCAAAACTCGCTTACAGATTGCAAAAAGCAAGATTTCAAAGAAAAATCTCTACAATAAGAAGAATGACTCCTCGCCTATAGGAACTGCATTCAAATTGAGCACAGAACTTGTTTCTGCAGTAGCTGTGGGGACAATTATTGGGTTTATTTTTGACAAGACCTTTGGTACTAAACCCTGGTTTATATTAATATTTTTTTTTGTTGGTGTAGTTGCTGGAATAACCAATGTGATTAGATCCGCAAAAAAAATGCAAAAATAAATAAGTATTATGGCAGCAAATCCTATGTCCCAATTCGACGTTTATAGAATTGGACCTGAAATTAAAGTTGGAGCATTCGATATATCATTTACGAACGCAAGTTTGTTTATGATTTTAAGTACTGTATCTATTTTGTTAATCTTTAATTTAGGATCAAAAAAAAATTCAATAATACCAAACAAAATTCAATTATTAGCAGAACTTAGTTATACCTTTGTATCCAAAATGATTAGCGATACAGCCGGATCAAAAGCTAAACCATACTTTGCATTTATATTTTCTCTATTCATGTTTGTTTTATTTTGTAACATGTTTGGAATGATACCTTATACTTTCACTGTAACAAGTCATATCATTGTAACATTTGTGCTCGCAGCATTTATATTTATTGGAGTGACTGTAATTGGATTTATTAAACATGGATTTGGGTATTTAAAATTATTTGTTCCAAGTGGAGTGCCTGCAGTATTACTCCCTTTAATTGTTGTTATAGAAATTATTTCTTATTTAAGTAGACCTATAAGTTTGTCAGTTAGATTATTTGCCAATATGATGGCTGGTCATACAATGATGAAAGTTTTCGGAGGCTTCGTAATTAGCCTTGGAATAGTTGGTGGGTGGCTTCCACTAAGTTTTTCGGTTGCGTTAACTGGTTTGGAGATCTTAGTTGCTTTTCTTCAAGCTTATGTTTTTGCAATCTTAACCTGCATCTATTTAAATGATGCATTAAATTTACACCATTAATAACAGAGGAGGATATAATGGAATTAGAAGCAGCAAAAATGATCGGAGCAGGTTTAGCAGCAATTGCTTTAGCTGGAGCCGGTGTTGGTATTGGAATAATTTTTGGAAATTATTTGTCTGGTGCAATGAGAAATCCATCTGCAGCACAAAAACAATTTCCTAACTTGCTTTTAGGTTTTGCACTTGCAGAAGCTACAGGATTATTCGGATTGGTAGTTGCGTTAATCATTCTCTTTGCGTTTTAAATTGATGGTTAAAAAAATATATTTTCAGTCAATATTTTTTAGCTTCTTTTCTATTAAAGAAGCTTTTGCAGCTGAAAGCGGAGGTATGCCTCAATTAAATCCAGAGTTTTGGGTTTCTCAAATTTTTTGGCTAATACTTACTTTTGGTATTATGTATTTAGTTTTATCTAAACTAATACTACCAAAAATTAGTAACAACTTAGAATCGAGAAAATCTCAAATATTAGAAAATATTGAGGCTGCTGAGAAACAAAGAGAAGATAGTGATGCAAAACTAAAAGAATATGATGAAATTATATCTAAAAGCAAACTTGAGGCTAATAGTATTTTCAATCAAGCAAGAGAAAAAGCACTAAAAGATATTGGTGCAAAAAGAGAAGTGCTTGATAAACAAATTGATAATGAAATTGCTGAGGCTGAAAAAGAAATAGATGCATTAAGAAAAAATGCGCCAGATAAAATAAATAAAATTGCTATTGAGACTTCATCTGAGTTATTGCAAAAACTAATTGGAGCTGAAGTAAATAATAGTAGTATATCTGCAATTGTTGACGATCTATCTAAAAGAAATGGAGATAAATACTATGGCAATTGATGCAACATTTTGGGTAGCCGTATCATTTATTATTTTTTTTGGAGCGTTAATTTACCTTAAAATTCCTCAAAAAATTTCTGAAATGTTAGATAAAATGATATCTGACATTAAAAATGAAATTGATGAAAGTGAAAAATTAAGAACTGAGGCAAAAACACTATTAGATAACTCACAAAAAAAATTAGATACAGCTCAGTCTGTTAGCAACGAAATTCTTGAGAACGCCAAAAAAGATGCAGATAGATTAATAATTGAGATGAATGATAAGTTTCATAAATCATCAGAAATTAAAAAAAATTTAGCTGAAAATAAAATAAGTCAGATGAAAGAAGCGGCTTTAAAAGAAATTAAGGACGCATCAATAAAAATTGCAGTGGACTCAGTTAAAAAAATAATAACTACATCTTTAGACAAGTCAAAATTAGATGCTGTGTTTCAAAAAAATTTAGATGAAACTAAAGCAGAGTTAAAAAAAATTAACTCATAATACACTTACAATTTTTCAAAAAAGCTATAAATTATTAAAATGAACTCTATAGTCATTGGATCGGGATTTGGTGGGATCGCAGCAGCGCTAAGGCTTAAGGCAAAAGGACATAACGTAAAATTAATAGAAAAACATCCAGATCTAGGTGGAAGAGCAAGAGTTTTTAAAAAAAACGGATTTATATATGATGCTGGACCAACAGTAATTACTGCACCCTACTTAATTAGTGAATTGTTCGAGTTATTCAATAAAGATCCAAAAAATTATATAGAACTAACTCCACTTAAAATTTGGTACCAGTTTATTTTTGAGGACAAAACTAAATTTAACTATTCAGGCGACGAAATAGAGATGAAAGACCAAATTGAGAAACTTAGCAAAGAAGATGTAAATGGATATGAAAAATTAGTTAATTTTACAAAAAAAATATTTGATAAAGGTTTTTTAGAACTTGCAGATGTACCATTTGATAAACCTTTCGTAATGATGCAACAATTGCCTGCTCTGTTAAAACTTAAAAGTTATAAATCAGTTTACTCACTTGTTTCATCTTATATAAAAAATGAAAAATTAAGAAGAATGCTTAGCATGCATCCTTTACTAGTTGGGGGAAACCCTTTTACCACCACTTCTATTTATGGATTAATTCTTTATTTAGAAAAAAAATGGGGAATACATTATTCAGTTGGAGGAACAGGAAATATAATTAAAGGTTTTGAAAAATTAATGAATGAGGTTGGTATTGAAATAATAAAAAACAGTGAAGTAACAGAAATTATATCAAAAAATAATAAAATAAGTGGTGTAAAATTAAATAATGAAAATGAAATTGGTGCAGATAATGTTGTTTGTAATGCAGATCCACCTGCATTTTATGAGAAGATGTTAAACAAAAGCAACGAGAATTCCATGTTGTTTAATTGGAAAAAAAATCGAATGGAATATTCTATGGGTTTATTTGTTTATTATTTTGGAACAAAAAAAATTTATGAGAATGTTGAACATCATACAATAAAGTTTGGAAACAAGTATAAAGAACATCTTGATGACATATTTGATAAGAAAAAATTAAATAACGATATTAGCTACTATCTTCACAGACCTACAGCGACTGATAAAACTATGGCCCCAGAAGGAAATGATTGTTTTTATGTGTTAGTACCTGTTCCTAACAATCAGTCAAAAATAAATTGGGAAACTGAAGGTGAGAAAATGAAAAATCTTGTAATTGAAAAAATGGAAAAAGACTTAATGCCGGATCTTAAGAATAATATAGTTGAGGACTTTTATCTAACACCTGATTACTTTGAAAAGGAATTAAATACAAAATATGGATCAGGATTTTCAATTCAACCTAAATTTACGCAATCCGCATACTTTAGATTTCATAATAAATCAGAAATATATGATGGTTTGTACTTTGTTGGTGCTGGTACACATCCAGGAGCTGGAGTTCCAGGAGTTCTCTCTTCAGCAAAAGTTTTAGATAAATTATTTTAATGTTAACAAAGAATTATTTAGCTATTTACGCAAAATCTTTCAATTGGGCAGGTTTTTTTTTACCAAAAAAAACTTATCAAAAATGCTCTGCGCTTTATGATTTTTGCAGAGAGGTAGATAATATTGCTGATGATGAAAATAAGATAGAAGTAAAAAAAGATAATTTTATTAAATTTAAAAATAATTTTATAAATAAAAATTATGATGATCCAGTTATTAAAAACATGTGGGATCTAATTAATGAATTTAATATTTCAACTAAAATTATAGACGATTTATTTGAGGGTATTAATTCTGATATAAAAGAAAATATTAAACTTAATTCAAAAAAAGAGTTATTAATATATTCCTACAGGGTGGCTGGAACAGTTGGGTTGATGATGGCTAAAATATTGAATGTTCATAAAGAACAATCTCTTAAATCAGCTATTGATCTTGGGATTGCTATGCAATTAACAAATATTTCTAGGGATATTATGGAAGATAAAAAAAATAATAGATTTTATATAAATGAAAGTTTTGAAGACATAAAGAGTACAATCAAGCTTTCAGAAAAGTTTTATGAAAACTCATTTTACTCAATAAAAGAAATACCTTTACGTTTCAGATTTTCTATTTTAGTTGCAAGAAGAGTTTATAGAAAAATAGGATATAAAATTTTAAACAAACAAAACATAGAAAATTATAAAAAATCAGGAAAAATTTATGTTTCAAATATTGAAAAAATTATTGAAACTTTTTTATCTATTTTTGACTTAATTAAGTTATCACTTATAAGTAAAAACGATGATAATATTAATCATGATCATAATTTAATTAATGAAGAAATAAACTTAAATGAAAGAATTTGATTACATAATTATAGGTGGAGGTTGCGCAGGTCTTTCATTAGCATATGAGCTGGAAGTTTATGAAAAATTAAAAGATAAAACCTTAGCAATCATTGAGCCAAGAGAAGATTATAAAAGAGATAAAACTTGGTCATTTTGGAAAGTTTTTTCACATAACTTCAATGACTGCGTCAAAAAGAGTTGGAATAATTTTACAATTAATACACACAATAATACGAAATATATAGATTGCGAACCTACACCATATCAAACAATTGATAGTGGTATGTTCTACGAAAAAATACTTTCAAAACTTAAATTAAATAAAAATATTCAGTTTTTTAAAAGTATTGATGAAATAGATAAATCAAATTCAGTTTTATTTAATAGTGTACCTAGTTTTGAGAATAAACAGAATGAATTATGGCAACACTTTTGTGGTGTAGAGATAGAAACCCGAAAAGATTTTTTTGATGAAGAAATATTTAATTTAATGGACTTTAATTGTGATCAAAGAAATAGAGTGCATTTTTTTTACACTCTACCCTTTACAAAAAAAACAGCGCTTGTTGAAACTACTTGGATATCAGAACTAAATAATAATTCCCTAAATGATTATGAAGAGCAAATTGATGACTACTTAAGTAATCATTTAAACTTGAGACAATGTAAAATACATTTTAAAGAACAAGGCGCCATTCCTCTTTTTAGACAAAAAAACGTGAATAAATTAAATGAAATTTACATTGGTTCAGCGGGAGGCATGACTAGATTAAGTACAGGGTATACTTTCCTAAATATTCAGGAACAGAGCAGATATATAAGAGAAAACATAGAAAATATAAAAAATGTAAATCTATTTAAAATTAATTCAAAATATGATTTTTTAGATAAAATCTTATTAAGAGTTCTTAAAAACAACCCTAACGAAATGGGTAATATATTTTTCAAAGTTTTTAATTCAAAACCTAAAACAGCTATCAATTTTTTATCAAATAAAAGCAGTTTTTTTGAAGATTTAGAGATAATTCTAAAAATGCCAAAGTGGAAATTTTTAAAAGAATTAATTTAAAATGAATAATAAAATAAAAAAAATAAATCTAAATCATTCATTTATTTTTTTCTTTATTGTAAACATTTTTTGTATTTTACTTTTCAAGTTTAATAATTTTAATATTTCATCAATTTTGTGTTTACTTTTAATTTTAATTATAGGGGTTTCTCATGGTTCATTAGATCATATTAAGGGAAAAAAACTGCTTAAATTATTTAATATAAAATCAAATTATATATTCTATATTACATATATTTTAATTTCGGCATTAATTATAGTAACTTGGATATTGTTACCATCAATTACTTTAATAGTTTTTTTAATAATCGCCTCCTACCACTTTGGCAAAGAAGATACACAATTTTTGATTAATGATAGATCTTATTTCACCCAAATACTTTATTTTTTTAAAGGATTTTTAATTATACTTGCTCCTTTATATTTTCATTTTCAGGAAACAATAGCAATTTTCAAATTATTATTAATTGATAATGAGGCATTTTATTCAAGTTTAAATTTTATCGAGACAAATAATGTAATTCAAATAGGAATATTCTGTAGCACCCTGTCTAGTATTTTTCTTTTCTTAAAGAATTTTGAAATAAAAAAATTTGTAGTTTTTTTAGATTATTTCTCAATTTTAATATTAAATTACTATTTATCTCCACTAATTGCTTTTACCGCTTATTTCTGTTTTTTACACTCGATTAGGCACTCAATTTCACTAGCTACTGAGCTTGATCCAGATAGTGTAGTTAACGGATTTAGATTGTTTGTTAAAAAAGCTTTACCTTTAACAATTTTGACAGCTGTTTTTTCTTTTATTGCTCTATATATGCTGAGTTATTCGAATAATCTAGATAGTGCAATTTTAAAAATAATATTTATAGGTTTGGCGTCTTTAACCTTTCCACATATATTGCTGGAATATTTTTTAGAAAAAAATGAAACATAAAGAATTAAAAATATTATTATCTGCACCTCGTGGGTTCTGTGCTGGGGTAGAAAGAGCAATTGAAATAGTAGAAAAATCTATCCAAAAATTTGGAGCTCCCGTTTATGTGCGTCATGAAATAGTCCATAATAAGTATGTTGTAGATGATTTAAAAAATAAAGGTGCAATATTTGTGGAAGAGCTGGAGGAGATAAAAGATAAATCAAGACCAGTAATATTTTCAGCACATGGTGTTCCAAAAAAAATACCTGAAGATGCAAAAAGTTATAAAATGACTTATGTAGATGCTACATGTCCACTAGTCTCTAAAGTTCATAGAGAAGCAGAAAATCTAAATAAAGCCGGTTACCATATAATTTTAATTGGTCATGAAAATCATCCTGAAGTAATTGGGACTATGGGTCAATTAAAAAAAGGTTCTATAGATCTAATCCAAAATGAGGAAGAGGCTATAAACTATCAAAATAAACTAGAAAAAAAATTAGCATATATTACTCAGACTACTTTATCAGTTGATGACACAAAAGAGATAATCAAAATTTTAAAAAATAATTTTCCTAATATAAAAGAACCAATGAAAGAAGATATTTGTTATGCAACTACTAACCGTCAAATGGCAGTAAAAAATATTGCAAAAAATTGTGATATGTTTTTTGTTATTGGAAGTAGAAACTCTTCAAATTCTGTTAGGCTTGTTGAGGTGGCAAAAAAATCAGGCTGTGAAAATTCACAACTTATTCACTCTGAAAGCTCAATACCGTTTGACCAAATAGAAAATTGCAATACTATAGGTATATCTTCAGGAGCATCTGCACCAGAAATATTAGTTGAAAATTTTCTTAATAATTTAAAAAATAAATTTTCTATAAGTATCGATGAAGTTGAAATAATTAAAGAAGATGTAGTATTTAAAGTTCCCAAAAAATTAAATTAAAAATGGCTGTCTATACAAAAATAAATCAAAAAGAAATTAATATTATTAATAAAAATTTTAATATTGATAAAATAACAAATTTTAAAGGTATTAAGCAAGGAATAGAAAACACAAACTATCTTCTTAAATCAAAAAAGAAAAAATACATTTTAACAATTTTTGAAAAAAGAGTTTTACAAAAGGAAATACCTTTTTTTATGAAATTAATGGATAATTTAAATAGTTCAAAAATAAACTGTCCTAAGCCACTGAAAACTAGAAATAATAAATATCTTATTAAATTAAAAAATAAAACTGCATGCATTGTATCATTCCTAGAGGGTAAAGATAAAAAAATATTAAATATAAATGATTGTTATACAGTTGGTAAAACAATTGCTCAAATGCATTCAGTCACAAAAAAAATGAAACTTAATAGAAAAAATTCAATGGGGGTTAGAAATTTGAAGCCTTTATTAGAAAGTATTAAATTTAAATCAAAAAAATTTTCAAATTTAAACATCTTTTTAAAAAATAACCTTAAAGATATTAGTAAAAATTGGCCTAAAAAATTACCTAAAGGTATTATCCATGGTGACTTATTTATAGATAATATTTTCTTCAAAAAAAATAAACTTTCTGGAATTATCGATTTCTACTTCGCTGCTAATGATTATTTTATGTATGAAATTGCTATATGTATCAATGCTCTTTGTTTTGACCATAATAAGAGCAAATTCCAAATGAATCATAAAAAAATTAAAAATTTAATCAGAGGATATGAAAGCATTAAAAAAATTTCAATAAAGGAAAAGAAATCTATAAATATTTTATGTAGAGGTGCAGCATTAAGATATTTATTAACGAGATTGTATGACTACTCAAATACACCAAAAACAGCATTGATTAAAATTAAAGACCCTAATGAATATTATCAAAAATTACTTTCTCACAATAATTTAAATTCATTCAAAGATTATTTAAATTAATGATTATAATTTATACAGACGGCTCTTGTTTAACAAATCCAGGAAATGGTGGATGGGCTGCAATTATAAAAGATGAAAAAGAAATAAGAAAAATTAGTGGTAGTGAAAAAAACACTACAAATAATAGAATGGAGCTACTTGCTCCGATTAATGCACTGAAAGATATGAAGCCTGGTGTTGAAATAAAAATATATACTGACTCTCAATATGTAAAAAATGGAATAACTGAATGGATTAATACTTGGTTAGCTAATAATTGGAAAACATCAAAAAAAGAAGATGTTAAAAATAAAGATTTGTGGATTGAATTATATAATTTGAATAAATCACTTAATGTTCAATGGAATTGGGTAAAGGCTCATGATGGAAATCCTATGAATGAAGAAGTAGACTTATTAGCTAAAAAAGCTGCAAATTTAAAGTAAATTTAAAAAATTTTCTGCTGCTGAAATTTCGCAAGATCCAGTATCTTTTTCTTCCTGAATCTTAACAACCTTCATATCTTCAACATACATGGTGTATCTATTTGATCTAATTCCTAAACCTCTCCCACTTTTATCAACATCAGCACCGATATCTTTAGTAAAATTTAAAAAAGGGTCTCCCATCATAACAATTTTATCACCTACGTTCTTTTCTTTTCCCCAAGCATTCATAACAAAAGGATCGTTTACAGATATGCAAATAATATGATCAATACCTTTTTCTTTGTACTTCTCATGCAAGTTAACATAACCAGGTAAATGTTTAGCAGAACACACTGATGTATAAGCACCTGGTAATCCAAATAAAACTACTTTTTTATTCTTGAAAAAATCTTCAATTTTTTTTTTAGTTGGCTCACCATTTTCTAAAACAAATACTTCTGAATTTGGCAGTAAATCGTTTTCGTTTATTTTCATTATGTTCTATCTTTAATATGTTGTTTTACTTTTTCAATATCATTTTCAACAATATCATAATTTTCTTTTTGATCTAAAATAAAAGTTAATTCATTGGGCAATTCTGCTTTCACATTAATTGCACTTTGAATGGCGCCTGGAAACTTGCAGGGATGCGCTGTTGCAAGTACGATATTGTTTCCTTTTAAGTTATGTTTATCAAATGCTCCATACCCAATAGCTGTGTGTGGATCTAAAACTACTGCAAATTTTTCATATACATTCTTAATTACCTCTAAAGTCTCATCCTCACTCATTCTAGCTGATAAAAAGTTTTCGCTAATTTTGTTTAATTTATCGTTGTTTATTAAGTACTGTCCCTTCTCTTTAATATTTTTCATGTCTAGAGAAGTCTGTTGATCGTCTCCATTATTAAGATCAAATATAAGTCTTTCAAAATTACTGGCTATTTGTATGTCCATACTTGGAGAGATAGTTTCTGAAACTTTTTCTGCTTCATAACTACCTTTTGATATTGCTCTATGTAAAATATCATTTTGATTAGTTGCAACAATCAATTTATCTATCGGCAAGCCCATTTTTTTAGCTAAATATCCTGCATATACATCTCCAAAATTTCCTGTCGGCACTGAAAAATTTGTTGGTTCACTTGCATCTTCAACTGATAAATAACTATAAAAGTAATAAACACTTTGAGCAATAATCCTCGCCCAGTTAATAGAGTTTACACCTGACATTTTAATATCACTTGAAAATTTCTTATCTGCAAACATGGATTTAACCAAGTTTTGACAATCATCAAAATTTCCCTTTATGGCTATGTTAAATACGTTTTCGTCTTTACCTGTTGTCATTAATTTTCTTTGAACTGGTGAAACACGATTATCTGGATGAAGCACAAAAATATTGACATTTTTTTTACCTCTTATTGCATCAATTGCTGCGGCACCAGTGTCTCCAGATGTGGCAACAACAATATTAATCTTTTGATTTTCATTATTTAAGTAATATTCGTAAAAGTTTCCCAAAAGTTGCATTGCAATATCTTTGAAAGCTAAAGTCGGACCATGAAACAGTTCTAACACTGTTCTGTCTCCAAGCTTTATGAAATCCACAACATTATCTCTTCTAAATGCAGAGTAAGACTTATCAATAATTTTACTCAATTCAGCTTGTGACATGAAATTACCTATAAACGGATAAACGATCTTTTTGGCTAACTCTGAGTAGCTTAATTTTTTAAAATCTTTAACTTCATTTTCAGTATATTTCGTTAATTTTTCTGTAATAAATAAGCCTCCATCATCAGCAAGGCCTTTGATAAAAACGTCTTTAAATTCAAAGGTTTTTGATGTGTCTCTAGTACTTACGTATTTCATTTAATAATTTTTTTTCCTAAAATATAAATATATTAAAAGAATTGAAATCGCCATAGAAAACCAAGTAATTGCATACTTCTTATGGTTATTTGAAATTTTAGCAGTAATCACTCTTGGTTTGGGAAATTTATAATCACCGTTTAAATAAATGACATGCTCTGAAAAATTTCTTCCAGTAAATTTTGAAATATCTTCTCTATTCAAAGTAAACCAATAATTTTTCTCAATATCGTTTTCTGGTTTGAATGTACTTGGTTTACTTTGTAGCATAAGAGTGCCGACTATTTGATTTTGATCAACTAAATTTATTTCGGGTAGGTCTTTTTTTTCAAAAGGTATCCACCCCCTATTCAGTAAGTAATTTTCATCACCAATTTTTATTGGATTAATTACCTCAAACCCAGGTTTCCCTGCATCATTTAAATTATATAAGTAAATTTGTTTTTCAAAATCAATTTCTCCGCTAGTCTTTATTCTAAGATAATTTTTTTTTTTAATACTAGTTAATTCTACAGGGTCATTTTTTAAGGAATTTTCAATTTGCTCAATTAACTCTAATTTCCAATTTAATCTATAAATTTGCCAAAACCCAAGAGAGAGTAGAGTTAAAATAATAAAGTAGACAAAAACTGAAAATAGTAATTTATTCTTCAAGGATAAATATTAACTTCCCCAAATATAAATTGCAGCAAATAAGAATAGCCACACTACGTCAACGAAATGCCAGTACCAAGCAGCTGCTTCAAATCCAAAATGATGATCTTTAGTAAAATGACCAAGTCTTCCTCTCCACAAACATACTGCTAAAAATATAGTCCCAATTATTACGTGAAAACCATGAAAACCTGTTGCCATATAAAATACAGCTCCATAAATATGGCCTGAGTAAGTAAAAGTAGCGTGATGGTATTCGTATGCTTGCAATAAAGTAAAAAAGAAACCAAGAATTACAGTTAGTGTTAATCCTTGTATAAATCCTTTTCTATCATCTTCTAATAAAGCATGATGAGCCCAAGTAACAGTTGTTCCTGATAATAATAATACTAGAGTATTTATTAAAGGAATGTCCCAAGGATCAAATGTTTCAATGTCTTTTGGTGGCCACACATTTCCAACAAATTCATTTGGAAATAAACTAATATCAAAGTAAGCCCAGAACCATGCAACAAAGAACATTACCTCTGAAGCGATAAATAAAGTCATTCCATATCTGTGATGAATTTGAACAACAGGAGTATGGTGACCTTGATGTTCAGCTTCAATTACTACATCTCTAAACCACATATATGCACCATAAATTAATAACGCTAAACCAAGATACATTCCCCACGAAATACCATTATGCATATAAAAAATTGCACCTATTGCTAATACTAAGCATGCAAAAGATGTATAGATTGGCCAAGGACTTGGATCAACTAAGTGGTAATCGTGTTTTTTTTCTGCTGACATTTTTCGTGATTATGATTGTTTATAGTAATCTGTCGAGAAAAAAGTGTACGACATAGTTACATCTTGTAGGTTTTTTGTTGTTGGATCGTTTACAAGATCAGGGTCTAAATAAAAAGTCATTACGTAAGTTGCCTTCTCCCCAGCCTTCAACTCTTGTTTTTCAAAACAAAAACATCCTAATTTACTGTAATATTTGCCAAAACTTGCTGGTGACACGTTAAAACTAGCAACACCATAAGTAGTTTCGTCTCCAATATTCTCAACTTCAAACTCTATTCTGTTGACCTGGCCAACCTTTACATCAATCACGTTCGATTTTGCCTTAAAATTCCATTCAAGATTATTCACATTTGTATCAAACCTCACGCTTACAACCTTGTCTAAAACTATTTTTGGAGCTTCTTTTGAAACCTGGGTTGTTCCTCCAAAACCAGTTACTCTACAGAACAAATCGTACAAAGGCACTGCTGCAAAAGATAATCCCAGCATAAGGACAAAAATCCCAGCTAAAAGTAAAGGAGTTAATGTTTTGCCTTTAATCATATCTGTCTATCAAATACTCCAACGTTGTATAAAGTAAAAATAAATAAAAATACCATAAATGCTAAAATTGCTATTGCAGTTATAATATTTTTTTTCCTTGTTTTCTTGTCAGGCGTTATCATAAAATTTTATCAATTAAAAAAAGAACAAAAATTAAAAATAAATACAAAATTGAATATCCAAAAATAGATTTTGCTTTTTTTGCATCAAATTTGTTTTTTTTAAATTTATAAAGTTCGAAACATAAATAATTATAATAAATTGTCAAAATTAATGATGGGATTAAAAAAGTTATACCCACAAAGCCAATAGCATAAGGTAAAACAATTACTGGCAACATTGTTAAAGAATAGACAAATATATTTAATTTTGTGCTCTCAACACCATTTGTTAATGGAAGCATTGGAATTTTCGCTTTTTTGTAATCATCTGATTTATACAAACTTAAAGCCCAAAAATGTGAAGGCGTCCAAAAGAATATGATTAAAAAGAATGTGATTGGCTCAAAAGTTAAAGAATTAGTAGCTATAGTCCAACCAATCACTGGGGGTAATGCTCCTGCAGCTCCTCCTATTACTATATTTTGTGGAGTTTTTCTTTTTAACCAAATTGTATAAACAAACACATAAAACAAAATAGTAAAAAGTAATAAACTAGCTGATATTCTGTTTGAATAATAATCAAGCGCAATTACAGAAAAAATCGAAAGAGAAATTCCAAATACTAGTGCTTGATTTCTATTTACCTTGCCTGTTGGAATTGGTCTTAAACAAGTTCTTGTCATTAATGCATCAAGATCAGACTCATACCACATGTTTAAAGCTCCAGCAGCACCTGCTCCAATTGAAACTAAAATAATTCCAATTATTGCATCCTTTGTTGGGATAATATTTGGGGCCATTAACAAACCAACTGCACATGTAAAAATAACCAAAGACATTACTCTTGGTTTCATTAATTTAAATAATTCAGATAAATTAAAGGCGTCTTCTTGAGATAAGTTTCTATTTTTTAATTTAGACTTAATCATTAATTTAAAGTTAAAAAATCTTGTTTGCTATATTTAGCTAGTAGACTTTTCAACACCCTCTTCATCTTCAAACTTTGGTAATTCTTCAAAAGTATGAAAATTAGGTGGAGATGGTACTGTCCATTCTAAGGTTGTAGCACCTTCTCCCCATGGGTTTTGTGCTGCAGCCTTTTTCTTATAAAACGCATAAGCAAGGTTTATAAAAAATACTACCAATCCAATTACAGAAATATAAGAACCAATTGAAGAAATGTAATTCCATCCCGCAAAAGCATCTGGATAGTCAGCATATCTTCTTGGCATTCCTGCAAGACCTAAAAAGTGTTGTGGGAAGAAAACCAAGTTTACTCCAATAAAAGTTAACCAAAAGTGTAATTGACCCATCCACTCTGAGTATTCGTAACCAGTCATTTTTCCAAACCAATAGTAAAATCCTGCAAAGATTGCAAATACAGCTCCTAAAGATAGTACGTAATGAAAGTGAGCAACAACGTAGTAAGTATCATGCATTGCAGTATCAACTCCAGCGTTCGCAAGAACTACACCAGTAACTCCACCAACAGTAAATAAAAATATAAATCCTAATGCCCAAACCATTGGAGTTTTAAATGAAATCGAACCACCCCACATAGTTGCTATCCATGAAAATATTTTTATACCGGTTGGAACTGCAATGATCATAGTTGCAGCTAAAAAGTATGCTTTAGTATCTGTACTTAAACCAACTGTATACATATGGTGAGCCCAAACAACGAAACCAACTATTCCAATTGCAACCATTGCATAAGCCATTCCTAAGTATCCAAAAACTGGTTTTCTAGAAAATGTTGAAACAATATGACTAATCATTCCAAAACCTGGTAAAATTAAAATATAAACTTCCGGGTGACCAAAGAACCAAAATAAATGTTGGAATAGAACTGGGTCTCCACCAGTTTGAGCATCAAAGAAAGCTGTTCCAAAGTTTCTATCTGTAAGAAGCATCGTAATTGCTCCTGCTAAAACTGGTAATGATAATAGTAATAAGAAAGCTGTCACTAATATTGACCATGCAAATAATGGCATTTTATGAAGTGTCATGCCAGGCGTTCTCATATTTAAAATTGTAGTAATAAAGTTTACAGCACCTAAAATTGAAGAAGCTCCAGCCAAGTGTAAACTTAAAATTGCAAAATCCATTGCAGGGCCTGGTTGACCAGCTGTAGATGATAAAGGAGGATAAATAGTCCATCCACCACCAACACCTGTTTGACCCGGAGGGCCATCCATGAAAATTGACATTATTAATAAAATGAATGATGTCGGTAGTAACCAAAATGAAATGTTATTCATTCTAGGAAAAGCCATATCAGGTGCACCAATCATAATTGGAACAAACCAGTTACCAAAGCCACCTATCATTGCTGGCATCACCATAAAGAAGATCATGATCAAACCATGACCAGTAACTAAGACGTTATATAAATGATAGTTTCCACCTAAAATTCCATCACCTGGATGCATCAATTCCATTCTCATTAAAACTGAGAATGCTGTACCAATCACACCTGCAATAATTGCAAATATTAGATACATAGTTCCAATATCTTTATGATTAGTTGAATAAGCCCAACGTTTCCAACCAGTTGGTGTATGATGATCGTCGTTTGATGCTGTTTGTGTATACATATTATTTACTCGCTAGTTTTTTAAATTGATCTTCTTCATTAATTTCTTTGGCAAATTTGACTTTAGCGTCTAACAACCAGTCTTGATATTCTTCTTCAGTAACAACTCTAACTTCAATTGGCATAAACGCGTGTTTAATTCCACACAGTTCAGAACACTGACCATAATAAGTTCCAACTTTTTCTGCTTTAAACCAAGTTTCATTTATTCTTCCAGGCACAGCGTCTCTTTTTACCCCAAATGAAGGGAGTGCCCAAGCATGTAGAACATCATTAGCAGTGATCATTACCTTAACAACTTTATTTACTGGAACAACCAGCTCATTATCTACAGCTAAAAGTCTTGGCTCGTTTTTTTTTAAGTCTTTAGTTTCGATCATGTATGAATCAAAGAAAATATTTTCGTCTGGATACTCGTATCCCCAGTACCATTGATATCCAATAGCTTTAACAGTTATGTCTGCTTTTGGAATTGCATCTTGTTTATATAAAATTTTAAATGATGGAACCGCCATCACGATTAGAATTAAACATGGAATTAAAGTCCATAAAACTTCAACAGCAACATTATGAGTTCTTTTTGATGGAACTGGATTTGCTGAAGCTCTAAATCTAATACAAGCATAAACCATTAAAAATAAAACAAAAACACTGATTGCTATAATAATTGGTAACAGCAATTTATCATGAAAGTTAACTATATCTCTCATGGTCTCGGAAGCAGCCTTTTGAAAGCCTAGTTGCCAATCGACTGGTTGATTAGCGAATGCGCTTGAAGTGATAAAGAATGTTAGAAATATATATAAAAATTTTTTCATTTTTTTACCCTATATAGAGTGTCTTTTAAAAAAATACACTTTTACTTTTAGCGACAAAATATCAATTAATGGCGTAATTTATGATCGATAGAGCAGAAATTACAGCCGTTTCAGATCTCAATATGTTTTCATTGATTTTAATAGGCTGAACACCATTAAATTTAAGAATCTCTTCCCTCTCCTCCTCAGAAAAATCTCCCTCTGGTCCTATGATTACACAAGTGGGTTTTATAGTTAACTTTTTAATGTCAATTTTTGTATTAGCAGTGTTGAGATCAGTAAAAATTAAATCCATATCATTATTTAAAAAGCTTTTTAATTTTTGAGGATCCTCAATTGATGGAACTGTGATTCTATTTGACTGTTCGGCTGCTTCTATGATTACTTTTTTCAATCTCTCTTTATTTATCTTTCTAACAATCGTCCTTTCAAAGATGACTGGTAAAAACTTAGTTACCCCAAGCTCCGTTGCTTTTTGGATCATGAAATTAAAGTAATTTGATTTGATTGGAGAGAAAGCTAACCAGAGTTCTTTAGTATTTTCTTTCTGTCTTAATTGTTTCGTAACATTAAATTCAACTATGCTTTTTGTTATATTTACGATTTTCGCTTCCCATTCTCCACTAATATTAAAAAGAGAAAAAACTTCTTTTTCTTTAAGTCTCATTACTTTTGAAACATAGTAAGATTGAGATTTATCAAGTTTGTCAGTCAAATTAAGAGATAAACTTTTTGAATAAAATAATCTAATGTTACTCATATTGATAAGTTAGTTTATGAAAAATATTAAAGCAATAATTTTTGATGCTTACGGCACCTTATTTGATGTCAATTCAGCTGCTGAAAAATGTAAAGATAAAATAGGTGATAAGTGGGAAGGTTTTGCTAATTATTGGAGAACAACACAATTAGAATATACTTGGCTTAGAAGTTTAATGAAACGTCACAAGGATTTTTGGCAGGTAACAGAGGATAGTTTAGATAAATCAATGAAAACTTATGAGATAGACTCTTCAATGAGAAAGGAGTTATTAGATCTTTATAAAAGTCTTTCACCATTTAAAGAAGTTCCGGAAGTTTTAAAATCATTAAAAGAAAAAGATTATAAACTTGCTATTCTTTCAAATGGTACTCCTTCCCTGCTCGATGAATTGGTTAAGAGTAATAATTTAGAAAATATATTTAATGATATTTTTTCAATTGAAGAGGTTGGAGTTTATAAACCAGAATCTAAAGTTTACGATCTTCCAATAAAGCAATATCAAATTCAAACAAATGAAGTTGCTTTTTTAAGTGCAAATTCTTGGGATGTTTCAGGTGGTGGAAACTATGGTTATAATTCTATTTGGGTCAATAGAAGCAACAATACTTTTGATAATCTAGATTATGTCCCAAAACATCAAATCAAAGATCTTAGTAAGTTACTTGATATATTATAAAAAATTCTTATTTAAGAAATATGAAAAATATTGAAGTTAGTAAAATTATTGACCCTATTCCGGCTTCTGATGGTGCTGGCGTTAAATTAAAAAGAAGTATTGGTGTTGAGCCAAATTATTTTGATCCATTTTTAATGTTAGATGAGTTTGGATCAGAAAATAGTGAGGATTATATTGCAGGTTTTCCACCCCACCCTCATCGAGGAATTGAAACAGTTACTTATATGTTAGCTGGAGATTTTGAGCACAAAGATAGTACCGGTGGTGAAGGTAGAATGACTGCTGGTGATGTTCAGTGGATGAAAACAGGTAGTGGAATTATTCATTCAGAGATGCCTGCAATGAAAGAAGGTAAACTTCATGGATTTCAATTGTGGATCAATATGCCTGCTAAATTGAAAATGAGTAAGCCTGAGTATATTTATATCGATGCTGATAAGATGAGTCTTCATAAAGATGATGATAAACAAGTAAAAGTAATAGCTGGAAAATTTGAAAAAGCTGAAGGTCCTGTTAAAGGACACAATGTTGAGCCAGTTTATTTTGATGTAGAATTAAACAAAGATAAAGAGTTCAATTTTAAATTACCATCTACTCACAATACGTTTATTTATTTAATTAGTGGAGAAATCGAAATTGGCAAAAATAAACATGAAAAAGTTAAAGACAGTAATTTAATTCTTTTAACTAAGGGTGAAGATTTAACAGTTAAGGCTCAATCAAATGCCAAATTCTTGTTAATTTCAGGGAAACCAATTAATGAAGAAATAGCTAGAGGTGGACCATTTGTAATGAATACTAAAGCAGAAATCTTGCAAGCTGTTCAAGATTATCATAATGGTAGATTTGTAAAATAAATTATGAAAGCTGTAGAAATCAATAAAACTGGCGGACCTGAAGTTTTAAAAGTTAAGGATATATCTTTAGAGAAACCTGGTCCTGATCAAGTAACAATTGAACAAAAAGCAATTGGACTTAACTACATTGATACTTACCATAGATCTGGTTTGTACCCATTAAAACTACCGATTGGTTTAGGTTTAGAGGGTGCTGGAATTATTACTGATGTTGGAGAGAACGTAAAAGACTTCAATGTTGGTGATAAAATTTCTTATGCAGGTATTCCTTTAGGTTCATATTGCTCACACAGAAATTACCCGACTAAGAACTTGGTAAAAGTACCAGATGGTATTGATCTTGAGGTAGCAGCAACCTTGATGACAAAAGGTTTAACAACTTTTTATCTTTTGCACAAAACTTATCCAGTCAAATCAGGTGAAACAGTTTTATTTCACGCAGCTGCTGGCGGGGTTGGTCAGATTTTTGGACAATGGGCAAAGAGTTTAGGCTGTACTGTTATTGGTACAGTTGGTTCAGATGAAAAAGTAAATATTGCAAAAGAAAATGGTTACGATCATGTAATTAATTACAATAAAGAAGACTTTGCTAAAAGAGTTTTGGAAATTACAAATGGTAAGGGTGTCCCTGTTGTATACGACGGTGTAGGTAAAGATACACTAGATGGATCAATTGAATGTTTAGCAATAAGAGGAATGATGGTTTCATTTGGAAATGCATCTGGACCGTTGTCAGATATTAATGTGCCAAAAGTTATTCAACCAAAAGGCCTTTATCTTGTTAGGCCATCTATGCAACAATACCTGTCAACAAGAGAAGAATTAGATGAAGCATCAAAAACAATGTTTGAAAAAATTAGTTCTGGAAAAGTTAAAATTAAAATTTTCAAAAAATATAAATTAGAAGAAGTTATTAAAGCTCATCAAGATCTTGAGGGTAGAAAAATTTTAGGTCCAGCTGTTATAGTTCCTAATTAACATCAACATCCATATCAGACATATGGAGCTTAAGTGCATTTGTTGAAATTTGAATTTCTCGGATAAAAAAAATTATAGATATAATCATTGATAAACAACATGACCCAAAAATTATTCTAGCTAAAAGAACTTCATCTAAATAAAGAGCAAATACTGTAAGCATATTGAATAAAAATCCAAATGCAGCAAATAATATTGTCCATCTTAGAAGTGTTATTCTGCCACTTAAGTTAATGAACTGTTTCTTCCATTCTGGAGGTATATGTTTTTCATAAACATGCTCATCATGAAGCTGACGAATTAAAATACTAAGAGAATGAAATCGGTTACTATATACGCTCATTAACAGTGGAATGGCAGGAAACATTAGTGCTGTGACTGTGTAATCTATATTCATACGAATCAATTTGATTATGAATCTAGCCTTTGTTATTTACAAGTAAAATATTATGAACCAAGCAAAACTTTTTATTGAATTAACAAGATTAAAAAAACCTATTGGCTTTATGTTGTTATTCTGGCCATGTGCATGGGGTTTGACATTAGCTTATGATTTTAAAGAAAGTTTGGATAATTATTATTTATATTTATTTTTTTTTTTTTTAGGTGCTGTTTTGATGAGATCGGCAGGATGCATAGTAAACGATATCTTGGATAAAGAATTTGACGCAAAAGTATTTAGAACAAAAAATCGACCTATTGCTTCAGGTAAGGTTTCCATTAAACTTGGAATTTTTTATTCCTTATTTTTATGTCTTTTAGCCTTGTTGGTTCTTTTAAATTTTAATTTATTTACTATAATTTTAGCTTTAGCTTCAATGCCGCTAGCTTTCACTTATCCTCTAATGAAAAGATTTACCTATTGGCCACAATTATTTTTAGGGATTACTTTTAATTATGGAATTATTCTTGGATGGACAGCAATTAAAGGTCAGATAGATATTATACCAGTTATATTCTATATAGGAGCCATATTTTGGACACTGGGGTATGATACAATTTATGGATATCAAGATATTAAAGATGACGAAATAATAGGAATTAAATCAACATCAATTAAATTTAAAAACAGCCCATATATTTTCTTATATTTATGTTATTCAATATTTTTTTTATCTTTATTGATTATGAATCATTTGATGAATTTAAATAAAATAAGTCTTATGTTTTTATTATTAGTAATTATACAATTATTTTATTTTCAATTGAAAAAGTTAAATGTAAAAAAATCATCTAGCTGTCTTGAAACTTTTAAATCAAACAATTTATTGGGATTAATAGTATTGTTTGTTTTGCTAGTAGGAAAAATTTAATATGACAAAAATAGAAATTGTTAAAAGATTATACAAAGATTATACAAAAAAATATTTAAAAAATATTCTAATAGCATTCGCATTTTCACTTTTACTTGCTGCTAGCACCTCTTCTGTCGCTTACCTGCTTGATCCAGCAATTAAAAAATTGTTTATTGAACAAAACCAATCACTAATATTAGTAATACCTATTTTAATAATTATAGCTTTTTCCATTAAAGGAGCATCACTTTATATTGCAAGAGTTGTAATGATTGGAGTCTCAGAGGAGGTAAAAAAAGATATTCAAAAAGATATATTTTCCTCTCTATTAAAAGCAGATACACAAATTATAGATGACAAACATTCAGGGAAGTTTATTGCTAATTTAACCAATGATGTAACGATGATAACTAATTTGCTTAGTACAGTCGTTTTAAATTTATTTAAAGATTCTCTAACTCTGGTTGGATTACTTTTTGTAATGTTTTATCAAAATTGGAAACTTTCTTTGATAGCTATAATTATGATACCACTTGCGAGCATTGCTGCAAAATCATTAGGAAAAAGAATAAGCAAAGTTGCTACTCAACAAATGACTCGAGCTGGTGCTCTTACAGCTTATTTAATAGAAATGTTTAAAAACCATAAATTAATTAAAATTTTTCAAAAAGAAAATTACGAAAAAAATAGAGCATTTGAATTTATAGAAAATCTTAAAGAATCTACAAAAAAAATAGCTATAGTTTTTGTGAGGGCTTCCCCAATAATGGAATTTTTGACAGGAATTATGATAGCATTTCTTATATTTTTTGCGGCAAAATTAATTTCAAAAAATGAATTAGAAGTAAGCAATTTTTTCTCATTCCTCGCTGCAATGATGTTGGCCTACCAACCTGTAAGATCACTAGCAACAATTAACATATCTATTCAGCAGGGAATATCTGGTGCGATAAGGGTTTTACCTATTATAGATGAAAAGCCAAAAATTATTGAAAGAGACAATGCACAAAGTCTAATAATAAATGATGGTTCAATAGAATTTAAAAATGTAGATTTTAAATATCCCAAGACTGAAAAACAAATATTAAAGTCTGTAAACCTAAAATTTACTGGTGGTCATATGACAGCTTTAGTTGGCCACAGTGGTGCAGGGAAATCAACTATATTAAATTTAATACCGAGGTTTTATGATCCTGTTAAAGGGGAAGTAGAAATTGATGGCCAATCTATTCATTTATGCAATATAAATTCATTAAGAAAAAACATTTCA
This sequence comes from uncultured Pelagibacteraceae bacterium, assembly GCA_902592275.1. Lineage (GTDB taxonomy): Bacteria > Pseudomonadota > Alphaproteobacteria > Pelagibacterales > Pelagibacteraceae > Pelagibacter. The sequence continues at coordinate 213,376 of CACJDW010000001.1, forward strand.
CTTGTGAGTCAAGACACTACGTTATTTGATGATACTATAAAAAGTAATATCGCATATGCTAACTCAGACGCTTCAGAAAATGAGATTAAAGAGGCTGCAAAATTATCATTTGCGAACGAATTCATAGAAAAATTACCAAATAAATACGAGACACTCATTGGTGAAAATGGAATAAGATTGTCAGGAGGTGAAAAACAGAGACTTTCAATTGCTAGGGCACTTTTAAAAAAAAGTCCCATTATATTACTAGATGAAGCTACTTCTTCTTTAGATGCTGAAACTGAGGATAAAATTCAAAAAGCAATAAATATTCTAACCCAAGGTAGAACGACAATTGTAATTGCTCACAGACTATCTACAATACTAAATTCAAATAAAATTTATGTAATTGACTCTGGATTGATCAGTGCTGAAGGAACTCATGAAGAATTATTAAAAAATTCAAATGTTTATAAAAACTTTTATCAAAAACAGATAAAAAAATCTTAATGTTACAAATATACAGGTTTTTAATTAATATAATTTTAATCTTATCTCCAATAATTATTATATTTAGATTAATTAAAGGCAAAGAAGATTTGAAAAGATTTAAGGAAAAATTTTGCTTTTTTTCAATAAATAAAGATAAAGGAAAATTGATATGGTTTCATGGAGCTAGTGTAGGTGAAATTCAAAGTATTGTACCCTTAATAGAAAAAATTGAAAAAAATAAAAATATAAAAAAAATTTTAGTTACTTCAAACACATTAAGTTCTTCTAAAATTATTAAAAAGTTTAAATTTAAAAAAGTAATTCACCAATTTTTCCCTATAGATACAAATTATCATTCAAATAAATTCATTAATAATTGGAAACCCTCAGTTGCTTTTTTTATAGATTCAGAAATTTGGCCAAATATGATTATTAATCTTAAAAAAAAAAATATTCCAATAATAGTTTTGAATGGACGAATAACAAAAAAAACTTTTGAAAGATGGAAATTTTTTTCAAATTTTTCGAATTTTATTTTTAGTAAAATTGATCTTTGCTTATCATCAAGTAAGATTTCAAAATTTTATTTAAGTAGATTAGGAGTAAAAAATTTAAAATATTTTGGAAATCTTAAGTTTTCACAATCAGAAAATGATAAGCTTTATAAATTTAACGATTTGAAAAAAAATAATTTCTAAAAGAAAAGCTTGGTGTGCATCAAGTACTCATTATAATGAAGAAAAATTTTGTGGATTAGTTCACAAACAATTAAAGCAAAAAAATAAAAATATATATTAACAATTATAATTCCTAGGCATATAGAAAGAGCTGATAAAATTATACAAGATCTTAATAAATTAAATTTAATAACACATACTTCAGAGTCATCTAAACCAATAAATAAAAATACAGATGTCTATATCGTTAATTCATACGGTAAAACCAAATCAATTTATAATATATGTAAAAATGTTTTTTTAGGTGGCTCCTTAATTGAACATGGTGGCCAAAATCCACTAGAGGCAACAAGATATGGATGCAAAGTACTTCATGGACCAAATATTAATAATTTCAGAGAAATATATAATTTTTTATCATCTTTAAAATTATCACATAAAATTTCAAATAAATCACAAACTGTTAATATGTTAGAAAAGTTATTTGCCAATAAAGATAAATCTAGAAAAATACAGATTAAATTAAAAAAAATTGGATATAATATTTTAGAAAGATCTTATAAAGAAATTAACAAATTCTATTAAAAATGAATTTTAAAAAGCCTACATTTTGGGATTATAAAAAACCCAATTTTTTATCATATTTGCTACTACCGTTTACATTATTTATTAAATTAAATAATTTTTTACTTAATTTTAAAAAAAAAATTTATAATAAAAAAATTAAAACAATATGTGTTGGAAATATTTATGTTGGAGGTACTGGAAAAACACCTACAACAATTAAAATATATAATATTTTAAAAAAATTAAAAATTTCAACTGTAATCGGTAAAAAAGAATATGAGTCACAAATTGATGAAGTTAGAGTTATTAAAAATTATGCTAAAATAATAGTTGATAAATCAAGAGGTACAATTTTAAAAAAAGCAAAAAAAAATAAATATAAAGTATTGATATTTGATGATGGTCTTCAGGATAAAAACATTTGTTACGATTTACAAATTGTATGTTTTGACTCAATAAACCCAATCGGTAATGGTTTTTTAATTCCTGCTGGCCCATTAAGGGAAAAATTAAAAAGTTTATCAAAATATGATTGTGTACTTATAAAAGATAGTAATGGCAATACCAAAAAAATTACTAAAGCTGTAAAAAAAATTAACAATAAAATTAAAATTTTTATCACAAATTTTAAAATTAAAAATTTGAATGAATTTAAAACTTCAAAAAAATATTTAATTTTT
>CACJDW010000002.1 GCA_902592275.1 uncultured Pelagibacteraceae bacterium
GTTGATTGTATTCAATAGACCTGAAAAAACTCAAAAATTATTTGAGATTATTAAAAAAATAAAACCAAAAAATTTATTTATTGCTGCTGATGGACCAAGAGAAAAAGAATCTGATATTTATAATTGTAAAAAAGTCAGAAAGATTTTTGATAATATAGAATTTAATTGTAATATTCACAGAAAATTTAACATTAAAAATGAAGGCCTAAAAAATAATGTAAAAAATTCAATTGATTGGTTTTTTTCTAAAGTTGAGAAAGGTATAATTATCGAAGATGATTGCATGCCTTCCTTATCATTTTTTAGTTTTTGCCAAGAGCTATTAAATAAGTATGAATCTAATAGCAAAGTAATGCAAATTAATGGAACAAATCTAGGATTAGATTATTCAAATCTTGTTAAGGAAACATATTTTTTCTCTAAATTAAATCATGTTTGGGGATGGGCAACATGGAAAAGATCTTGGATTTTATTCGATACTGAATTTGAAGGTTATGATATTTTAAAAAAAAATAATTCATTTAATAATTACTTTATTGACAGTAAAATTACTAATTGGATGATGAAATATTTTGATAAATCACAGAGTGGAACAGATAATATTTGGTCAATAAATTGGGCCTACTCTATATTAAAAAATAATGGATTATGTGTAACTCCGACTAAAAATTTAGTGCAAAATATTGGATTTGATGGAACTGGTACAAGCGTTAAAGATAGAAGTTTTATAGATTTTTCTAAAACTGAAATAAATTTACTAGATAAGATTATACATCCAATGAATATCAATTACGATTTAAAAAATGATATTTTAGCATATGATAACAAAATTTCCAAAATTGATCCTAGAGCAAATATAATGCTTAAAATTAAAAATAAATTAAAAAAATTATTTAAAAAAAAATGAAGTTATTAAAAACAAAAAAAATTAAAGATAAAAATGGTTCATTAACTGTTTTTCAAAAAAATAAAGAAATAAAATTTAAAATAGAAAGGTTATTCATTGTAAAAGCTAATAAAAATCAAGTAAGGGGTATGCATGCTCATAAAAAATGTATACAATTAATTAATTGTCCGTCTGGTTCTATTCAGGTCAACTGTGAAGATTTATTTGGAAGGAAGAAAAAATTTATTTTAAATAACTCTGATAGTTACTTAGTAGTTCCAACTTTTACTTGGTGTACTCAAAAATACCTAGAAAAAAATACAATTCTAATATCAATATGCAATAAAAAGTTTGAAGAAAAAGACTATATTAGGAATTATTCAAAATTCAAAAAATTACAAAAAATTAATTAATGCCAAAAATAACCATAGGTCTAATAACTTATAATAGGCCTGAATTATTAAAACGTGCTGTTAATTCACTTTTGAATCAAACATATAAAGACATTCTGATATATATAGGCAATGATTATACTAAATCAAAAATAACTTATAAGTCTCTCAATATTAAAAAATCAAAAAAAATAAAAATTTTTAATTATAAAAAAAATGTTGGAGAAAGAAATAATATGAATTTTTTGTTAAAAAAAACAAAAACCGAGTGGTTTTCCTGGCTAGCTGATGATGATTATTTTCATGAAAAATTTATTGAAAAATTATTATATCAATTACAAACTCATAAGAGATCTAATCCTGTTGCATGCTATAGTAATTATAGCAGATCAAAATTACATAAATTTATTAAAAAAAAAACATCCAAAGTCTTCCAAAAAGAGGAATTTATAAACGGATTTAGTAAAAAAAAAATTAGATTAATTGGAACTTTCGGACTCATTAAAACTAAAATTTTGAAAAAAGTGAAAGGCATACATGCAACGGGCTATTCATTTAAAATTAATGGTAAAAAAACACATCATTATCCTTATTGTGATACGTTAATACCAATACTGATATCGAATTTTGGAAAAATTATTTGGGTCGATCAAAAATTAGTGTTTTTAAATACAGATCAAAATTCTATTTCATCTTTCACAAAGGAGTATGATGTATATAAATCGGCGGAAAAATATATAATTAAAAAGCTTAATTACGTAATGAAGAATGGTGTTAAAAATAAATCAGAAATTATTTTAAATTTTAAAAATTGGTTTTTTTTCAACAGATTAAACATAATAAAAAAAAGAAATCCTTTTTTAAATTTAAGAAATATAAACAAATACATTAATGATATAAAAAAATTGTATCAAAATAATGATAAAATTAGTAATAGTAACTTCATTAAAAAAAATACTTATAAGTTAATCAAATCAATAGCTATATCTTTTAAAAATATTTTTTGAATTAAATGAAAATTTGGCAAGGTAAATTTAAAAATTTTAAATCTGCAAAAAAAAAAATGGTAGGTAAAAGTTTTTCTAGTCATAAATGGATTGGAAATCAAGTGAATAATTTTGATAAATGTCAAGAACTGATGAAAAGTAAAAAAAATATACCACACAAATTAACTTACAGGTATAGAAGTTTTTTAAAAATTTTAAAAAAAGTAAAAGAAAAAAATAGTAAGTTATGCATCCTTGATTATGGTGGTGGATTTGGTTTAGGATATTTTTATATTAAAAAAAATTCAAATATTAAATTTAATTATACAGTTCTTGAAATTCCGTCATTAGTAAAAAAATTATCTAAAAGAACTAGTAAGTTTAATTTTATTACTAAAATAACAAAACATAATTATAATTTTATAAATTGTTGCTCAGTTCTACAATATATTAATAATTGGAAATTCGTCATAGAAAAACTAGCAAAGACAAAAACTAAATATTTGTATTTTTCAGATATGTTTATAGGTAGTATCAAATCTTATGTAACACTTCAGAATTACTATGGAAATAAAATTCCTCACTGGTTTTTAAAATATGATGAGTTTAATGATGAAGTAACTAAGTATGGATATAAACTTGTTTCTAAAACTCCAATGAAAACTATGAGACTAAATATTGAAACAAAATTACCTATGAAAAATTTTAATAAAAAAGATAGAATACCTTATACATTAAATTTATTATATGTTCGGAATTAATTTTTAAGAATTTTTTTCAATCTATTTAAATTCATATCTTGTTTCAAAGGGTATTCCTCTCCAAATAATTTTCTAGCTTTTATTTTTTTTACATTTAATCCATTTTGTTTTGCAAAATTAAACACAGACTGTGATCTTCCACCAATATTAATAATACCTTTTTTATTTATTAATTTATAAATTTTTTTTGCTATATTTTCATGAAAGTCAAAATTTGTTTTAACATCTGTAAATGCCTTTTTATGTAGAAATGGTTTTTCAGTGGTACACATTCTTAGAATTAAAGAGTTTTTGTAAAGAGAAACTGCACATTCCCCTCCTAATTTTGACCATCCATAATTATTAAATGGTTTAAGGTTGTCTGTTTCTTTATAATTTCCTTTTGTTCCAGGATAAACAAAATTAGTAGACATGTAGATTAACTTCACGTTATATTTATTACACGCAATTGTAATATTAGATGTACCAATAATATTTAGTTTTATACTTTCCGAAATTTTTTTATCGTGAAGTTCCATGGGTCTAGATAAAGCAGCTAAATGTATAATAATTTTAGGTTTTTTTTTAAGAATATATTTGTTTATAGATTCTAGGCTTAGAATATTAAGTTCTTTTCTAGTTGGAAAATAAGTTTTATGCTTTGTCTTAACTTTTTGTAAAACTGAGCCAAATCTTCCAGACCCACCAGTTACTACGATACTTAATTTATCTTTTGTTTTATTATTCATCGTGCTAAACGATTAGCATGCCTATAAATGTTTTTGAACCCAAAAGTCAATTTATTAGTCAAAAAAAAGAAATAATTAATGCTGTTAAAAAAGTTTTTAACAGTGGAAACTATATATTAGGAAAAGAAGTTTTAAAATTAGAAAAAAAATTTAGTGAATTGCATCAAACAAAATATGGAATTACTGTAAAAAATGGAACTGATGCAATTTCAATATCTTTAAGGGCTTTAGGAATTAAAAAAGGTGATGAAGTAATTACCACCTCCCATACAGCTCTTGCAACAATTGCAGCTATTATAAGCACTGGAGCTGTTCCAGTAATTGTAGATATAGAAAAGTTTTTCTACACAATAAACGCAAATTTAATAGAAAAAAAAATTACAAAAAAAACAAAAGTTATTATTCCAGTCCATATATATGGACAATGTGCTGATATGGAAAAGATATGCAAGATAGCAAAAAAACATAAATTATTTATAATAGAGGATTGTGCTCAGTCTCATGGAGCTAAAATCAAAAAAAAATCTATTGGTTCGTTTGGTGACATTTCTACTTTTAGTTTTTATCCAACTAAAAATTTAGGTGCAATTGGTGATGGAGGAATTATTTTAACAAACAATCTAAAATTTGAAAAAAAAATTAGAAGGCTTAGAGAATATGGATGGGATTATAGAAGACAAACAAATGAACCAGGTATAAATTCAAGATTAGATGAGATACAAGCATCTATATTAAATATTAAATTAAAAAATTTTAATCGTAACAAAGAAAAGAGAATATTGATCGCAAATAAATATTTAAGTGAAATTAGAAATAAAAATATAATTTTACCCAAGGTAAGAACCAATACCACACATGTTTTTCATATATTCTCAATTATGGTTAAAAATAAAAAAAAATTAGTAAAATATCTAAATGAAAATAAAATTTTTCCTGGTTTCCATTATAGCATTCTCTCCCATCAAAATATAGGATATGGAAAGTTTTGTAAGTTTATAAATAAAGAATTGATTTTTAGTAATAAAATTTCCAGATTCCAATTAAGCCTACCTATTTACCCAGAACTTACAAATAAAAATGTTAATAAAATAATAAAAATAATTAATAATTATAAATAATGATAGAGCAAATCATATTTAAGAAAGAAATTTATGCAATTATAATAAGAAGAAAATATAAAAATAATGGAATAAAATTTTTTACACCAAATAAATTTTCCCAGCAGCTTGCCTATATGAAAAGACCAAAAGGTTATATTATTCAACCTCATATTCATAAAAAGATCAAAAAAGAAATAAAATTTACTCAAGAAGTATTATTTATAAGATCAGGAAAACTTGAAGTGTATTTTTTTAATGATAAAAAAAAATTTATTAAAAAAAAAATACTTAATGAGGGTGATATAATTTTACTTTCAAAAGGTGGGCATGGATTTAAAATTTTAAAAGAATGCGAAATTATAGAGGTTAAACAAGGGCCTTATGATCCAAAATCAGATAAAATGAGATTTAACTCAAATATTAAAAAATTAAAAAAATAATCAAAGTGAAAAAAAAATTTATTCCAGTTAATGAGCCAATATTTAATGGAAATGAAATAAAATATTTAAAAAATTGTATTTCTACAAAATGGGTAGGTTCTGATGGTAAATTTGTAAATGCATTTGAAAAAAAACTTTCAAAATATGTAAAGAGAAAATATGCAATTGCAGTATCTAGTGGCACTGCTGCGTTAGATATTGCTTTTGCCTCTCTTAAAATAAAAAAAGGCGATGAGGTTATATTACCAACATTCACAATTATTTCATGTGTAAATCAAATCATTAGAAGTGGTGCAACCCCAGTTTTTGTAGATTGTGATCTAACAACTTGGAATGTAAATATTTCTGAAATAGAAAAAAAAATTACTAATAAAACAAAAGTTATTCTTGCTGTACATATATATGGTTTATCAGTTGATATGCCGAATTTGTTAAAATTAGGTAAAAAACATAATATTAAAATTATTGAAGATGCGTCAGAGGTTTTAGGATTAGAAATTAAAAATAAAAAATGTGGATCATTTGGTGATATTAGTACATTTAGTTTCTATACTAACAAACATATAACCACTGGAGAAGGTGGCATGGTACTAACAGATAATTTAGAAATCGCTAAAAAATGTAAAAATTTTCGCAATCTTTTTTTTGATAATAAAAAAAGATTTTACCATAAAGATATAGGATGGAATTATAGGATGTCAAATCTTAATGCTGCAGTTGGAGTTGCACAATTTGAAAATTTAAAAAAGACAATAAGATTAAAAAGATTAATAGGGAATTATTATTACAAGAATCTAAAAAGTTTATCTGACATTCAATTACAACCACTCAAGAATAATTATACTAAGAATATTTTTTGGGTTTTTGGTGTTCTTATTAAAAAAAAAGGCAAGATCAATATTAACAAAATAAGAGAAATTTTATTTAAAAGAGGGATACAAACCAGGCCCTTTTTTTGGCCTCTTCACAAACAACCCTTTTTAGCAAAAATCAAAAAATCAAAAGATCATTTTCCTAATTCAGAGTATCTATCTAAAAATGGTTTTTATTTACCTAGTGGATTATCATTAAAAAAAAATGATGTTGATTACATATGTAAAGAACTTAAAAAAATATTATTTAATTTTTTTTAAAAATAAATGAAAAAAATTGGATTATATTTATCTGTAGGCCCTAGAGCAGGAGGATCATTTCAATACTGTTTATCTGTTATTAAATATCTTCAAAATTTAGATAATAGCAATTATGAAATTATTGTATTTAGTACAAATGAAATTTGGAAAAAAAGACTTAATAAAAAATTTAAAATAGTTAAATTAACCAAAATAAATATTCTTGAAAGAATATTAAATTACTTAAATATTTTCATTCCAAGTAAGTTTAGCAAATTTTTATTCAATAAATTTTCTTTAAATATTAGAACTATAAACAATACTAAATGTGATTATATTTTATTTCCTTCTCAAGAAAATTTATCTTCTAAAATAAAAATCAAATCAATAACAACAATTCATGATCTGATGCATATCTATGAGAAGAGATTTAGAGAATATAGCTTTTATGAGAGACTCAAAAGAGATTATTCTTATAATGAAATTTGTAGAAACTCACAAAACATTATAGTTGACTCAAAAATAGGTAAAAAACATGTCGTTGAAAGCTTTAATGTTGATAAAAAAAAGGTAATTTTAGCTCCTTTTGAACCACCTTCATATTTAAAGAAATCAAAGTTAGTAGATATTCATAAAAAGTATAAAATTCCCAAAAATAAATTTATTTTTTACCCAGCTCAATTCTGGGAACATAAAAATCATATTAATTTAATTAAAGCTTTTAATTTGATTCAAAAAAAAATAGATAAAATTAATTTAGTCTTAGTAGGAACAGAAAAAAATAATTTAAAAAACATTATGAAGGTGATTAAGAATTTTAATTTATATAATAAAGTATTTATTTTAGGTTATGTAGATGAGAAAGACATGTATTCATTTTATAAAAATGCCTCATTAACAAGTTTTGTAAGTTATTGTGGCCCAACAAATATACCACCACTTGAAGCAATGTATACAGGTTGTCCTTTAGTTTGTTCAAATGTATATGGTATGAAAGATCAAATAAAAAATGGTGGTCTGTTAGTAAATCCCAATTCTTATAAGGATATTTATGAAAAAATTTTAATTGTTTTAACAAATAGTAAACTAAAAAAAGAAATAATTAGAAATGGATTTAAAATCACAGAAAAAAACAAAAAATATAAATTTTTAAGTTCTCTAGACAAAATTATTAAATAATTTTTTGACCCCTTTTTTTAAAAGTATGTTAACTAAAATTATAAAAATAAAAATAACGTTTTGCTTGTTATCAATTCTAATCTGAATTTCTTCTTTTAATTTTTTCCAAAAACCATATTTGCTTGAAAAACCACCAGCTTGAACAACACCTATTAGCTCATCTTTAGTTGTTGACTCACCAATTAAATTTTTATCAAGAAAAATTTTATAGAATAAATCGTAGTCTGAGGAACAAATATATTTAGTATTGTATAAACCAATTTTTTTTTGAACATCTGACTTAATAAAAAAACCAGATGAATGACATGTTTGAGAATCAAAGTTATATTTAATTCTATTTTTATTAAATCCAGTTTTTACTATTATGTTATTACCTAAGTAATGTCTTTCTACTGTCCCAAATAAGAATGATAAGTTTTCATCTTGGATAAAATATTTTTTTACAATATCAAATGAGCTCTTAGTATAAATATCTCCAGAGTTTATTATGCCTATTACTTGACCACTTGCTAATTTTAAACCATAATTCATAGCATCATATATACCTTTGTCTCTTATACAGCACCAATAATTGATTTTATTATTGTAAGATTTTATTTTTTTTAAAGTGTCATCATTAGAGTTGCCGTCTATTACTATGTATTCAAGGTCTTTATGATTTTGATTAACAACACTTTTAATAGTTGATTCAATTGTATCTGAGGAATTTTTTACAACTGTTATAATAGAAAAAAAAGGTTTTTGAGCATTTTTGATATCTTTATTAATTTGATTTCTCAAGCCCCCTTCTTCAACAAAATTTTCTAAATGACTAAGAGAGTCGACATTTTGATAATTATTCATATTAAACTATAGTTATATATATAAAACAATGTATTTGAATTATATAAAATAAATTGTAATTAAAAAAATATATAATGATAAAAAAAATAAAATTAAATCTTGGTTGCGCTAGTAGGCCTTTAAAAAATTACATTAATATAGATCAGGATAATTTTAAAATTATCAAAAGACGTTATCCAAATCTAAAAAAAATAAAAAATTTGAGAATTTATAATTACAATATCTTTAAGCTACCCTTTAAAGACTCAAGTGTTGATGAAATCAGGGCTGATGGACTAATTGAACATTTAAGTTTTATTGAGGAAAAAAAATTTTTTTTTGAGATTAAAAGAGTTATAAAAAAAAATGGAATGATTAGATTATCAACTGTAGATTTTGAAAAAAATGTGAAGCAATGGCTTAATGCAAAGGATGATTGGATTGATTTTCATAGAGATGATGAGGCCGCAATTAGAGAATGTTATTGGTTTGGAACATATACTTATAAACCTAAAAACAGATGGGGATACCTAACGGCGACATTTTATGGGAGTCAAAATGGTAAAGGTCAATATCATAAAAATTCTTATACAAAAAAAAAATTAAGAGCTATTTGTAATAAATTAGATTTTAAGGTAGTTGAATTAAAAAATTTTAGATGGAAAAAAAATAGAGATCACATGATTAATTTGATAGCAAAAAAAAATCATTAATAGGGTAATCCATAACAATCAATTAAATTTTTAATTTGTAAATCATTAGCCTTTTTAGATATATTAAAATTCCGTAAATTATTTTTATCAAAATTAATTGTTTCAATATTTTTTTCTCTAAAACCAGACCAGATAACAAATTTTTTATTAAGTCTTATCATCCAATACAACCAAATATCATCTGCATAAGGAGATAATTTTTTAAATTTTTTAACTTTTATAGTATCTTTATGTAAACAATTTGGAGGGTATAAAACACCATATACTCCAGTTTGAAAATTAAGTTTATTTGGTTTTTTACCCGTATAATTCCATTTCCAATTTGTGTATGAAACTGGATATTTTTTTTTATTTAAAACAATTTTATGAATTCGGTTAGCAATAATTTTATTTTTATTTTTTTTTGCTTTCTTAACTAAAAATTCTATTGATTTATTATTATAAATAATGTCATCATCAAATGTAATTAAATAATTTTTCTTTCTTATTTTTAAAGTATGAATAATCTTATTGTAAGATTTAAGATTTTTGCAAAAAAAAATTTGCAGACCAAACTTTTTAAATTCTAAAATTTTTTTAGGGATATTTTTTTTGTATTTATTTTCTATCCAAAGAATGATTTCATCTGGATGATTTGTTTGATTGATGATTGATTTTAATGTTAAGTCTAGAAACCTAAACCTTTCAAATTTAGCTGTTAAAGATACAGTGAGTTTTTTGCCTAAATTGTGGTTAGGTTTAATTTTTTTTAATTTTATAGATCTATTTTGAATTAAATATTTAAAAAAAAAATAAAAATTATGTAATTTATTTATTAAATTTTTCATATATTGTATTTATTTTCATGGATGATATTTAAAATTTTAGATTTGTCTAAATTAAAATTCAAATAATTATATGAGATTAATAATAACTGGTGGCTTAGGACATATTGGATCTGGATTATTAAATAAAATTAACTCTTTTAAAAATTTAAAAGAGATTATTGTTTTAGATTATGCACTTAGAAATAAAAAAAATATTTTATTTAACTTAAAGATTAAATCAAGGATTAGATTTATTGAGCAAGATATTTTGACATTTGATTTAAATAGAATAGTTAAAACAGGTGATATTTTAATTCATTTTGCAGCAATAACTAATGCTGTTGAGAGTTTTAAAATAAAAAAAAAATTAATTAGAAACAACTTTTCATCAACAAAAAAAATAGTAGATATATGTAAAAAAAAAAATATTAAATGTATCTTTTTCTCGTCTACTAGTGTTTACGGTTCTAGTGATAAGATTATGTTTGAGGATGATTATAATAATCTTAATCCTCAAAGTCCCTACGCAGAGTGTAAATTAAAAGAGGAAAAATATATTTCAAGTAAAGCAAAAAAAAATAAAATGAAATTTGTAATTTTAAGACTTGGTACTATATATGGTGTTTCTAAAGGAATGAGATTTCATACAGCTGTAAATAAATTTTGCTATCAAGCAGCATTCAATAAGCCTCTGACTATTTGGAAGACCGCTTTAAATCAGAAGAGACCTTATTTAGACCTAAATGATGCAATTAAATGTATAAAATTTATTATTTCAAAGAATTTATTTAATAATAATACTTTTAATGTCATAACCAACAATATTGATTTAAGAAGTTTATTGTCAATAATAAATAAATATAAAAAAATTAAAATTAAATTAGTATCAAATAAAATAATGAATCAACTTTCTTACGAGGCTAGTAATAAAAAAATTTTGAGTCATGGTTTTAGATCTAAAGGAAATTTAAATTTGCAAATTAAGAAAACCCTAAGGTTATTTCAAGGACTTAATAAATGAAGTGTAAAATAACTGGAAAAAAAATAATCCCATTCATGTCATTTGGGAAAATGCCAATTGCAAATGGATTTTTAAATAAAAATGATTTTAAAAAAGAATTTTTTTATGAATTAAAGGTAGGCTTTTCTGAAAAATTTTCATTATTTCAGCTAGATGAATATCCCTCAATTAAAAAAATGTTTCATAAAAATTATCCATTCTACACTTCAAGTTCTAATTACATGATTAAACATTTTAAAGAGTATGCTAATTGGTCAAAAAAATATTTAAATTCAAAATCAAAAATTATTGAATTAGGTTCAAATGATGGAACTTTTTTGAAAAATTTTAAAAATACAAATATTGAAGCAATTGGTTTTGAACCATCAAAAAATGTGAGTGATATTGCAAAAAAAAAAGGAATTAAGTCAATAAATAGATTTTTTAATTTAGAAAATATAAGTGATTTAAAAGATTTTAAAACAAACACAGATCTTATTTGTGGTGCAAATGTTGTTTGTCATATACCTGATTTAATAAATTTATTTAATACAGTTGATAAATTATTGAGCAAAGATGGAGTTTTTGTCTTTGAAGAACCTTATTTAGGATCTGTTTATGAAAAAAATTCTTATGATCAAATTTATGATGAGCATATTTATATATTTTCAGGAGTAGCTATTAGCAAAATTGCAGCAGAATTTGACTTAAAACTTATAGATTTGATTCCTCAATCAACACATGGAGGCTCTATGAGATATGTTGTTTGTAGAAAAAACTCAAAAAAATCACAATCAAAAAATGTAAATAAAATTATTTCTTATGAAAAAAAGATCAATTTAGATAATTCTCAATTCTGTAAAAATTTTAAAAATAATTGTGAAATTTCAAAAAAAAATTTAAAAAAAAAATTAATTGAATTAAAAAATCAAAATAAAAAAATTTGTGGATATGCAGCTACTTCAAAAAGTACTACTGTATTAAATTATTGTAATATTGGACCAGAGATTATAGATTTTATTACAGACACTACCCCAGAAAAGATTGGAAAATATTCCCCAGGTTCTCATATACCTATAATAGATCACAAACTATTTTTAAAAGAAAAGCCAGATGTTTCGGTTCTTTTTGCATGGAATCACGCGAAAGAAATAATGAATAAGGAAAAAATTTATAAATTTAATGGAGGTAAATGGTTGACATTTTTTCCAAGAGTTAAAGTTTGGTAGAAAAAAATAAAATTTGTTGTAAATAAAAGATATGAATTATTTAATAAGATTAATTAAATTAACATTCCTCACATATTTTCTTAGTTTGAGTAACGCATTAGCTTATTTAGATCCAGGTACTGGATCTGTAATTTTGCAGGCAATAATTGCATTTATAGCAGCAGCAGGTGCTACGATAACTTTTTATTGGAGGAAAATTAAATTCAAGATAAAAAGTCTTTTCACTAAAAAAAATAAGACGAATAATTCTGAGAGATAAAGAAATTTTATAAATAGGATTTATAATGCCTACAAAGGCTGAAACTTTAGTTAAATTAGAAAAATATAAAAAAAAATTAAATATAATCATACCTAAAATTTTTTATTTTCAAAAAAAAGATTATTTTAAGAATAAACAAAATATTTTAAAAAAAATTGAAAAAACATTTTTAGGAAAAAAAATTATTTTAAGATCATCGTCACATCAAGAAGACCAGCAAAATATGAGTAATGCAGGAAAATTTAAATCTTATCAAAATTTAGAAATAAATTATGAAGTGTTAAATCAAAAAATATTGTCAATTTTAGAGGAATTTCAAAGTCCGCTTGACCAAGTAATTGTACAAGAGTTTATAAGTAATCCAGATTTATCTGGAGTTATATTTACAAGAAATATAAACAACAACGCTCCATATTATTTTATTAATATAGATAGTTCAGGCAGAACAGATTTAATTACATCTGGTAAAGCAAATCCATCTATGAAAACATTGGTTTTCTTTAGAGATTTTGAAAAATATAAAATAAATAAAGCAAATTTAACTTTATTGAAAACAATAAAAAAAATTGAAAAAATTTTTAACAACGATCGATTAGATATAGAGTTTTGTATTAAAAGAAAAAAAATATTTATATTTCAGTGTAGACCATTAAAAAAAATGAAAGCTGTAAATGATCTTGCTATAAGTGATGCTTTGACAAATATAACAATGAAGATTGAAAAATTAAAAAGAATAAATCCATTAATTCATGGAAAGAAAACTTATTTCTCAAATATGGCAGACTGGAATCCTGCTGAAATGATTGGGAATAAGCCCACCAATTTAAGTATAAGTCTATATGCTGAGCTTATAACAGATAGAGTTTGGGCTACCCAAAGAAAAAATTATGGTTATCAAGATTTGTCGTCTCATCCTTTAATGTTAAATTTTGGAGGATCGCCTTATATAGATCTTAGAGTAGATTTTAATTCATTTCTTCCAGAAAAATTAGATACGAGGATTAAAGAAAAAGCAATTAATTATTATTTAAATAAAATTAATAAAAATAAAGAATTTCATGACAAAGTAGAATTTAACATAATAGAAACATGTTTTGATCTAGATAGTGAAAAAAAAATACGAAAATTTCTAAGCCAAAAAGAAACTAAAAAATATTTAAAATGTCTTAAAGATTTAACTAATGACATTTTTGAACAAAAAAAAGGAAGTTTTTTAGATGAGTTATCAAAAATTAATAAACTAAACTCAGATATAGATTCGATTAAAAAGAGTAATTTAAGTGAAATTCATAAGATCTATTTTTTAATAAACAGTTGCAAAAATTTAGGAACATTGCCATTTTCTGGATTAGCTAGATCAGCATTTATAGCAACTAAATTTTTAAAAAGTTTTGTTAAAAAAAATATTATAAATGAAATTGATCTAGAAAATTTTTATAGTTCGATAAATACAATTACAAATAATATAAACTCAGAATTAGTTAAAATACAAAACAAACTTAAAAAAAAACAGTTTATTAATAAATTTGGTCATTTAAGGCCATCTACATACTCAATTTCATCAAAAAACTATAAAGAAAATTTTGATAATTATTTTTCTAAAAATGAAAAAAAATACAAAAAAAATAAAATCTTTGTATTAAATACGAAATCAAAAAAACTGATAAACAATATTTTTAAGAGTAATAATATTAATATAGACTCTAAAAAGTTTATGTCTTTTGCAGCCGAAGCAATAAGATTGAGAGAATATTCAAAATTTATTTTTACAAAGAGTATTGACGAAATTTTCACTAATTTGATTAAACTTGGTAAAGAAATCAATATATCTAGAGAGGATATGGAGCACTTGTCTATCAAGAATATATTGAAATATTACAATAATGTAGAAAGTGGATTTAAGCTTAAGAAACAACTTACTAAAGAAATCTCTGAGAATAAGAAGAATATGAGTTTGCTTAAATTAATTGAATTCCCAGATTTTATACAAAATAAAGATGATATGTTTCACCATGTAATAAATAAAAAAAAGGGGAATTTTATAACTACAAAAAAAATTCATGGATCAATAATCGATTTTTCAAAAATTAAAAACTATGAAAATATTAGAGGAAAAATTGTATTATTAGAAAATGCTGATCCTGGTTATGATTTTATTTTTACAAAAAATATAAAAGGTTTGATAACTGAGTACGGTGGGGCTAATTCACATATGTCTATAAGATGTATGGAGTTAGGTATTCCAGCAATTATTGGTATAGGTTCTAAAGAATTTAATTTTTTAAAGAATAAAAAAAATATTGAAATTAATTCATTTCAAAAAACTTATGCTATACTTAATTAATAATGAAAATTGCAATAATTTCTCAGAAGGTTTTTAAAGACAAGTATAATCAAATAAATTTTTCATTGGAAGATAAATGGATTAATTTTTTTGAAAAAAAAAAAATTCTTTTAGTTCCATTTTTTTCACAACAAAAAAATATAGATTTATATTTTAAAAAATTCAAACCTAGTTTTGTAATTATATCTGGTGGAAGCAATAATATTTTTGATTTTTCTAGAGAAAACATTTTACGAAAAAAAATAGATTCAAAACTAATTCAGATTTCTATCAAAAAAAAAATACCGATTTTGGCCGTATGTTATGGCTTTCAATATGTGACAAAATTATTTGGTGGGAAAGTAATCAAATCAAAAAATGAATTTAAAAAAAATCATTATATTTATATTAATAAACAAAGAGTAAAAGTTAACTCTTTTCATAATTATTCTGTCAAAGAATTACCTAAAGATTTTGAAATTATTGGGCTGCACAAAGACGGGTATGCAGAAATAGCTTATTCAAAAAAATTTAATATACTTTGCACAATGTTTCATCCTGAGAGAAAAAATATTTCCCAAAAATATGTGAATAATTTAATATCAAAATTTTTGAATTTATGAGAATAATATTTCTAGCTGCCGGAAAAAGTAATAGGATATTTAAAAAAATAAAAAAAAATAAGTGTTTAATAAATATAAATAGAAAACCACTAATTAAATTTCTTATAGATCAGATTAAAAAAACAAAAATAAAAAAAATTTCAATTATCACAGGTTTTAGGGCTAAAATATTAGAGAAAAAACTTAAAAATATTAAAAATATTGATTTTTTATTTAACGAAAAATTTAATTCTAGAGAAATGCTTTACTCATTAATTTTAGGTCTAAAAAATTATGATGAAGATATCTTAATAAGTTATTCAGATATTCTATTTAATAGTAAAATAATTAATACATTATTAAAAAAAAAATCTAAAGAAATAAAAATTCCAATATTAAAAAATTGGAAAAAAATCTGGAAAATAAGAAACAAAGACCCTTTAATTGATGGTGAAACACTTTTTATAAATAATAAAGGTAATATTAAATCTATAGGTAATAAAATAAGTGATTTAAAAAGGATTGATTATCAATATATGGGTTTAATTTTTATACCAAAGGAAAAAAGGAAAAAGATTCTAAGTCTTTATAAATTAATCAGCCATAATAAAAAAATGCATGCAACAGGATTTTTAAATTTTTTAGTTAAAAAGAAAAACTTAATTAAAACTGTCGTTATAGATAAAGGCTGGTATGAATTTGATGATTATGAAGATTTGATTAATTATAAAAAAAATTACTATTAAATTGAAAAATTTTTTATTAGATCTAATTAATTTTATAAAGTTTAAAAAAGTCGACAGTCATAAAGTCGGTTTTTTTTGCGAAAATAAATATATTTTTGAGTATATAAAACCGTATATAAATAAAAAAGCAAATAATAAAAAAATTTTACTTATCTCTTTTGAAAAAATTGAGTTTGATTCTAAAAATGTAATTCAATTTACTTTTTTGACAAATTTTTTTAGAGAAATTGTTTTTTTATCATTGAGTTTAAAATATTTGTATTCATCTACCCCCGGTCTAAATCAAAATTTATTTAAAAGATCAAAATTTGCTAAATGTAAATATATTTACTTACAGCATTCTTTATGTAGCATGACGATGATTTATCCAAAAAATTCTTTTAATGATTTTGATGCAATGCAGGTAGTTACAAATTATCAATTTGATGAAATGAATGAAATTAAAAATTTAAATAGATTAAAATTAAAAATATTTAAAAGTAATTATTTATTTTTGAAAGAAAAAAATTCTGAAAATGATAGAAAAATTAAAAAGGACGTCCTAATAGCACCCTCATGGAATACAAATTTTTATAAAAATAATTTTCATAAGAAAATCATATCTTTGTTAAATAAGAATAATATATCTTTTGATTTAAGACCACACCCAATGTCAATTAAAAAAAAAGAGATAACTTTAGACGAAATTAAAGATTTAAAGATAAGTATTAATAACGAGTTCAACTTAAATTTTTTTCAATATCATATATTAATAAGCGATTGGTCAGGATTATTTATAGAATATTATGTGTTTAAAAAAAACATATTATTAGTTGACTCAGAAAAAAAAATTCTAAATGAAGAATATGCCATATTAGAAAACCAACCAGCAGAAATAAGATTAAGAAAGAAAATATCTAAAAGTTTTTCATCTGATAATTTAGAGAATATTATTCCTGAAATAAAAAAATTAATTGAAAAAAAGGACAATCACTCTAATCAGATTGACAAATTTTATTTTGATATGTAATTAAATAATATGAAAATTGCGATGACACCAAGATTTTTTGAGAACGGACATGATCAACTCTTAGCGATTGAAAGAAAATATTATCCCTTTTTTGAAAAATTTGATTGTAGAATTAACCTCGTTCCTTTTTCAGGTATTTCTATGAACCAATATCTAGAAAAAGAAAAACCTGATGCAGTTGTTTTTGCTGGTGGGTATAGATTATATACAAAAGAGATAAGTGAATTTGAGAAACAATTTTTACAAGAAGTTTTAAAAAAAAAACTACCTATTTTAGCTATTTGCTGTGGCATGTGGACAGTGAATGGTTATTTTGGGGGTAGTTTAAAATTCACAGATAATCATCAATGTTTTGATGGAGCAAAAATCGATATAAAAAAAATGATACATTACGTTGAAGCGATTGATTTAGTAAATAAAAAAAATTACAAAGTGAATTCATTTCACGCCAAAAGTTGCGATAAAATTGGAGATGAGCTTAAACCATTTTTAATATCAGAGGATGGAATAGTTGAGGGATTTTACAATATTGAAAAAAAAATTGTGGGCGTTCAGTTTCACATGGAAAACAAAGGGGTATCAGAGGATTTGACAGATCAAATAATGAATAAATTTATGAATTTATAATATTATGGTGGTTGATGTTCTCAAATAAACAAAATTTAATCATTCTTTCTATAATTCCAGTCATTATTTCAATACCGTTTTTAGAATTTTTGGCATTTAATCTTAATATAATAAATGAAAGAACAGATTTTAGAATTAATACTTTAACTGTTCAAAGAATTTCATCATTATATTTATTTTTTTTTATAATTTTTCTCATTTCTTTGTTTTTTTTTATTAAAAAAATAAAAAATAATTTTTTTGATGGGGTAATTTATCTTTCATTTCTATATTGGATATTTTTTAAATATAATGATTTTAAAAAAATTTTTAATACAAAACCACTAACTTTTTTAAGTGACCATGATGGAATTCTGTCTCTTATATTATCAATTATTTTAATAATATTATTCACAAAGATAATTTTTAAAAAAAAAAGCAATTTTTTAAATATTTTAATTACTTTTTTTTTTGTTATGAATTTTATTTATTTAGCGTCAATAATAATTTTCAAAATAGATTTTCAAGTAAAATCAAACATACAAAATTTTGAATTTGAAAAAATCAATATTGAAGGCTCTAAAAGGAAAAATATATATTTATTTATAGTAGATGCTATGCCACCAGTTGAAATAGCTGATAAAATATTAAATACAGATTCAAATAAGTTTTTGAATGAGTTGAACTCTAAAGGATTTACTTATATTAAAAATTCTAAATCACTTTATGGAAATACATTTTTTACACTTGGATCAATATTTAATTTAAAACCCCTTGAAAAAATTAATGATGAGTTAGGCAATGATTTTGATAATTTAAAATATCCAAAATTGACATTTCCAACTGTACTTAGAAAAAAAAATGTTTCCAATCTTGAATTTAATCTGTCTCAAATGGGCTATGATATAAAATGGATAGGTAGCCATTTTGCAAACTGTTACGGTTATAATTCCACATATTGCATAGACTCTATCAGCAATTCAAATATTTTGATTAATTATGAGAATCTAAGTTTTTTAAAAAAAACATCATTCCAACCTATTATGAGATATATTTTAAAAATATTTAAAATCGATATTGAGGAAAAAATAATTTTTAAGTCTAACAATGCTATTGGTAATTTTGAAAAATTTTTAAAGAAAAATGGTAAACCAGTTAAACCAACATTTGTCTTAATTCATCATTTAATTTCGCATTGGCCGTATTTAGTCGATAGTAATTGTAATTATGAAAAAAATGATGGAAAATTAAATAAGATTGGAATTAAAAAAGCTTTTGAGTGCAATAAAAAATTAATTTTAAATATTGCTGATACAATAGAAAAACTTGATAATGATGCTATAGTTTTAATACAATCTGATCACAACTGGGAATTATCAAATGAAAGATCGGATATTTATGGCGATAGAAAAGAGATATTTAATATAATTAAAACTAATCGTTTTTGTGAAGAATATAAATATATTGCAAGACAAAACTTTAATGCAATCAGATTAGCATTGTATTGCGCAACAAATACTAAACCAATTTTTAATAATTAATGAGAATTAAAAATTTAATTATTTATTACCCTTCTTTTGAGAGCGGTGGGGTTGAGAGAATAATAAAAAACTTAATCAAATTTTTTATTTCAAAGGGTATTAAAATTTTCCTAATTACATCTAATAAACAAAATTTGAAAATTATAAAAAAAAATAAAAATTTAAAAATAATAACAATAAAAAATAATTACCATCCATATTTGCCAAAAAGAATATCTAGTTCAATTAATTCAATAAAATATTTATATCGTTTGTTAATTAAAATGAATAAATCAGATACTATTGTTCATTCGATGCAGAGTAATTTCATACCAATAATTATTTCAAAAATATTAAATTTTAAAGTTGTAATAAGAAATTCAGAGGATTCTATTGAGTCGATAAAATATTCTGAGAATAAGTTTTTTTCATATTTTATTTTTTTATTAAGATTTATTTTTTACAACTTCGCAGATTTTATTGTTACTAATTCTAAAGGATCCGCAAAGTCACTTGAAATATTTGTATTTAATAAAAAAAAAATAAGTCATATCTATAATCCTTACTTAACCGAAGAAATGGTTAAAAAATCAAAAATAAAATTTAAAAAAAAAAATATTGTTATGACCGCGGGAAGGCTGACTATTCAAAAAAATTTTATTTTTTTGATTGATGCTTTTAAGAGAAGTAGCTTAATTAAAAAAGGTTATATTTTAAATATTTTTGGAAAAGGATATTTAGAAAAAAAAATTAAATCAAAAATTAAATCAGAAAAATTAAATAATTCAGTTTTTTTAAAAGGTTGGTCAAATGACCTTACTAATGAGTATAAAAAATCAAAAATTTTTGTTTTGCCATCTTTGTATGAAGGTTTAGGAAATGTTTTAATAGAAGCTATAAATTATGGAGCTTTCAGTATTGCAACTAATTGTAAAAGTGGTCCATCAGAAATTTTAATGAATGGTAAGGGTGGTCCAATTGTTCCAATTAATGATACAATTTTTTTGGCGAAAACTTTAGATGATATATCTATCAATAATAAATTTGCTCAAAAAAAATTGAATATAGCTAAAAAAAATTTAAAAAGGTTTAATTACAAATCACAAAGTCAAAAATACTTTAACCTATTAAATGATGTGTTGAGCAAATGAAAAAAATTTTTTTTTGGGCACCTTTTAACTCTAATATTGGTACAATTAAATCAGTCATCAACTCCGTTAAAAGTATAAAAAAATATTCGGGAAAAAAAATTAAACCTGTATTAATAGATGCGACAAATGAATGGAAAAGTTATAATGACGCTTGTGAAATTATTTATTTAAGAAAGGATAAGTTTGATTTTAGAAGAATAAAAAATAAAGGTTTCTTTTGGAGTCGACTTTTTTATTTCAACATTTTTATTTCTTGTTTTTTTAAATTGAATAATGAAATAAAGAAAAATAAACCTGACTTTTTGATTGCACATTTAGTGTCTTCATTACCTATAATTTTATTTTTATTATTTAATTATAATACTAAATTAATACTCAGAATTTCTGGAGAACCAAAACTAAGTTTTTTTAGAAAATTGTATTGGAAACTTATTTCTAAAAAAATTTATGCTATTACATGCCCATCAACAGAGACCAAATATAAGTTAGTTGATATATTTGATGAAAAAAAAATCCATATTTTATTTGACCCTGTAATTGAAATAAAAAAAATTAATTTTAATAAAAAAATAAAATTAAGTTCTAGATTTTTAGGGATGGATTATATACTTGCAATTGGTAGGTTAACTAGACAAAAAAATTTTCAATTTCTTATAAAAAATTTTAAAAAACTAAAATCTAAATATCCAAAATTAAATTTGATTATTTTGGGAGAAGGAGAAGAAAAAAATTATATTGAAGAAATAATTAAAAAATTGTCATTAACAGAGTCTGTTTTTCTTCAAGGATTTGAGAACAATGTTTTTAATTATTTAAATAATGCAAAATGTTTAGTTATGCCCTCTCTTTATGAAAATCCAGGACATGTTTTAATTGAAGCTGCAGCTTGTAATTGTCCTATTATTTCATCTGATTGCCCTACAGGACCTAGAGAGATTTTAATGAATGGCAAAGCAGGATACTTATTTGGAGTCAATAATTCTGAGGAATTTATTAGAAACTTTGAAAATTTTTTAAATTATAAAAATAAAAAATCAATGTTACTTAACGCAAAAAAAAAATCAAAGAATTATACTCTTCCTAGACATTATTTTAATTTACAAAATATAATTTATTAAATTTTTTGAAATATTTTATTATATTCTAAAATTATTTTATCAGGATTAAATCTTTGTAAGTTTTTTTTTAACAGTTTATTTCTTTTGTGGAAAGTATTTTTATTATTTAAAAAAAAATGAATTTTTTTTCCAAGCTCAACATGATTTTTTTTTTCATAAATATGAATTCCTTTATTTTGTAAGAGAATTTCTGAAGGTCCAGAATTACAGTTTGATGAAATAACTGGTACATTAAACATTATAGCTTCTGTTAGAACATTTGGAAAACCCTCGTAAAGAGACGATAAGACAAATAATTTTGCAATCTTAAAGTATGGGTAAGGATTTGTAATATTGTCTAAAATAATAACTTTTTTTTGTAAATTATGCGTTCTGATATAATTTTGTAATTCAATTTTTTTTTCACCGTAGCCAATAATTATTAAATATATGTTATCAATATTTTTAATAGCTTTTAATAAAGTTATTTGATCTTTTTGGATTTCTAATCTTCCAACATTCAAAATGATATTTTTTTTATTTATTTTTTTAATTTTTAGTTTTGAAAGTTTATATATTTCTTTATCATAAGCGGGATTATAAATTTTTTTTACTTTACAATTAGTAATTTTTTTTAAATCAATACATAACTTTTTTGCATTACCTAATACTAAATCAGCATGCTTGTAAAAAATTTTAATAAGAAAAAGTATTATTCTTTTTTTTATCAAATCAAAAATATTTTTTGAATAATTAAATTCATCGATATGATTTCTTTCCATTACTATATGTTTGATATTTGAAAATTTATATAAAATAAAAAAGGAGACAATATTTGCGAAATTTTGATTAGAAAAAAAGATAATCTTTTTTTCTTGAGAAAATGATTTTAAAATTTTTCTAATCTTTATTACCGAGAAAATAGTCTTTGAACAATTTACTTTTATAATTTTAATTTTTTTGTTTAAATAAGATTTTATATGAGGCTTTTTTATAGTTATAAAAATTATTTCATATTTAGATGAGTCTAATCGATTAATTATCCTTGAAAGTGACTTATCTGCTCCTCCGATTTTTGAGTAAGGATGAAAGATTATTAATTTAATTTTTTTTGATTTCATTAATTAAATAATTAATTATATTGTTTAATTATGGATTTAATAAGTGTCATTATGCCTTTTTACAAAAAAAAGCCATATTTTTCTGACACACTCAAATCTGTTTTAAATCAATCATATAGTGATATTGAAATAATTATTATTTATGATGATAATGATTTAGATGATTTGAATTATATTAAATCATTAGTTTCAGATAAACAAAATATTTCTATAATTTTGAACAATGAAAATATAGGTGTAGCAAAATCTAGAAATAAAGGTATTGAAAAATCAAAAGGTCAATTTATTGCTTTTCTTGATTGTGATGATATTTGGATGCCGGAAAAGATCAAACTTCAACACAAATTTATGTGTGAAAATAATTGTAGAATTTCCTATACTAATTATAAAATAATTGACGAAAATGATCATATTATTGGAGAAAATATTTCAAAAAATGAATTAACTTATAAGGAACTAATTAATTCTTGTGATATTGGTTTGTCTACAGTGATGTGTAAAAGAGAGGTTCTAAATTCCTCGAAATTTAAAGATATAAAAACAAAAGAGGATTATGCTTTATGGTTAGAATTAAGTAGAAAAGGGGAAAAATTTCTATGTTTAAGTAAATCTTTAGTTCATTGGCGTAGTACACCAAAGTCACTATCAAGACCATTTTTAACGAAAATTATTAATGGATTTAGAGTTTATAATAAATTTGAAAAAAAAAATTTGTTAATATCGCTTTTTTTAGTTATTAACTTAGGTCTTCATTACATAAAAAAAACTATTGACCAAAAAAAAAGAACATGAAAAAAAAAATTGCTTTGATTTCTGGTATTACTGGTCAAGATGGATCTTATCTTGCAGAATTTTTACTTGAAAAAAATTATGAAGTACATGGAATCAAAAGAAAATCATCTTCATTCAACACAGAAAGAATAGATCATATTTATGTTGATCCTCATTTAGGATCAAAATTATATTTACACTATGGTGATTTAGCAGATTCCAATAGTATGTTTAATTTAATTAATAAAATCAGACCTAACGAGGTATATAACTTGGGTGCACAGAGTCATGTTGGTCATTCATTTGAAATACCAGAATACACCTCTGAAGTTACAGGATTAGGAACTATGAGAATGCTTGAAGCAATAAGGTTCTTGAAATTAAAAAAAACGAAGTTTTATCAGGCAAGTACTTCAGAATTATTTGGAGAAACATTTGGTAAAAAATCTTTTAATGAAAAATCTAAATTCACTCCCAAATCACCATATGGTGTAGCAAAACTTTACTCTTACTGGATAACAAAACTTTATAGAGAAGCATACAATATTTATGCATGTAATGGCATATTGTTTAATCACGAAAGCCCTAGGAGAGGCGAAACATTTGTTACCAGAAAAATAACTATGTTTTTAGCAAAAAAAATTCTAGGTCATAAAGGTATTTTATATTTAGGGAATATAAATGCAAAAAGAGATTGGGGACATGCAAAAGATTATGTTGAAATGCAATGGAAAATACTACAACAAAAAGTGCCAAAGGATTATGTAATTGCTACAGGAAAGGCATATAGTGTGAAGGAATTTATTGACATATGCTGCAAATATTTAAAAATAAAAATTAAATGGGAAGGTAAAGGGCTAAATACAAGAGCATATCTAATTAAAGGTAAAAAAAGAGAATTGCTAATCAAAGTTGATAAGAAATATTTTCGACCAGCAGATATTGAATACTTAAAAGGTGATCCTAGAAAAGCATTAAAAGATCTAAACTTTAAATTTAAATACAATATTAACGATTTAGTTAAAGAAATGCTAGATTCAGACATTGAGAAAGCAAAAAAATTTTAGATGGATAAAAATAGCGCAATATTTTTAGCAGGACACAAGGGGCTAGTTGGAAGCGCTGTATATAGAAAATTAAAAAAAAAAGGATTTAAAAAAATTATTACAATAGACAAAAAAAAAGTTGATTTAAGAAGTTATAATAAACTTTTAAAATATTTTAAAAGCAAAAAAATTGATTATATGATTATGGCTGCTGCAAGAGCTGGCGGCATAATGGCTAACATGACTTTCCAAAAAGATTTTTTTTTTGAAAATATAGAAATACAAAATAATCTTCTTAAACTTGCATTGAAAAAAAAAATAAAAAGAACAATTTTTCTCGGAACTTCTTGTATTTACCCAAAATTTTCAAAAAATCCAATCCGAGAGGATTATTTACTAACTGGAAAACTTGAAAAAACAAATCAATGTTATGCTATTGCAAAAATTGCAGGAATAAAACTTTCAGAGGCGTTATATGAAGATTATAATCTAGATATTGTATGTTTAATGCCTACAAACATATATGGTATTAACGATAATTTCGATAAATTTTCAGGTCATGTAATTCCTGCAATGATAAATAAAATTCATGAAGCAAAAATAAAAAATGAAAAATCAATAAAACTTCTAGGTACAGGCAAGCCTATAAGAGAGTTTTTGTTTGCTGATGATTTAGCAGATTCAATTATAATCACTCTTAATCTTGGTAAAAAAAAAATTCTTAATGCATGCAAAAATAAATTTCCATTAATAAACATTGGATCTGGCAGCAGTATATCTATAAAAAATTTATCAAAAAAAATTGCTAAAATATTAGAATATAAAGGTAAAATTATTTTTGATAAAAAATTCCCTGATGGAACATTTAAAAAAAATTTAAATAGTAAAATTATTAATTCTTTGGGTTGGAGGGCCAGTACAAATTTAGACAATGGTTTAAAAAAGACTATTGATAATTATATATCCAATAAATGAGTATTGAAATAAGCTATTTTTTTTTTGGGATAATCTCACTATTAATTTTAAATTATTTTTTAATAAAATTTAATTTTTTATTAGAGAATGAAAATAAAAGCACACATAGAAAAATTTTTTCTACCAAATCAAAAAAAATACAAAGTGGAGGTTTATTCTTTTTAATAATATTAATAGCAATTACTTTTCAGCAAAATATTTATCTAACAATAACTTTGATTTTAATGTTTGTTTTGGGCATGTTATCGGATATTAATGTTCTTAGTTCTCCAAAAATAAGGCTTTTTTTTCAAATATTTATAATTATTTTTTTAATAATTTTTACCTCAACATTTGTTGAACAAACTAGAATTATTTTTTTAGATCACTTAATTCAAAATATAATTTTTAGTTTTTTTTTTACAATTTTTTGTTATTTAATATTAATTAATGGTTGCAATTTTATTGACGGTGTAAATAACTTGCTTATAGGCTATTTTTTAATAGTTTCGCTTTGCTTATATTATACTTTAAATATAAATGATACTATTTCTGTTAATGAAACACACATTAAAATTTTAATAATATCCTTATCAATATTATTAATATTTAATTTTTTTTCTAAAATAATAATGGGTGACTCGGGAGCTTATATTTTAGGTTTATTTTTTGGATTTACTTTAATTAATTTTTCAAATGATAATTTAGACATATCCCCTATCTATATTCTTAATTTATTATGGTATCCAGCTTTCGAAAATCTTTTCTGCATAATTAGAAAATTAAAAATGAGAATTTCAATATCCCATGCAGATAACTTTCATCTTCATCATATAATTTACAAATATATTTGTAGTAAATACAAAAATGGATCTTATAATAACTCTATTTCTGGACTAGTAATAAATTTCTTTAATCTAATTACTATTTCAGCAGCAACGACAATTTCCAATCATTCATTTTATCTTAGTTTAATATTAATATTTAATATATTGATGTATCTGATTGTGTACTTATTATTGTATAACAAAACTAAATTTAGTTCTTAAAGAAAAGTCTAAATAATTCAACTAATATTAAAAATCCATCCTTAAACTCATTTACTTTTTTAATTCCTTTGATTCTCTTTCTTTCATGAGAACCTATGTTTGTGTATTTCTTATTTGTTCTTTTTGCTTTTATTGGAAGCTCAACACAAAATCTGAAATCATAATTTTTTAAATTTAAATCTTTGAAAGAGGAGGCTCTACCTAGGACATAAGTAAACAAAATATCGTGAATTTTTAATCTAAAGAAGATATTTCCTATTGCAGTAAATACTTTATTGCCTAAAAACGTCAAAAAAGTATCGTCATCAGTTTTACCATTCAAAGAATATCTGGATGCAAATACAAAATCTTCCTGTTTTTCACATTTTTCAAGCATTTGATTAAGATATTTTGGATCAAAGGAACCATCTGCATTAAATATACAAAGATAATCAGTATTTATTTTGTTTATTCCTTCAATTAAAGCTGATCCATATCCTTTTCTATTTTGAAACAATATTTCACATTTAAATTGTTTTATTGCACTTACAGTTTCTACATCATCTTTATCCATTACAATTAATTTATGACAATCAAATTTTTCAAGTTCTTTTAGAACTATTGGTAATGATTCTGCCTCTTGTTTTGCTGGAATTAATAGGGTTAAATTGATCATAGATTAATAGTCGAAGCTTAATATCAAAAAAAATAGTTAATGGATATAAAAAAAAATTTTTGAAAGTTTAAAAAAAGATAAAATTGTTGAACTAGGCCTATTATTTATCATTATGATTCATTAGATCAAATAAAGAAAATTTTTCAATTTTCATTTTTTTGATGTATGACATTATTAAGTATGTCATTAATTATAATTACAACATATTTTGTTACAATATTACTATCGATCATAGGTATTGGTTTCCTCTCATCTAAAATTTTAGAAATTGAAATAAATAGATCTAAAATATATCTGTTTGGTTTAATAGGAATAATTTCTCTAACGTTTATCTCCTATTTCACTAATTTATTTGTTGCTCATAATTTTTTACACAATATTTTATTGTTAAGTATTGGTTTAATTTCATTTCTATATGGTGTTTATAAAAAAAATATTGATTTTATTTATGTAAGAAAAATTATTTTTTTAGCAATCTTATTAATTTTACTAAGCTTATTATATAAAACACATGATGATTTTGA
The DNA here is from genome assembly GCA_902592275.1 of uncultured Pelagibacteraceae bacterium. GTDB lineage: Bacteria > Pseudomonadota > Alphaproteobacteria > Pelagibacterales > Pelagibacteraceae > Pelagibacter. The sequence goes on from CACJDW010000002.1 coordinate 27,588, forward strand.
CTGGTATCATTTACCTTACACCTTAAACATAGCGCAAAATAAATTTCAGTTTGGGTTAGGTTCATTTAATCTTGGTTTTAGAACTCCCTCATCTTTATTTTATTTAAATTCTTTATTTTATTTACCTCTAATTAAATTTTATTCATTTAACTTTGCTCAATTATATATTTTTCTATTTGGATTAATTTTCTTATATATGAAAATTTTTAATGAAAATAACAAGAATTCTTTTATTTTTTTTTATAGTTTACTATCTTTTATCTTCATCAGCATTGTATTTTATAGACTTGCTGAGCATGGCACTGACAGGTCAGGTCAACTATTAGTTTTTTTAGTTGTAATATTTATTATAGAAATATTAAACGTAAAGAAATTAAATATAAATTTAATTTACATAATATTAATTTTTTTAGTTTATATAATTACAATTAAAACCTATTTTGTAATATTTAGTATTTTATTTTTACCTTTGTTATTTAAAATAAAAAATAATTTTAAAATTTATAAGAAAATTATACTTTCAAAAACAAGTATTTTTTGTATTTTTTTTTTAATTCTTCATTTTAATATTCAAGTAGCAAATACAGGTTGTTTATTTTATCCAATGCACTTTACATGTTACACTAATTTTATTTGGTCAATAAATGAAAGTCAGTTAATTTCAATGCAAGAACATTATGAGCTTTGGTCAAAAAGTGGAATGAATCCAAATTTTAGAATCGAGGATAGTTCAGAATACATTAAAAATTTTAATTGGGTTTCAAGATGGTTTAATGAATATTTTTTTAACAAGATATCTGATTTGCTTCTAGGTATTTTGACAATTTTATTAATTTGTTATTTTACTTTTAGAAATAAAAGTAAAAAATTTTTAATAGAAAATAAAATAAATTTATTGTTAGTGTTATTTTGTTTATTTGTTTTATTAATTATTTGGTTTATCAAATTCCCACAACTAAGATATGGAGGATACGTTATAGTGGCTAATATTGTTTTTATACCATTTTGTATTTATATATTTAATTCCTTTATAAACAGTAAAATTATTTTTAAAGCAAAAATTTTAATTACAATTAGTTTATTAATATTTACTTATAGAAATATTGACAGAATAATCTATGAAATTAATTTTTATAACTTTGATGTTTTTAGTAGTGTATTTTATAGAGTCCAAAATCCAGAATATAAAAAAAAATATCTTGATGATGGAATAGAGGTAAATATTACTCAGGGCGCTTGTTGGGCAATTCCTCAACCTTGTTTTCGAAGCGAAGTTATAAATGCAACCAAAAAAAATAATTACATTATCTATTGGAGAGATTAGCTTTATGTTAAGTATTTTTCATTTTTTTTTAAATTTAATTGAATTTAATTATAAAAAAAAACTAAATTTAATCTTAAAAAAAAATTTACCTAAAGAACTTAATATTTTTTTTGACGTTGGGGCGCATAAAGGAGAAACAAGTATTGAGATGTACAAAAATTTTTCTATTAAAAAAAGTTATTTATTTGAGCCCATAATTGAAAATTTCAAAATTTTAGAAAATAAATTAACTCCGATTAAATCAAAAAATGATTTAGAATTACATAATTTTGCACTTGGTGAAGAAAATAAAGTAACAGTTATAAACGAGGTTCTTGAAAGCTCTTCCTCGACACTTAATAATATTGATGAAAATACTAGGTACTACAAAAGAAAAAAAAAAATATTAAATTTTTTTTCAAATAAAAATAAAATAAGTCAAAAGAAAGTAGAAGTAATATCTTCTATTGAGTTTATAAAAAAAAAAAATATTAGAAAAATTGATTTTATTAAAATTGATACAGAAGGTTATGAGTATAAAATATTAAAAAATTTAGAAAAATACTTAAACAATGTAGGGGCTATTCAATTTGAACATCATTATGATTTAATGATATTAAAGGATTATAATTTTCGTGATATTAACAATTTATTAATAAGTAATAATTTTAAACAATTGTATAAATCAAAAATGATGTTTAGAAAATCTTTTGAATATATATATTTAAACAAAAAATATAAATTTGATTAAAGAAAAAAAAATTTCAATTTTGATTTCAACATATAATAAATGTAAGTTTATAAAAAAAACTATTAGATCATGTTTAAATCAAAAATACTCCAATTATGAAATAATAATTGTAGATACTCAATCTACAGATGGTACCGATAAAATTATTAATTATTTCTCTAACTTGAAAAGAATTAGATTTTATAAAATTAAGAGAAAATATAGAAACTCTCCCTTAAATCAAATAGAGGCAATAAAATATGGTTTGTCAAAGTCAAAAGGTGAAATTATATGTTTACTAGATGGCGATGATTTATTTAAAAAAAAAAAATTAAGTGAAATTAATAAATTTTTTCAATCAAGCAAAGCAACAAATTATGTTCAAGATAAACTCAGTTTTACAAAAAATATAATTAAAGAAAATAGAACATTTTTATTTTTTAATATTTTACCAAATTTTTTTCCGACAAGCACATTTTCAATTAAAAAAAATAATTTAGTTACTTTTCTTAAAAAATATTCCTCAAATAAATTCAATTTGCTTGAAATTGATGCACAGCTATTTTTTTTTTCACGACTTTATAAAAAAGATCATTCATTATTAAATAAAAAATTAACTGTTTATAGAATTGATCATAGTGGAATTAGTTCTAAATTTAAAAAATTTTCTCTTGAGTGGTTTAAAAAAAGAAAACAAGCCCATTTTTTTCTAAGTAAATTTTTTAAAAACAGAAGTTATCCTTATCCTGTAGATTTTTTTCTATCAAAATTATTTTTTTGGTTAATAAAAAAATTTAATCTATAAAAATAGTTTATATTTAAATTTTATCTTTAATTATTTTTTTAAAATAGTATGTTAATGTCCAAATTATAACTCATGAAAAATATTATAGTAGTAACTGGTGGCGCAGGATTTGTAGGATCTAATTTAATTGATTATCTTCTTAAAAAAACCTCATTAAATATAATTAGTATTGATAATTACTCTACTGGAACAAAAAAAAATCATATTAAAAATAGAAGAGTAAAATATATTAAGTCTCACACAAAGAATATTTCCAAAGTTTTAAAAAATTATGAAAGCAAAATACATTCACTTTTTCATTTTGGAGAATTTGCACGTATATATCAGAGTTTTTTGAAAATGAATGAATGTATCAATTCTAACACCATTGGTTCTAATGAGGTATTTAATTTTTGTTTAACTAATAGAGTAAAATTAATTTATTCTGCAACCTCAGCTTCTATTGGCAACAAGGGAAATGACAAGAACTTATCTCCTTATGCTTTTTCAAAAGCAAAAAACCTAGAATTATTAGAAAATTTAAAACTATGGTTTAATTTTAAATTTGAAATAATTTATTTTTATAATGTGTATGGTCCAAATCAAATCAAAACTGGAAGCATGGCTACTGTTATTGGTATATTTGAAGATCAATTTAAACACAAAAAATCATTAACTGTTGTTAGACCTGGAACTCAATCTAGAAGATTCACTCATGTAACTGACACTATCGAGACATGTTATCATGCATGGAAAAAAAATAAATGTAGACACTACAGTATTTCTAATAAAAAAAGTTATACCATCTTAGAAGTAGCAAAATTATTTAATACCAAAATTAGAATGTTAGCTCCTAGAAGAGGTGAAAGATTTGCATCGGCACTCACAGATATGAATCTGTCTAATAAAGTCTACAAATTCTTTGGAAAAGTAAATCTAGAGGATTATGTGAATAAAATAACTCACAAAAATACTAAAAAGTGATTATTTCGCTGTTTACAATATTCTTTAATCGGGTATAAGTTCATCGCCGGTGATTATTGCGAAAGTGTTATACCCGATCCCATTCCGAACTCGGAAGTCAAGCCTTTCTGCGCCGATGGTACTTTGTCTTAAGACATGGAAGAGTAGGACATTGCCGGCATTAAACTAGAAACTATGAAAATTAAAAGCTCATTAAAATCCATCAAAAAAAGAGATTTAAACTCAAAGTTAGTTAGACGAAGAGGAAGAGTTTACGTAATAAACAAAATTAATCCCAAATTTAAAGCAAGACAAAAATAACTTTTATGGACAACGATAACCATAAAAATACATGGAATAATTTTACCAAGTTTGTTCTGTGGGGAACTGTCGCTGTAATATTAGTTTTGGTTTTAATGGCCATTTTCTTATTGTAGGAATCTTAAATGAGAATCGGTTCTACTTTAGAAAATCAAAATTTTGAAAAAAGAATAGCAATTACACCTGAAATAATCAAAAAATATACTTCTTTAGGAATTGAAGTGTTATTAAGTGAAAATTATGGCTTACATCTTGGAATAGAAGATAAGTTTTATTTAGAGCAAGGCGCGAAAATTTCAAAAGATGAAAATGATATTTTAAATTCGTCAGATATTATTGTGCAGCTTTCAATGTTATCTGAAGAAAAAAGCTTAAAGATTAAAGAGAACCAAACATTAATAGGCGTTTTAAATCCCTATGAAAATGAGGAAAAATTAAAAAGTTTGGCAAAAAAAAAAATTAATCTTTTTTCACTTGAATTACTTCCAAGAATAACAAGAGCACAATCAATGGACATTTTGTCTTCGCAAGCTAATTTGGCTGGATACAAAGCAGTGATTGAGTCTTTTGCAAACTTCGAGAAAGCAATACCCATGATGATGACTGCAGCAGGCACAATACCAGCTGCAAAAGTTTTAGTAGTAGGTGCCGGTGTTGCTGGATTACAGGCAATAGCAACTGCAAAAAGAATGGGTGCAATTGTATTTGCAACCGATGTAAGAATGGCTTCAAAAGAGCAAGTTGAAAGTTTAGGTGGAAAATTTCTTACCGTACAAGGTACAGAAAATTTAGAAACAGAAGGTGGTTATGCAAAAGAAGCTTCAGATGAATTTAAAAAAAAACAAGAAGAATTGTTATTTGAAACACTAAAAAAAATTGATATTGTAATTTGTACAGCTTTAATTCCGGGAAAAAAAGCACCTTTAATAATCAAAAGTAATATGCTGAATAATATGCAAGCAGGTTCAGTTATATACGATTTAGCTGCAATTCAGGGAGGTAATACCGAATTCACAGAGGTAGATAAAATTGTTGAAAATAATGGAGTAAGAATAATGGGTGAAAGTAACATTTTAAATAAATTACCTATTTCAGCTTCAAGTTTATATGCAAAAAATATGTTCAATTTTGTTGATAATTTATTTGATAAAGAAAATAAAAAAATCAATGTTAATTTAGAAGACGAAATTATCGAAAAAACATTAATAAAATAGGTTATGGAAATAGACCCTTTAATATTTAGATTAAGTATATTTATCCTATCAATATTTGTTGGATATTATGTAGTTTGGAGTGTTACACCATCCTTACACACACCTTTGATGTCTGTAACAAATGCAATTTCCTCAGTAATTATTGTTGGAGCTATAATTGCAGGTTTATCTGGAAATTCAGACAGTGTTTTTAATAACTCAAGTATTTTTGGTTTTTTAGCTATTGCATTAGCAGCAATTAACATTTTTGGAGGATTTCTTGTGACCCAAAGAATGTTGGCGATGTATAAAAAAAAGAAAAAGGATAAATAATGATTTCAGCGAATTTATCAGCATTATTTTATTTAGTTTCCGGGGTATTGTTTATTCTTGCACTAAGGGGATTATCTTCACCTGAAACTTCACGACAAGGTAACTTTTTTGGAATTTTAGGAATGATTATCGCTGTTACAGTAACCTTTTTATCAACTGGCAATTTTTCTTCAGGGTTTATTTTTGTACTAATCTTTATTTTAGTAGGAGGTTCTATTGGAGCATTCATAGCCTACAAAATACCTATGACAGCAATGCCAGAATTAGTTGCTGGATTTCATAGTTTAGTTGGGTTAGCTGCAGTCTTCGTTGCAATCTCTGCTTTTCTAAATCCTGAAGCATTTAATCTTGGAAAACCAGGAAATATAAAACTTGGTAGTTTAATTGAAATGTCCATCGGTGCTGCAGTAGGAGCTATAACATTTTCTGGATCTGTAATAGCTTTTTTAAAATTACAAGGGATTATGTCTGGCTCACCAATTACTTTTAAAGGGCAGCATCCTCTTAATGCAATAATTTTAATTTCAATAATTGTCTTAATTTACTTTTTGTGTACAACTCAATCGTCAAATTTATTTTGGATACTTTTAGTTGTTTCATTTTTAATTGGATTTCTTTTAATTATTCCAATAGGTGGAGCAGATATGCCTGTAGTAATTTCAATGTTGAACTCATATTCAGGTTGGGCAGCTGCTGGAATCGGGTTTACGTTAGAAAATACAGCTTTAATTATTACCGGGGCTTTAGTTGGATCTTCAGGAGCAATTTTATCTTATATCATGTGCAAAGGTATGAATCGATCTTTCTTCAATGTGATTTTAGGAGGATTTGGAGCAACCGATGATGCTTCTAATTCTTCAAGCAAAGAGCAAAGACCAGTTAAAAGTGGTAATGCAGACGATGCAGCTTTTTTAATGAAAAACGCTTCATCTGTAATTATTGTGCCAGGATATGGGATGGCTGTAGCGCAGGCCCAACATGCTCTTAGGGAAATGGTTGATACTTTAAAAAAAAATGACATTAAAGTATCATACGCAATTCATCCAGTTGCTGGTAGAATGCCTGGGCACATGAATGTACTATTGGCTGAGGCCAATGTACCATATGATGAGGTATTTGAATTAGAGGAAATAAATAATGATTTTGCAAATGCTGATGTTGCCTTTGTTATAGGAGCAAATGATGTAACTAACCCTGTTGCTAAAACTGATCCACAAAGTCCTATATATGGAATGCCAGTTTTAGATGTTGAAAAATGCAAATCAGTCTTATTTGTTAAAAGAAGTTTGTCACCAGGATATGCAGGAATAGACAACGATCTTTTTTACAAAGAAAATACTTTAATGTTGTTTGCTGATGCAAAAAAAATGACCGAGGATATTACAAAAAATTTATAAATTTTATGAATACAAAAATTTATTGTGATATAGCTGAAATTGATATTATTAAAAAATTTAATAAAAAAAAAATAGTCAAAGGTTTTACGACAAATCCAAGCTTAATGAGAAAAGCTGGAGCAAAAAATTACGAAGTCTATTCTAAAGAGATATTAAAAATTACTAAAAAAAAGCCAGTATCCCTGGAAGTATTTGCCGACACACATAAGGATATGAAGAAACAAGCAATAAAAATTAGCAACTGGGGAAAAAATGTTTACGTAAAAGTTCCTATTGTAAACTCCAAAGGTATTTTTATGGGTAAAATTATAAAAGAGCTTAATAATCAAAATATAAAAATAAATGTTACTGCAATATATAACTCTAAGCAGGTTGAAAGAGTTTTGAAATTAATCAATAAAAAAACTAAAGTTGTACTTTCCTTGTTTGCTGGAAGAGCAGGTGATGTAGGAAAAGATCCAATTCCTGAGTTTAAAAAAAGCATTTTGATGTCTAAAAAATTTAAGAATGTTGAGATATTATGGGCAAGTGTAAGAGAGCCATACAATTATCTTCAAGCTAAACAGTTAGGATGTCATATAATAACTATACCTCCATCAATTATAAAAAAAATAGAAAAATTTGGAAAAACTTTTAACGAATTAACTTTAGAGACAGTTAAAGGTTTTTTAATTGATAGTAAAAAATCTAAATTTAATATTTAAATAGTTTAGATCCATAATAAGTATAATATTTATGAATTTTAGTTTTTTGAAAATAAATAATTTGTTTTTATTATTTTTAGTTTTTTACATATCACTAGTTACTGGTTATGTCTTTGATGAAAATCTTAACTTCGGTGCATTACCAGATTGGGAGGCTGGAGATTATCCAGTTATCAATGATCTATCTTTAAATTTTAAAGAAACTCTTTTAAATTATGAAAGTTATGGACACAGGCACTCTCCTGTTTATCTAATATTTTTGAGTTTATTAAAAAAAATTGGTTTTTCTTTTGACATAATTAGATTTATTAACTTGAATATTTCACTTCTTTTGATTTTATTTTTTTATAAATGTTTAATAATTAAATTTGATAGAATTGAAAAAAGTATTTTATTGCTACTTTCTCTTTCTATGTTTTTGTCTCCGACATTCAGATCTTTAGCAATATGGCCTAGTTCAAGATTAATTGGATTAATTTTTTTCGTAATTTCTATTTACGAATTTTTGAAATTTTTAAAAACTAAAAAAAAAAAATATGTTTGGAAAAATATATCTTTTTTAATCTTTTCCTCTTACATAAGCCCAAACTTTTCTGTATTTATATTATTTTTTGGTTATCATTATTGGAAAAACATTGAACTTAAATATTTATCTATAATTTTCTTTTTTGGTTTATTTTGTTCAATTCCAGCATTTTACTATTTATTTTACCTCGATATAAATTTTTTATTAGCAAAAACTCCAGGTTTAATTTCAACAGAAACAATAAGTCTAAGTTTTAATTTCTCAAACAAAATTTTATTAATAAGTAGCATTATTTTTTTTCATTCTTTACCCTTTATGATAGATAGGAAATTTTTAAAGGATTTAATTTATTGTAAAAAATGGAATTATTTCCTAGCAATAATTCTTCTTATTATAAATGTAATATTTTTTAATTATTCCATAAATTATACAGGTGGAGGTATATTTTTCCAAGTTTCAAACTTTATTTTTGATAACAATATATTCTTTTATCTTGTAACTTTTTTTTCTTTATTAGTTTTGATTTATTTTTCGTTTGAAAATTTAAATAATTTTTTAATTTTTATTATTTTAATTATTTCAAATATTCAAAATACTATTTATCATAAATATTATGATCCACTTGTTTTAATTTTATTTTTTACGCTTTTAAATACCTCATTGAATTTTAAATTTTTTAAAAATAAGACTAATATTATTTATGTTTTTGGGTTTTATATTGTTTTTATTTTAATAAGAATTGTTAAAAATTATTTTTATTAATATATTTGGTTGCGGGGGACGGATTTGAACCGCCGACCTTCAGGTTATGAGCCTGACGAGCTACCAGACTGCTCCACCCCGCGTTATTTTCAAATTCTATTTTTGAGTTTATTTAATTTTTTAACTCTTTTAATATTTTCTTGAAGAATTCTCTTTTTCTTTTCAGATGGTTTTTCATAAGTATTCTTTAGTTTAATAACCTTAAAGAAACCATCTCTTTGAAGTTTCCTTTTTAAAACCCTCAATGCTTGTTCAACATTATTATCTTTAACTTCTATTTTAATAACCACCTCCAGAAAGGTGATTGATTAACACTTTTATAAATTTATGTCTATTAATTTTATTCATCAAATAGATGCCTGAGTTGATTTATTTTGTTTTTCTTTTTCTTTTTTTTCTCTTTTAATTCTTCTTTCAGCTTTTTCAATAGCCTCAACTAAATCTTTTTGAGTGAATAAATTTAAAGCAACCGGATCTTTTGGATTTAAATTATTATAGTTCCAATAACTTTTATTTCTTATTGATGTCACAGAATTTTTGGTAATACCAACCAACTTGGCTATTTGAGAATCTTTTAAAAGATTGTGTTGTTTAATTAACCATAAAGCAGAGTCGGGTTTATCTTGCCTTTTTGATAGAGGAATATATTTTTTTATTTTTTTCTCGTTATTTGAAATTTCTATATCATTACTTTTAATATTTAATGGTCTATTTTCATCTTTTGATGATAGTTCAATTTCCTCTCTTGAAAGTTGACCAGATATAATTGGATTATATGCTTTAATACCCTTTGCCACTTCACCGTCTGCAATTCCTTGTATTTCAACTTCATGTAATTTACAAAAATCTGCAATTTGTTTGAAAGTTAATGAAGTATTTTCTACTAACCATACGGCAGTTGCCATTGGCATTAAGGGTGCGTTTGACATTTATCTTTTTTTTTCTGATTTAAAATTTTGGAATTTTTTATTAAATTTACTAATTCTACCTTTATCCATTAATTTTTGCTTTCCACCAGTCCAGGCTGCATGAGATTTAGGGTCTATCTCTAATTTTAATATATCACCCTCAGCACCCCAAGTTGATTTAGTTTCAAATTGAGTACCATCAGTCATTTCAACTTTAATAGTGTGGTAGTTTGGATGTATATCTTTTTTCATATCGAGACTTATAGCAAAAGAAACCTAGAACACAATTAAAAGTTCTTTAAATTTTCAAGCATTTTATCATTAATAGTCCCACTTGATGCTCGAATATCTATATTATTCTGATCGAATTTATTTAAATCATTAACTATTCCACCTGCCTCTTCAACCAACAAGGCTCCTGCTGCCACATCCCAAATATTAATTGTATTATGAAAAAAACCATCTAATCTACCTGAAGCCACATAAGCCAAGTCCAAAGCCGCACATCCGCTGTATCTCATATTTAAATTGCTGAATTTGACTCCTTCATGGTTACTTGAAAACAAACATTCATCTATTAAATTCCTGTTTGATACTCGTAATCTTTGATTGTTTAGATATGCACCTTTGTTTTTTTCTGCATAAAACATTTCATCTTTAATAGGATCATAAATTAAACCACTAATTATCTCTTTTTTACATTCAAGAGCTAAACAAATTGCAAAATGAGGAATACCATGAAGAAAATTTGTTGTGCCATCTATAGGATCGATTATCCAAATATTATCTTTATCTTTATTTTTAATTGAACCAACTTCTTCTGATAAAAAAGAATAATTTTTTTGTGTTTTAGAAAGTTCTTCAATTAGAATTTTTTCAACAAGTTTGTCAGTTTTTGTAACAAAATCTCGGGGTCCTTTTTTGGATACCTGTAGTTTCTCAATTTCTCCAAAATCTCTTATCACAGACTTTGAGGCTTTTTCAGCTGCTTTAATCATAATATTTAAATTTGAAGATATAGAGATCATTTTAGATTTTTTTAATGTATTCTAAATTTCTAGTATCAACTACAATTTCATCACCTGCTTCAATAAACGGAGGAACTTGAATATTTAAACCATTATCAAGAGTTGCTGGTTTGTAGGATGATGACACAGTTTGTCCTTTAAGGGCTGCATCAGTAGTTTCAATTTTACACTGAACTTGGTTAGGTAATTCAATTGATAGAGGGTTTTCATTGTAAAAACTTACAGAAACTTGCAAATTTTCAGTTAAAAGTTTACCCTTATCACCTACGGTTTCTTTTTTTATCTCTATTTGTTCAAATGTTTTTGGATCCATAAAAAAATAATTATCTTCATCACTATATAGATAATTAAAAGTCGTTTCCGCCAATGATGCTTTTTCTACTGTTTCACTTGATCTAAATCTTTCATTTAGCTTTGTATTTTTGTTTAAGCTTTTCATTTCAACTTGAGCAAACGCACCACCTTTTCCTGGTTTTACATGTTGGGTTTTCAAAACTTGCCATAAGTCATTTTTATATTCTAAGAGCATTCCAACTCTTATTTCTCCAGCATTAATTTTCATTTTAATCTTTCTATAGCCTGTAACGGTTTATATTTTTTATTTTTCCAAATGTAGCTTGAAATAGCTAAAAAATTGGCATTATTCAATAATAGATTTTTATAATTAGCAGCATTAATTCCACCAATAGCCACTGTTGGAGTTTTTGTAAATTTTTTAACTTTATTTAAAATCTTTACAGATGCCACATACTTAGTTTTTTTAGTTTTAGATTTATTAAAAGCACCAAAGGCAATGTAATCAGCTTTAGCTTTAGTAGCTTTTTTTGCTAAATTAATAGAATTATGACAAGTAATTCCTACAATTTTTTTACCAAGAATTCTTTTTGCTATCTTAATATTCATATCTTTTTGACCTAAATGGCAACCATCTGCATCTAGTTTTAAAGCAAGCAAAGGATCATCATTAACTATAAATTTTACTTTATTTTTTTTACAAATATTTTTAATTTTTTCTCCAATCATCATTTTATTGTTCTGAGAGTAACTTTTAAGTCTAAGTTGAAAAAAACTTACTTTACCACTTTTTAGAACTAATTTAAGATTTTTATAGAAGGTGTTTGGTATTTTATTAGGAGATATAAGATAAATAAATTTTTTTTTATTTATTTTCAAGTTCGCTTGACCATTTTCCTTGAGCAGCTAAGGTACACATTTTAGCTCTATGATTAAAAGTAGTTTGAGTTGCCTCTATATTTTTAACATCATTAGACCAAACTTTTAAAGCACTTTGTTGAAGGGCTCTTCCATAAGAATAGGTCATTATAAAATTTGTATTATTATTTTTATTAATTAAATTTAAATTTTCTGTAGCTTCAATTTCAGATTGCCCTCCAGATAAAAAAGCAATTCCAGGAACTTCATTTGGGACTGAGTTTTTAAGACACTCAAGAGTTTTTACAGAAACTTCTTCATTTGAAATTTTATCTTTTGATTGGTTTCCTGCCAATATCATGTTTGGTTTTAAAATAATTCCTGAAAGATCTACTTTATGTATAATTAATTCCTCAAAACATTTTTTAATCACTTCTGATGTTTTGCTCAAGCAAACTTCAGCAGAGTGGTTTCCATCCATCAATACCTCAGGTTCGACTATTGGAACCATCCCATTTTCTTGAACTAATGCAGAATACCTAGCAAGTGCATGAGCATTACTACTAATTGCTAATTTGCTTGGATATTTTTCACCAATAGAATAGACACCTCTCCATTTTGCAAATCTTGCTCCAAGATTATAATATTTTTTTAATCTATCTCTAAGGCCATCTAATCCTTCTGTAATTTTTTCTTTAGGGGAATTTGCTAAATCTTTGGCACCAGTATCAACTTTAATTCCGGGAACTACATCTGAACTAGATATTAAATCAGGTACTGATTTTCCTGTGCTCGAAATTTGATTTATGGTTTCATCGTAAAGAATAACGCCACCTATGCAATCCTTCATTCCTTCTGATGAAAAAAGAATTTCTCTGAAGGTAAGCCTATTTTCTTTTGTTGATTTAACATTTACTGCTTCAAGTCTTTTTGTCATGGTTCCATTGCTTTCATCAGCTGCAAGTATACCTTTGCCATTGGAAATTATTTTAAGTGCAATTTTATTTAATTCAGACATTTTAATTTAATGCGGTTATACCAGGAAGGTTTTTACCTTCAAGATATTCTAAAAAAGCTCCACCTGCAGTTGAAACAAAATTAAACTTATTAACTACGTTTAAATTGTTTAATAAAGACACCGTGTCCCCACCACCAGCAACTGAAAAAATTTTGTTTTCTTTATTATTTTTAATTATATTTTTTGCTATTTGAATACTTCCATAAGCAAAATTTAAATTTTCAAAATATCCTGCAGGTCCGTTCCAAAGTATGGTTTTACTGTTATCAATAATTTTTGTTATTTTATCTATAGTTCTTGGACCAATATCTAATATCATTTCATCAGATAATACTTCGTTCAATTCTTTCTTTTGAGGAGATCCATTTAAATCTTTAGACACTATAACATCTTCTGGATAGATTATTTTACAATTTTCTTTTTTTGAAAGGGAGATAATTTCTTCAACTACTTTATTGCAGTTTTTTTCTTTAATTGATTTTCCAATGCTATTTCCAAAATATTCTATAAAATTATTAGCCATACCACCGACAATTACAATGTTGTCAAATTTAGGAATTAAATTTTTAATAACATTAATTTTAGTTGAAATTTTAGATCCCCCAATAATACAAGTAATTGGTCTGATAATTTCAGAAGTTATTTTATTAAGCGCATTTACTTCTAAATCTAGCTGTAATCCAGAAAACGAGGGTAAGAATTTTGGAATTTTATAAATTGAGGCATGAGCTCTATGCGAACAAGAGAAGGCGTCATTGACATAAATATCTCCAAGATTTGATATCAGTTCAGCAAACTTATTGTCATTTTGCTCTTCTTCAGAATAAAATCTAATATTTTCTAGAATAAAAATATCTTCATTATAATCGCTAAAGAAATTTTTACTTTTTATTTCTTTAATATTTTTATCAATAAGTTTTACTTTTTTTTTTAATTTATTTTGCAACTCTTCACAAATTGGTTTTAGGGAGAGTTCTTTAACAATTTTACCTTTTGGTCTTCCAACATGAGATAAAATTATAATTTTAGCTTTTTCTTTAATCAAAAAATTTAATGTAGGAAGAATTTTATCGATTCTTGTTGTGTCTGTTATCTTGTTTCTTTCCAAAGGGACGTTTAAATCTAGTCTTAATAATATTTTTTTATTGTTTAGATTTTTTTCGTTTATAATACTTCTCATTTAGAGATTTTATGCAAAGTTTCGGCTATATCACACATTCTATTAGAAAAGCCCCATTCATTATCATACCAGGCTGATATTTTACCCATATTACTTCCAACTACATTTGTTAAAGAAGCATCTACTATTGCAGAAGCAGGATGATGGTTAAAATCTATAGATACCAATTTTTCATTAGCAACTTCTAAGATATTTTTTAATTTATTTTTTGACGCTTGTTCAAATGCATCATTAATTTTTTTTATATCAATATTTTTTTTGGTACAAAAGACTAATTCAATAAGAGAAACGTTAGGAGTAGGTACTCTCATCGCAACACCTTCTAGTTTCCCTTTGAGGTTTGGTATAATTTCTCCTATTGCCTTAGAAGCTCCTGTTGAGGTAGGAACTATTGATTGACTTGCAGATCTCGCTCTTCTTGGATCTTTGTGAGAGTTATCTAGAATTCTTTGATCACTAGTAAATGCATGAATTGTTGTCATAAAACCTTTTTCAATTTCAAAATTTTGATCAAGAACACTGGCTACTGGAGCTAGGCAATTGGTGGTGCAAGACGCTGCAGATATTATTTTATCCTTTTTAGTAATTATATTTTCATTAACACCAAATACTATTGTTCTATCAGCATTTTTACATGGAGCAGAAACGATTACTTTTTTTGCACCATTTTCAATGTGAGCAATAAGTTTTTCTTTTGAATTAAATTTTCCAGTACATTCAAAAACATAATCAACATTATGTTTTTTCCAATTAATGTATTCAATTTTTGTTTCTTGAGAAAATGTAATTTTGTTTTTGTTAATTATTAAATGTTTTGAATCATAATCTAAATTAGCATTTAATTTCCCATGTATAGAATCATATTTAATTAATTTAGATGTAGTTTCTGAATTCGACCTATTGTTTATATGATTAATTTTTAAATTTTTATTTTTACTTTCGACAATTGATCTAACAACCATTCGACCAATGCGCCCCATTCCATTAATTCCAATTTTAATTGTCATTTTATTTTTTTATTAATTTTTTAGTAATATTTCTAATGTTTGTACTCTCTAGTCCAAAAAATTTATAAATATCTTTATAGGGTGCACTTTTACCAAATTCATCAATTCCAAAAGCAATTCCATTATCACCTATATATTTTTTCCAACAATCACTTGATCCAGCTTCAATCGATATTTTAAATTTTGTTTCTTTTAATATTTTATTTTTATAAGTTTTTGATTGTAATTCGAAAAGATCCATACAAGGTATTGATATTACTTTGGAGTATATTTTATCTTTGGCCAATTTATGGCTAACCTCTATTGCTAGATTAACTTCAGATCCACTTGCTAATATTGTTAGAGTAATTTTTTTATTTGTTCTTAAAACCTCGTAAGCGCCCAATGAGCATAAGTTTTTATTTGAGTATGTTTTTCTTACTGGATTTAAATTTTGTCTTGTCAAAGATAGCACACTAGGTGTTTTTGAACTTTTTAAAGCGTGCTCCCAACATTCGATAGTTTCAATTCTGTCTGCAGGCCTGAATACATTTAAGTTAGGTATAGCACGTAAGCCTGAAAGCTGTTCTACAGGTTGATGAGTAGGACCATCTTCTCCGAGACCAATAGAATCATGAGTCATTACATATATAACTCTTTTTTTCATTAATGCTGACAATCTAATCGATGGTTTACAATAATCAGAAAATATTAAAAAAGTACCTCCATAGGGAATTAGGTTGCTGTGAAGTGCAATACCATTCATAACCCCACTCATTGCGTGTTCCCTCACTCCGTAGTGAATGTAGTCTCCAGTAAAATCTCCAGGCTTAATTATTTTATGGTTTTTAGTTTTTGTATTATTTGATCCCGCTAAATCAGCAGAGCCACCAATTAAATTATTTTTTTTTTTTGTTAATGCGCTCAATGTCATTTCTGAACATTTTCTAGTAGCTAAACTTTTTGGTTCCTTTATTGCATTTTCTTTTTCTTTCTTAAGTGTTGTATTAAAATTATTTTTTAATGTTTGATTAAATTTTATTTTTTTTCTTTTTAATATTTTGTTCCATTTTTTTTCTAAAATTTTACCTTTTTGGCCAATTTTTCTCCAATCTTTTAAAATTTGATTTGGTATATCAAAGGGTTTACTTTTCCAATTTAAGACTTTTCTTACAAGTTTGATTTCATCTGCTCCCAATGGACTTCCATGGGAAGATGCCTTTCCTGATTTATTCGGTGAACCATATCCAATTTTTGTTTTACAAGAAATCACAGTAGGTTTTTTAGCTTTTTGAACTTTTTTTAGTGCTTTAAAAATTTCTTTTTCATTATGACCGTTGATAGAAATATAATCCCAACCATATCCTTCAAATCTTTTTTTAAAATTATCTGAAACTGCGAGATTTGTTGGACCATCAATTGAAATTGAATTGTTGTCAAATAGCATAACTAAATTTTTAAGTTTTAAATGTCCCGCTAAACTCATTGCTTCATGACTTATTCCTTCCATTAAGCATCCATCTCCAGCTAAAACATAAGTTTTGTGATTAATTAAATCTTTACCTAATTTATTTTTTAAAATTTCTTCAGCTATTGCAAAACCAACTGCATTAGATATACCTTGTCCAAGAGGACCAGTTGTAGTTTCAATACCTGTTTTCGGATGATATTCAGGATGTCCAGCACAAATAGAATTAAGCTGCCTAAATTTTTTAATATTATTAATTGATATGCTTTTATATCCAGTTAGGTAAAGCAAAGAATATAAAAGCATAGAACCATGACCAGCAGACAAAACAAATCTATCTCTATTTAACCAATTTGGATTCTTTGGATTAAATCTTAAAAAATTTTTGAATAACACTGTTGCAACATCTGCCATACCCATTGGCATTCCTGGGTGACCTGAATTTGCTTTTTGAACAGCATCAATTGATAAAAATCTGATGCAATTAGCTAAATCATTGTGTAGTTTGCTCAAAATTATCCTGACTAGACTAAGAAGAATCTATTTAATAATATAAACATATATATATGAATTCTATAAACGAAAAAGAAAAAAAATTAAATATTGCATTAGAGGAATTAAAAAATTTAGATCTAACAAATCCTGAATTACAAAAAAATATCGAAAATTTAAGCACAAAACAAAATCAATTAGAAATTGAAAAAACACAGATTGAAGAAAAATATAAAACGTTACTCGAGGAACATGAAAATCTATCAAAAAAACTTGATGAATTAAAAAACAAAGAAAAGTTGGAAGAAAGAAAACAAATTGAATTTTCTGAAAAAATTGACGAACTTAATCAAGAAACTGACACACTATTGGATGAAATAGATAAATGGCAAATGTAAGTATAAAATTTAACAATAAAGAGTTTTTGCTCGCTTGTGAAGATGGACAAGAAGAGCACTTAGAAGAATTGTTAATTCAGATTAACAAAAAGTTTAATAATTTAAAAAATGATTTGGGAAATCTAGGTGAAAATAAATTATTATTAATTACAGCTGTAAAAATAATGGATGAATATTACGAAACTAAGAAAAAAGTAGATCAAAAAAAAGAAGAATTAAATGATCTATCAAAAAAATTTAAAGAATTAAAATCTCTAATTTATGAATATAGGGAAACAAAAGAATCTGAAATTGAAAAACTAAATCTTGATCATGAAAATTTAAAACAAGAAATTGATGATAATCAGAAAAAATACGAAAATTTAATTGATGAAGCTGCTGATCAAATATCAAATTTTGTAAAAAAAGCAAAATTAGAAAACATTTCAAAGTAGGTCCGTGAGCAAATCTAAGCTAAGAAGTAAAATTTTAAATCTTAGAAAAAAAAATTCAAATAAAAAACTTAGTCTCAATCCTGACAGAATTTATCGATTTTTAAAAAAAAATAAAATTAATTTTAAAAATGTAGGAGGGTATTACCCTTGCAATCATGAGATTGATGACTTGGATATGCTTTATTTTTTAAGAAACAAAAAGACAAATATTTCCTTACCAATAATTAGAGAAAATAACCAAATGGATTTTTTTGAATGGACAAATAAAGATCCTTTAAAAATTAATAAGTATGGAATCGCTGAGCCAACTTCAGGAAAGAAAATTTACCCAAATATAATATTTGTTCCTTTAGTAGCTTATGATGATGATTTGAATAGATTAGGTTATGGTGGAGGATTTTATGATCGTTATTTAGAAAAAGTATCTAAAATTAAAAAAATATTTAAAATTGGATTAGGATTTTCATACCAGGAGACAAAAAAAATACCTATTAACAAGTATGATAAGAAACTTGATTTAATAATAACCGAGAAAAAAATTATACAATGAGAATTTTATTTTTAGGAGATGTTGTTGGAATTTCAGGATGTTCTAAATTAACAAGTAATTTATTAAATGAAATTGATAAAAACAAAATCGACTTTGTAATAGTAAACGGTGAAAATGCAGCAGTTCAAGGTGTGGGGCTAACTAAAGAAATATGTAAGGATTTTTTTAATTGTGGAGTTGATGTTATCACAACCGGCAATCATGTTTGGGATCAAAAAGAAATTATGGAATTTATTGATAAAGAAGAAAGATTATTAAGACCTAAAAATTTATTTGAACCTGCACCAGGAAAAGGTTTTCAGATTTATAAAACAAAGAATGATATAAAAATTGGAGTTCTTAATTTGATGGGCAACGTTTTTATGAAAAAATGTGAAGATGTTTTTCAAGCTTCTCAAAAATTTTTAAAAGAAAATGAAATGAAAAAGGATTTTGATTTACTTGTAGTTGATTTCCATGGTGAAATTACTAGCGAAAAAAATGCTATAGGACATCTCTTTGATGGAAAGGCAACTCTCGTGGTTGGAACCCATACTCATATTCCAACAAATGATGCTAGAATACTTAATAATGGCACTGGATATCAAACCGATGCAGGTATGTGTGGAGATTATGATTCAGTGATTGGAATGAATAAAGAAAATTCCTTGAATAGATTTTTAAAAAAGAATTCAGTGAAACATTTTCCTGCTAGTGGAGATGCTACTTTGTGTGGTGTTATAGTAGATTGTGATATAAAAACAGGTTTAGCAATAGACATCAAAAGCTATGTATACGGAGATCAAATAAAAAATATTTAAAGATCATGGCAGGACATTCACATTGGGCAGGAATAAAACATAAAAAAGATAAGGCCGATAAGCAAAGATCAAAGATATTTTCAAAATTATCTAAAGAGATTACTGTTGCGGCAAAACTTGGTGACAAAGATCCAGCAATGAACCCTAGACTTAGGTCTGCGGTACAGGCTGCCAGATCTGCAAATATGCCTAAAGATAATATTGAAAGAGCAATAGATAAATCTTCTGCAGCTACAGCAACAAATTTTGAAAATTTAAGATACGAGGGATTTGGACCAGAAAAAATTGCTGTTATAGTTGAAACTTTAACAGACAACAAAAATAGGACTGCATCAAATATTAGAACTATTTTTCAAAAAAGTGGTGGGAGCTTAGGAACTCAAGGTTCCGCCTCTCATAATTTTCAACAATTGGGTATAATCAAAATTGATAAAAAAGAGATATCTGATGAAAAAATTTTAGATTTAGCGATTGAGTCAGGAGCTGATGAATGTTTTTCTTATGAGGATTATCATGAAGTTCAGTGTCAAATGAGCGAAATATATAATGTAAAAAAAAATCTTGAGAAAATTATTGCGAATTTTATTTCTACTGAAATTGAATGGGTCCCATTAAATAGTGTTGAGGTTAATAAAGAAAATAAAGATAATGTTGTAGATTTTTTAGAAACTCTTGAGGAAGATGACGATGTTCAGAACGTCTATTCTAACGTTAATTTAGGTGGTATTTAATGATGATTATTGGAATTGATCCAGGCATCTCAGGTTCAATCTGTTTTTTTCAAGATGGTATAATAAAAGACGCAATTGAAATGCCAACGATGACAGATGGTAAGAAGAATAAAAGACAAGTAAATGGTGCTCAAATATTTAATGAAATTAGTGAAAGGATAAACAAATTTGATAAAAAAAACATAAAAGTTGTAATTGAACAAGTTTCTGCAATGCCTGGACAAGGCGTTACTAGCATGTTTAATTTTGGTCAATCTTTTGGAATTTTAAAAGGAATATGCAGCGCGATGCATTTACCTGTTTATTATGTTAGGCCTGCTAAGTGGAAAAAATATTTTAACCTTATTAATTCAGAAAAAGATGCGAGCAGAACAAGAGCTATTGAAATTTTTCCATATTTTTCATCACAATTGTCAAAAAAAAAAGATAACAACAAGGCAGATGCTATTCTAATAGCTAGTTTTTTCTATGAAACTTATCAAAAAGAAGAATAATCAATTTAAATCAAAAGACAAAATCATGACACATTTACGTGTGATGAGTAAGCATGGAAGCAGATATAGCAGCAAAAGCAGTTGAATTAGGAACAAATACTGATTTTTCATTATTCAGTTTATTTTTTAGAGCAGACATAATTGTTAAGTCTGTAATGATTATATTAATATTGTGCTCAATATATTCTTGGGCTGTAATTATTGAAAAGTTTCGTTTATTTAAAAAAATAACTAAATCTTCAGAAGAATTTGAAGAAAAATTTTGGAATTCTAAATCTGCCGAAACTTTTTACAATAGTTTACCTAGTAAACTTGAGGATCCAATGTCACTTGTTTTTCAAGATGCAATGGAAGGATTACTTAAAAAAAAAACAAGAACTAACATTAGTGAAAGAATGAGCGCTTCTCTAGAAGCTGGAATTGAAAAACAAATGACAAAAATTGAAAAAGGTTTTACTTTTTTGGCAACAGTAGGTTCAACAGCACCATTTATTGGATTGTTTGGAACTGTTTGGGGAATTATGAATTCTTTTCAATCTATAGCTATTTCAAGAAACACAAGTCTTGCGATAGTTGCGCCGGGGATAGCCGAAGCTTTATTTGCAACTGCACTTGGTCTGTTGGCTGCAATACCAGCTGTAGTTGCTTACAACAAATTTAATAATGACTCTAAAAAATATTCCGAAAAATTAGAAAACTTCTCTAAAAGATTTTTAACTATAATCTAAAAAATGGCTTTTAAATTTAATCGCTCATCAAAAGAACCTATGAGTGAAATAAATGTTACTCCATTCGTTGATGTTATGTTGGTATTATTAATTATATTTATGGTAACAGCACCATTGTTAACGGTAGGTGTTCAAGTTGATTTACCAGAAAGTTCGGCAGACTCATTACCTGAAGAAACAGAACCTTTAACACTGTCAATTAACGCAAAAGGTGAAATTTTTATTCAAGAAGCAAAAGTTGAATACGATAATATTATTGCAAAAGTTTTAGCGGTTTCAAAAAATAGAACTGATACCAGAATTTATGTTAGAGGTGATAAAACTATAAATTATGGGAGAGTTTTAGAAATAATGGGATTACTATCAGGATCTGGTTTCACTAAAGTAGCATTGATTTCAGAACCGTATAAACAAAGGTAATTAAAGTGAATAGAAGTTTAATTATTTCTTCTGTTTTACATGCTTTGTTAATTTTTATTACAGCTATGAGTTTACCTTTTTTGGCAAAGAAACCGCTTGATATTCCTCCAATTGTATCAGTTGAGTTAATTCAAATAGCAGAAAAAACTAATATTCCATTTGCACCTAAAGCTAAAAAGATAATTGAAAAAGTTAAAGAGAAAGAAAAAAAACTTGTTTCAGAACAAGCTCCACCAAAAAAAGTAGAAAAAACGAAAACAAAAACTATTTTGGCTCCTGATCAAAATAATAAAAAAATAGAGAACGAAACTCCTGAAGCAATTCCACTTCCAGATAAAACATTAAAAAAAGTTGAGACAAAAGAGGAAAAAAAACAAAATCCTGAAAAAGTAGATGATGAAGTTAAACAGGTATCAGAATTTGAAAAAAAAGATCTCTTTGATCCAAATAATATTGCTGCTTTAATTGATAAATCAAAAGAAGAGAGTGCAGAAGTTTTAAAAACAAACGATGACATTACTCAAGATCAAGAAAGAAATGTAGAAAATACAGGTCTTACACTAAGCGAAGAGGATGCTCTTAAAGCACAAATATTTGGGTGTTGGAGTATTCCATTAGGATTACCATACAATGAAAATTTATTGGTAAGAATAAAGTTAAAACTAAAACCTGATGGAACAGTATCAAAAACAGAAATTTTAGATCATGCAAGAATGAATAAACCAGGCCAAGGTTTTTATAAGGTTTTAGCAGAAAGTGCTTTGAGAGCTGTCAAGTTATGCCAACCATTAAGAGTTCCAACGACTGGATATGAAAGATGGAAAGAATTACAGTTAAATTTTGATGCAAGAGAGATGTTAGAAGGGTAGTATATTTAAATGACAAAAAAAATTTTATTTTTATTGTTTATATTGATACCTATCAATGCAAATGCTTTGATTGAAGTTGATATAACTAGGGGAAATTTAAATCCACTCCCATTAGCAGTTTCCCCCCTATCAATTGATGAAGAGTCTAGAAAAGGTTTTGAAAAAATACTTAAAAAAGAAAATATTGGCTCCGAGATATCAAATATCGTTGAGAATAATTTAAGAACCTCGGGATTATTTAATCCTCTAGACAAAAAGGCTTTTTTACAAGCTCCTGATATTGCAAATTTAAAACCAAGATTTGAAGATTGGAATTTAATTAAAGCTCAAGCACTTATTACTGGCAAAGTAAATTATGTTGACGATAAATTAAGAGTTGAGTTTCGATTATGGGATGTTTTAGCTGCTAAAGAAATGATGGCTTTAGCTTTTACCACAGTTCCTAACAATTGGAGAAGAGTAGGGCATATTATTTCTGATAAGGTTTATGAAAGACTTACTGGAGAAAAAGGTTATTTTGATACAAGAATAATTTATGTCTCGGAAGAAGGACCAAAAACACAAAGAATAAAAAAATTAGCAATCATGGATCAAGATGGAGCTAACAATAAATTTTTGACATTGGGGAATGAGTTAGTTTTAACACCACGATTTAATCCAGCAAGTCAAATGGTAACCTATTTGTCTTACTTTAAAAATATGCCAAGAGTTTATTTATTAGATATAGAAACTGGTACACAAGAGGTAGTTGGGGATTTTCCTGGAATGACGTTTGCACCACGTTTTTCACCTGATGGTAAAAAAATAATTATGAGTTTTGCTAAAGACGGAAAGTCAGATATTTACACAATGGATTTAGAAAACAGAATTGTTGAAAAAATTACTAATCATCCATCAATTGACACTTCCCCATCTTATTCTCCTGATGGAAAATATATTACATTTAATTCTGATAGAAGTGGTTATCAGCAAATTTATGTAATGAGGAATGATGGAAGTGATGTAAAAAGAATTTCTTTTGGTAACGGTTTATATGGAACACCTGTATGGTCTCCTAGAGGAGATTTAATTGCATTTACAAAATTACATAAAGGAAAATTTTATATAGGTGTCATGAGGACTGATGGTAGTGGTGAAAGGTTGTTAACTGAAAATTATTATCAAGAAGCGCCATCTTGGTCTCCAAATGGAAGGGTATTAATATTTTATAGAGAGACAAAAACTAACTCTAAAGGAGAAGGTTTTTCCGCAAAATTGTGGTCTATAGATTTAACGGGTTATAATGAACGGCAAATAAAGACACCAACAGATGCTTCAGACCCATCATGGTCATCTTTATTGAGTAATTAAAGATTAATTTTTGTAAATTTCTTGATTTTTAGACTTGAAACCTCTATTTAGTTGTGAAAAAGTTAAGAAATTGAAATTAGCAGCAAGGAGCAATTTAATGAGATTAAACAAAATTTTAAAAAACACACTTTTAGTATTAACAGCTTGCCTAGTGCTATCTGCATGTGCAACTAAAAAAGAAGTAGCAACAGACATTCAAGGTCAAATGCAAGGTGATGTTTACACAGGAACAGACACAGTTGAATATTTAGCTGATGGTGTTCCAGACAGAGTTTTCTTTGCAACAAATGAGTCGATATTAACAACTGCATCAAGAGAAACTTTAAGAGCCCAAGCAGCTTGGTTAAGAAAGAATCCAAACATAAACGTAGTTCTTGAAGGTCATGCTGACGAAAGAGGAACAAGAGAATATAACTTGGCTCTTGGTGAAAGAAGAGCAAATGCAGCTAAAGACTATTTAATGACTTACGGAATATCTTCTGACAGAATTACAGTATTAAGTTATGGTAAGGAGAGACCAGTTGACTCTGGTTCAAACCCATTAGCTTGGTCAAAAAACAGAAGATCAGTAACTGTTAAAGCAAATTAATTATTTAAAATTTAAGACCCTAAACCTTTATTGGATTTAGGGTCTTTTTTTTGCCATTTTTATAATCATAAATCTAATTTAAATGATGCTCACATTTAAATTAGTGATTTTAAAATTATTCTTAATATTAAATTTAGTTTTTATTAATATTTCTTTTGCAGATAACCATAATATTTATGAAACATTAGAAATTATTAAAAATGATCTTAAAACTCTTGAAAGAGCAGTTTATTCTGGATCTATAGAAGTGAAAGCAAGTACTAATGATAGTTCGGCTTCAAACCTGGATCAAAACTCAGAAGATGTTTTAACTAGACATTTATTAAAATTATCTGAAGTTGAAGATCAGTTTAGAGAACTGACTAACAAATTTGAAGAAATAAATTTTAAGTTGGATAAATTATCAACCCGTGTTTCAAAAATTCAAGCAGATAACCAAATAAGATTTCAAGATATAGAGACAAACATTAGCTCTGGAAATATAAGTAGCGTAGAAAATCAATTAAGCTCAAAACCTAAGACTGATGAACAAAAAGTTTTACCTGGTAGTTCACAGCCCCAAGATTTAGGAACAATTTCATATAAAGATACAGAGACAAACGAAACTTCACAACAAATTCAATCTGTAGATACTACAGCTTCAATTGTAACAGAAACTTTTCAATCTGAAGAAAAAATACTTCCTCAAGATTTAAATCCAGTGGAGCAATATGAATTTGCAACAAGCTTTTTAAAAGTTGGAGACTACAGTACAGCAGAAAGAGCTTTTAGAGAATTTGTTCTATCTAACCCTGATCATGAGTTAGCGGGTAGTGCACAATACTGGTATGCAGAAACATTCAGAATTAGACAATTATATACAGATGCAGCATCTGCTTATTTAGAGGGTTACCAAAAATATCCTAAAGGAAAAAAAGCTCCAATTAATCTATTAAAACTTGGAGTATCAATGGTTCAAATTGGTGAAAAAGACCAAGGATGTAAAATGATAAATGGTGTAGAATTACAATATCCTAATGCAAATCAGTCTGTAATACAAAAAGCAAAATATGAGTCCAAAAAATTTGAATGCATCAAACAAGACTCATAAGTTTTTATTAAATCAATTAAAAGATAAACAAACTTCTAAGATTTATAAAAAATTTGAAAAAAATATTAGATTAAACGAGGATTTTATAGTTGCAGTTTCTGGCGGACCAGACAGTTTAGCTTTATGTTTTTTATCAAAAATTTATTCGATCAAAAAAAATCTAAAAGTAAAATATTTGCATGTTGATCATAAACTTAGAAATAACTCAACAAAAGAGGCAAAATTTGTAAAATTGCTTCTAAAAAAACTCTCTACTAATATAGAAATTTTAACCTGGGTTGGAAAAAAACCAAAAAGCAACATCCAATCTATTGCAAGAGAGAAAAGATATGCACTCATGGTCAACAAGGCTAAAAAATTAAAAATAAATAATATTTTATTAGGTCATCATAAGGATGACTTAATGGAGAATTTTTTTATTAGAATTTTAAGAGGCAGTGGTTTAAATGGCATTGTATCATTTGATCAAAGAACCAAACTACAAAATATTAATTTGATAAGACCTTTGTTAAAATTTTCTAAAAAAAATTTAGAACATATTACCAAAAAAGTTTTTAAAAATTATGTTGAAGATCCCTCGAATAAAAACGATCATTTTAAAAGAGTAAAAATTAGAAATTTTATAAAAAACTTGGAATTAGAGGGATTGGATAATGATAAATTTAGTCTAACGATTAAAAATTTAAAATTTGCTAACGATTCAATTAAATACTTTGTAGAAAAAAATTTAAAAGACAATTCAACAATTTCAAATATGAATAAGTCTGTTATTTTGAATAAAAATTTTTTTCTTCAACCAGAAGAAGTAGTTTTTAGGTCTTTAACAGAATTGTTAAAAGCTGTTGGTAAAAAATACTATCCAGTAAGAGGAAAAAAAATTGATAACTTAATTTATCGAATTAAAAATGATAACTCATTCATGACCACTTTAGGGAACTGTGTAATAAAGAAGGTAAATAACTCAGTTTTAGTATCAAAAGAGCGTTAAAGTTGATGAAATAACTGATATTTTGTCACTTGTTAATTTAATAATAATTCTTATTTTAAACTTATGAATTTAAAAAATCTAGCAATGTGGGGAATTATAGTTTTTTTAACTATAGGTCTTTATAACATGTTTAAAAATCCTCAGGCTAATATCAGAGGTGAAAATCAAATAATATTTTCAGATTTTTTAAATTCAGTTGAAAACGGTGAGGTTCTAAAAGTTGAGATCCAAGGAAATAACATTAAAGGTGTTTATTCAAATGGAAATTCTTTTTCAACCTATGCTCCTAATGATCCAAATCTAATAGAAAAATTATCAGAAAAAGGTGTAAGTATTTCAGCGGCACCTCTAGATGAAAAAATGCCTTCATTGTTTGGTGTTCTCTTATCATGGTTTCCTATGTTATTGCTTATTGCAGTATGGATTTTCTTTATGAGACAAATGCAAGGTGGAAAAGGTGGAGCGATGGGTTTTGGGAAATCAAAAGCAAAAATGATGAACGAACTCAAAGGTAAAGTTACGTTCAACGATGTTGCTGGTGTAGAGGAAGCTAAAGAAGAAGTAGAAGAAATAGTAGAATTTTTAAAAGATCCAAAAAAATTTAGTAGGCTAGGTGGAAAAATTCCAAGAGGTGCTTTGCTTGTTGGTCCCCCGGGAACTGGTAAGACCTTACTGGCCAGAGCAATTGCAGGTGAAGCAGGAGTTCCTTTTTTCACTATTTCAGGTTCTGATTTTGTAGAGATGTTCGTTGGAGTAGGAGCATCTAGAGTTAGAGATATGTTTGAACAGGGTAAAAAAAATTCTCCATGTATAATTTTTATTGATGAAATTGATGCTGTTGGAAGAAGTAGAGGAGCTGGTTTAGGTGGTGGAAATGATGAAAGAGAACAAACATTAAATCAGTTATTAGTTGAAATGGATGGTTTTGACACTAACGAAGGTGTTATTATTATTGCTGCAACAAACAGACCAGATGTGCTTGATCCAGCTTTGTTGCGACCAGGAAGATTTGATAGACAGGTAGTGGTTTCAAACCCAGATATTATTGGAAGAGAAAAAATTTTAAAAGTTCATGTGAAAAAAATAAAAATGGCACCAGATGTCAATTTAAGAACAATAGCAAGAGGTACACCAGGTTTTTCAGGAGCTGATCTTGCAAATATAGTTAATGAAGCAGCTTTGTTAGCAGCAAGAAAAAATAAAAGAATTGTAACATTATTAGAATTTGAAGAAGCCAAAGATAAAGTAATGATGGGAGCTGAAAGACGTTCAATGGTTATGACTGAAGACGAGAAAAAACTTACAGCATACCATGAAGGAGGTCATGCTTTAGTATCGTTCAATATGCCAAGCTACGACCCAATACATAAAGCAACTATTATACCAAGAGGAAGAGCTCTTGGAATGGTAATGAATTTACCAGAGAGAGACAAACATGGTTACTCAATAAAATATTTAAAAGCAAGACTGGCAGTTTGTTTTGGAGGTAGAGTTGCTGAGGAATTAATTTTTGGAAAAGACAACATATCTACAGGTGCAGGAGGTGGAAGTGGTTCAGATATTAATCAAGCTACACAACTTGCAAGAGCCATGGTGACAAAATATGGTATGAGTGAGGAAATGGGCCCTGTAGAATACGGAGAAAATCAAGAAGAAGTATTTTTAGGAAGATCGGTTACTCAAACCCAATCTGTTTCAGAGGAAGTTGCTCAAAAAATAGATAAAGAAATAAGAAAACTTGTTGATGAAGGATATAACCAAGCTAAGAAAATTTTGATGGAAAAAATAGATGACTTACATAAAATCGCGAAAGCTCTAATAACATATGAAACATTAACTGGTGAAGAAATTGAGAATATAATTAACAAAAATTTATATCCTAAAGATAAAATTTTAGATAATCCAGAAACAAAAGATGATCAAGACTCAGCTTTAGGTGCTATGGGTTTGAAACCTAAAATTGTTCATTAATAAATAATGCAAAGATATTACACAAGAGCGTGTAATTTCTACTTTGGTAATCAATCTAAAATTTTAGTAAATAAAAAAAAATCTATTCCGTTACATCAGATTAAAGAAATATCTTTTGACCATCTTGAGATTATTACAAGAAAAAAGACAAGAAGAATTTCTATAAATCAAGTCAAGAAATTACCAAATAATTTAAAAAAAAAAATAAATGCTGATATTAAAAAAATAAATTCAAAAAAAAAAAATTTTTCTAATTTTAATTTTAAAAAAATTCCAAATATTTTAGGAGTATTAAATCTTACACCTGACAGTTTTTCGGATGGAGGAAAATTTAATAAAAAAAATAAGGGTATCACTCATGCTATTAGTTTGTACAAAAGTGGTGCATCTATAATAGATGTTGGTGGAGAATCTACAAGACCAGGATCTAAGCCTATAAATGAAAAGCAAGAATTGAATAGAATTAATAAGATATTAAAATTAATTGTAAAAAAAATACCAATATCTTTAGACACAAGAAAGTCTAGGATTATGGAAAATGGTATCAGGATGGGAGTTAAACTTATTAATGATGTTTCGGGGTTAAGTTATGATCCCAAAACAATAAATATTTTAAAAAAGCATAAAATTCCATTTGTAATACAGCATTCAGTTGGGACACCAGAAAATATGCAAAAGAAGGCGAAATATAAAAATGAATTATTAGATATATATGATTATTTTGAAAATAAGATTAAGTTAATAAGATCCAAGGGTATTAAACACAATAATATAATTTTAGATCCTGGAATTGGATTTGGAAAAAATTTGAAACATAATATGAATCTTATAAGAGGTGTTTCTATTTTTCATTCATTAGGTTTTCCTATACTAGTAGGTAATTCAAGAAAAAGATTTATTAAAGATATATCAAAAAAAAATGATAGCAAAACAAGGATCGGTGGAACTATGGCCTCTTCAATATATCTTTTAATGCAAGGAATTCAGATTTTAAGAATTCATGATGTTAATGAAGTAAAGCAAGGTATTAAAGTTTTTAACGAGATAGTCAAAAATTAATGAAAAAAAAATATTTTGGAACAGATGGAATAAGAGGAGCAGTTAATAGTAAATTTATAAATGGAGATATGTTCTTTAAATTTGGACTTGCTAGCGGAACATACTTTAAATCTCAAAAAAAAAAGAAAACAAACAGCAATAATTGCAAAAGATACGAGATTGTCAGGATATACACTTGAGCCAGCTCTTGTTTCAGGTTTGGCTTCAGCTGGTATGCATGTTTATACTCTAGGACCCTTACCAACTAATGGGTTGGCTATGCTAACAAAAGAAATGAAGGCTAATATGGGTATAATGATCACTGCCTCTCACAATCCACATTTTGACAATGGTTTAAAATTGTTTGGTCCTGATGGAATGAAATTATCAGATAAAATAGAAAAAAAAATTGAGGGACTTATAGATAAGAAAATCTCAAAAAACCTTTCGCATTCTGAAAAATTAGGAAGAGTTAAAAGATTAGAAACAGGTACCAAAAAATATATTAAAATATTAAAAAAAAATTTCACTAAAGAGTTCAATTTAAGAGGACTAAGAATAGTAATCGATTGTGCAAATGGTGCTGGTTATAAGGCAGGTCCTGAATTATTAAAATCATTAGGAGCTAAAGTCATAGCAATAGGTGTTAAACCAAATGGTTTAAATATTAATAAAAAATGTGGATCAACTTTTCCAAGAAAAATTAGATCTGCTGTAAAAAAATATAAAGCACACGTTGGAATATCTTTAGATGGGGATGCTGACAGAATTATTATGTGTGACGAGAAAAGCAATATAATAGATGGAGATCAAATTATAGCTGCTTTAGGAACAAGATGGAAAAATAAAAAAATGTTAAAAGGTGGAGTTGTTGGAACATTAATGTCAAATTATGGATTAGAAAAATATTTTGAATCCAAAGGAATTAAATTTTTAAGGGCAAATGTTGGTGATAGATATGTTAAAGAAAAAATGCAAAAATATAAGTTTAATTTAGGCGGTGAACAATCGGGACATATTATTTTAGGTAAATTTGCAACTACAGGAGATGGCTTGCTAGTAGCTTTAGAAGCTCTTTTTGCTTTAAGAAAAGGAAAAAAGGCAAGTGAATTTTTTGATCAATTTAAGAAAACACCTCAGCTTTTAGAAAATATCGAAGTTAAAGATAAAAATATAATTAATAAACCAGAGATAAAAAAAATTATAAAAAATGCAGATAAATTAATCAAAGGTAATGGAAGAATTTTAGTAAGAAAATCAGGAACAGAATCTAAAATAAGAGTAATGGCAGAAAGTGAAAATAAAGCTCTTTTATACGAATGTGTAAATATGATTACAAAAAAAATAAAAATAAATTGAAACTAAATTCCAAAATTTTAATTATTGCAGGATCTGATTCATCTGGTGGAGCAGGTATTCAAGCTGATATAAAAACTGTTACTGCTCTAGGTTCTTATGCAATGACAGCAATAACAGCAGTTACTTCTCAAAATACCACAGGTGTAAAATCAATTGTTGGAATTAATCCAAAAGAAATTTTTAATCAAATTATTTATAGCTGCAAAGATATAAGACCTGATGCAATAAAAATTGGTATGTTACATTCTTCAGAGGTTATTAGAATGGTACTGAAAGCTCTTGATGTAATTAAAGTTAAAAAAATCGTATTAGATCCAGTTATGGTTGCTAAAGGAGGAGCTAAACTGATAGATACTAAAGCTATTCAATTATTAAAATTAAAATTAATTAAAAAAGTATCGCTAATTACACCCAATATTCTAGAGGCAGAAATTTTGACTAAAACAACAATTATAACAAAAGAGGATATGATTTTTGCTGCTAATAAACTTATAGGATTAGGAGCTAAAAATGTACTTATAAAAGGTGGTCATTTAAAACATAAAAATGTAATAGATATTTTAATAAACAAAAAAGACATAAAGATCTTCAATAGCGAGCGTCACAAAACAAAGAATACCCATGGTACTGGTTGTACATTATCTAGCTCAGTTACAACTTTCTTATCATGTGGAAAAACAGTAAAGAAATCTTGTGAGCTTGGAATTAAGTATGTAAATTCTGCAATTAAATCAAACCCTAAATATGGAAAAGGTAATGGCCCAATTAACCATCTCACTTCCTTTAAAGTAGACAGAAAATTTAAATAATGAAAAATATAGTTGTTGTTGGATCTCAATGGGGTGACGAAGGTAAAGGAAAAATTGTTGATTGGTTATCTGAACAGGCTGATGTAGTAATAAGATTCCAAGGAGGTCACAATGCTGGTCATACTTTAGTGATTGATGGTGTTACATATAAATTGAGATTACTGCCATCTGGAATAGTAAGAAAAGGTAAAATATCAATTATTGGTAACGGTGTTGTCGTAGATCCATGGGCTTTATTAGAGGAAATAGAAGAAATAAAATCTAAAGGTGTAGAAGTAAATGTAAATAATTTTATTATTTCGGAGTCTGCAAATTTAATTTTGCCTTTTCATAGAGAAATAGATGAGATAAGAGAGGATGCAGCAGGAAAAAGCAAAATAGGAACTACAAGACGTGGAATTGGACCAGCATATGAAGATAAAGTTGGAAGAAGATCTATAAGAGTTATGGATCTAAGATCTGAAAAAAATTTAGATCAAAGACTCGATTCTGTATTAGTGCATCATAATGCGATTAGAAAAGGTCTAGGAAAAAAAATTTTTGAAAAAGATCAGCTTAAATCTGATTTGCTTAAAATAGCACCCAAAATATTGGAATTTTCTCAGCCAGTTTGGCTAAAGATTGATCAATTCAAAAAACAAAAAAAGAGAATTTTATTCGAAGGAGCCCAAGGTATTTTACTTGATGTAGATCATGGAACTTATCCTTTTGTAACTTCATCAAATACTGTTGCCTCAAGCGCAGCTACAGGAACTGGTTGTGGCCCTAATTCTATTAATTATGTTCTTGGAATTACAAAAGCTTATACTACAAGAGTTGGGGAAGGTCCTTTTCCTACAGAGTTAACTGATGATGTTGGTGAACTTTTAGGAACACGTGGAAAAGAATTTGGAACTGTTACAAGTAGAAAAAGAAGATGCGGATGGTTTGATGGTGTTTTGGTAAGGCAAACTATTAAAGTTTCAGGGATTGATGGTATTGCTTTAACGAAATTAGATGTACTTGATGAATTAGACGAAATTAAAATGTGCATTGCTTATGAGCTTGATGGTAAAAGATTAGATTATTTACCTGCTGCTGTAGAAGATCAAATAAAAATAAAACCAATTTATGAAACTTTTCCAGGTTGGAAAGTTTCTACAAACGGAGTTAAAAATTTGGATTCATTACCCGAAAATGCAAAAAAATATATTTTTGCTGTTGAAGATTTTATTGGTGCAAAAGTATCAAGTATCTCAACTAGTCCAGAAAGAGATGATACTATTTTAATTGAAAACCCTTTTGAAGTTTAGTTTGCGGGTAAAAGATTTTTTGATTTAGCTAATAGAAGCATGTGCTTTTGAAGTTTTTCAAATGCTTTATTTTCTATTTGTCTAACTCTTTCTCTGCTAATTTTATATTTTTTACTTAAATCTTCTAGTGTAGTTGGGTCATCATTTAGTCTTCTTGAGTATAATATTTCTCTTTCTCTATCGTTAAGAACTTTAATAGAGTCTTTTAATAAATCTTTTCTTTGTTCCATTTCCTCGTGGTGAGCAAATTTTAAGTCATGATCAAGTTCTTTATCAACCAACCAGTCTTGCCATTCATCGCCATCTTCACCAACTTGAGCATTTAGCGAGAACTCCTTTCCAGAAAGTCTTCTATTCATTGAAACGACTTCTTCTTTACTTACATCAAGCTTATTAGCTATATGATTAACGTGTTCATCTCTTAAATCACCTTCAGTTTCAGGAGCAATTTGATTTTTAATTTTTTTTAGATTAAAAAATAATTTTTTTTGAGCAGTAGTAGTTCCAATTTTGACAAGACTCCAAGATCTTAAAATATATTCTTGAATAGAAGCCTTAATCCACCACATTGCATAAGTTGCCAATCTAAATCCTTTTTCTGGTTCAAATTTCTTAACTGCTTGCATAAGACCTACATTTCCCTCTGAAATCATTTCATTAATAGGCAAACCATATCCTTTGTAGCCCATAGCAATCTTCGCAACTAATCTCAAATGACTAGTTACTAGTTTTTCTGCAGCTTTAATATTACCAGTCGTTCTCCAATTTTTTGCTAGCATATATTCCTCTTCTGCAGCTAACATTGGAAATTTTTTAATCTGCTCTAAATATGCAGATAGCCCACCTTCATTAGAAAGTGTTGGCAGATTGTTGCTCATTGTTGTACTCATAGCAATGTCTATTTAATTAATTATAGCTAATTTTCAATAATTTATTCTTCAGTGTTTCTAAGCATTTTTAGAATATTATTTAGATCTTGTGGCAAAAGTGAGGAAAAAATCATATCTTTCTTAGTACGTGGATGTATAAATCCTAAAGTTTTTGCGTGCAGGAATTGTCTATTTAATTTAGTAATTGAATTTTGGATATCAAAATCAATATTTTTTAATTTTTTATATTTTTTTTTATATTTGTCATCTCCAACTAGACTATTACCTTTAAAGTTCATATGAACTCTTATCTGATGTGTTCTTCCTGTTTCTAATTTACACTCAACTAAACTTAAAGTTGGTGTTTTTTGATTTTCAAAAATTTCAAGTGTTTTATAATTTGTTATAGCTTTCTTACCTTTAGAACTACTGACTTCCATTAGTTGTCTATTTTTTGAACTACGAGTTATAAATGTTTCAATCCTTCCTGAAGAGGGTCTTAATTTTCCCCATATTAAAAGTTGGTACTCTCTTATAATTGTATGATCACTAAATTGTTTTGATAAATTTTCATGAGTTTCATTGTTTTTTGCAATTACAACTAAACCAGATGTGTTTTTATCAATTCTATGAACAATACCAGGTCTTAACTCATCACCTATATTTGGTAAAGAATCCTTATTATAATGTATCAATGCATTAACAATAGTATTATCATAATTACCAGGTGCTGGGTGCATAGCTATGCCAGCTGGTTTATTTATAATAATTAGATCATCATCTTCGTATATTATTTCTAATTTAAATTCGTAAGGTTTCAGGGATACTATTTCAGGTTCTGGAATCTTAAGATTTATAGTATCACCAATTGAGACTTTTTTTGAAGGACTTTTAATTATTTCATTATTTAGTGTTAACTTTTCTTTTAAAATTAAATTTTTAATTCTAGTTCTACTAATTAATTCCTCTCTTTTGTTAATTAAAATATCAACCCTTAAATTCTTCTCATTCTCTTTGACTATAAAATTAATGTTTTTTTCCATAAAATATAATATTAATACTATATGCGCTTGTAGCTCAACTGGATAGAGCGCCAGATTTCGGCTCTGGAGGTTCTGGGTTCGACTCCTAGCAGGCGCGCCAAAATTCTAGACATTTTTTAAACTTATTTTTGAATTCAGAATATCCAAAACTCTCTTTGAGGAATTTCCATCTTGAAAGTTATGAAATAATTTTTTAATTTTATTTTGTTTATCAACGTATTGTAATCTATTATTATTAATATTATTTATTTCAGATAGCAATTGTTTCTGATTAGAAACTTTTGGTCCAACTGCAACTTTATTAAAGTCATAAACAAATCCTCTTTTTTTTTTATAATCTAAATAATCGTATGGAATAAAAATTGTTGGTATCTCAAATAATATAGCATCAGTATATATAGTTGAATAATCAGTAATCAGAATATCAACCATTGGAAGAAATGAGTTTATATCTTCTAATTCATTAAAAGAAAGAGATAAAATATTTTTTGATTTTAGAGAATCTATATAATTTCTCCACAATGTATTTTTATTTGTATCATTTATATGTGGTCTTAAATATAGATTAAAATTATTTTTAATTAGAAATTTTTCTATTTCATTAATTTTTAAATCTGAAAATGGAAAAAAAGATGATATTAAGTCTTCTTTATGAGTTGGTGCATATAAAATTATTTTCTTATCTAAGTTTTTGAAATTATGAAAAAATTTGTTCTTTATATCTTTTTTCGTTTGATTAAAAAAAATATCATTTCTAGGTAAACCAGTTATAAAAACCTTATCTGGAGATAGTAAATTTTGCTTGTAAATCATTTCTTTATGCGCGTCAGAACTTGCACAAATAATTGTTAATTGGTCTGTAAAATTATTGTTTGGATATTCAAATTTTTTCGACCACTTTATTCCATGCCATAATTGAACAGCTTCTTTGTGGATTGATGGTTTAAAATATGGAAAAAAATCATGTAAAGAATTTGATGTGACTACAGTTTTAGCAATCAGCAATGTTTTTAAACCTTTTAACGAAAATAGGAGTATTAATTCAGCTGATATATTTTTTCTTCTTATTTTTTTTAATGTTTCTTTATTATGAACTAACCAAATTGCCTTAAAATCTGAATTATTATCGTTTATGTATTCAAAAAAAGCTCTTGAATTATCAGAATAAAGATTATTTTTTTGTGCAAAAACAATAATATTTTTTTTCTTTATTGTAAAGGTGTCCAATATATAAAAAATTATAGATATAAATATATAATATATATTTCTAATCTCTTTTTTAACTATCGAGTAAAGCCGTTTAAACATTAAATTTTTTTAAAAATTTATTAATAATATTTGCAACAAATTTATTTCCTTTGGAGTTTAAGTGACCACCATAATATTGGTTTATAAATAATTTACTTGAATTTTTTTCATTAAAAAAAACTGTTAAATCCAAGGTATTAATTTCTTTAGAGATTTGGTTTTTAAAAAAGTTAATATAATTTTTGTTTGTTTTTGGATTAATGATATCTAACTTTTGAGGAAAAACAATTAAATATGGAATATGTTTTTTTTCTTTAGCAATTTTTTTAAAATATCTGATTAATTCAATAAATAAAATTTTTGAATATTTTTCATTATAAAATTTATGAGCATGAACAATATTTCTTTGCATAACCTCTTTTAGAAACAAATCATTAATTTTTTTGTTATTTTTGAAAAAAATAAATAAAAATAGTATCTTTGAATTAAAAATAAAATTTTTAAAATAAGAGATAAAAAAAGGAAACTTAAATATGTTTTTTTTGAACTTTTCTAAATAAAACCTATCACTTTTCATACATCGGTTTATAATTGTTTTAATTTCTTTAATTTTAGTGTCTTTGTTTAATGGATTTTTTTTTAAGAATATTTTGTTATTTTTTATGTAAAATTTTGGTTTAAATCCATGAATATTTCCAAATTCAAAAAAATGTTTCCATTCTGATTGAATTCTACATATATGCTCTGGAACAATTCCAAGTAAAACAATTTTGGTACTTTTTTCAAATTTTGTATATTTATACCTTAAAATTGCTTGATCTGTTCCATAATTACCTACACCATAGTTGGTAATATTATAATTGTTTATTTTTGATATTTGTTCTTGCCATGTTTCATTATCTCTGACTTGTCTTCCAAAAACAAAAGATCCACCAAAAGATGTTATTCTATTTTTTCTTCTACTATTAATCTGCTTTCGATAGCCTCTTGAATGAATATTAAATTCAATTTTTTTATTATCGATTTTATCATAATCTTTTAAATTTGATTTTCTAACCCATCCTAAATTTTTATCATAACTTTTTTTAAGATAATTTTTGAATTTTTGATTATTAAATTTAGGATACAAGTCTTCTGGAAATAATATCCATTGAAATTTTTTTTTTAATTTTGGGATTATTATTTGAAGAAAAATTTCAATCAAAATAATAATTAACATAATAAAAAGAATTGTTTTCATTTTAAATAAATTTATTCCCCTATATTAATTAAAGTACCTTTGTCTCTAGCTTTATCGAACGAATAATAAAATATTGATATTGAGAAAAAAAGATAAAGTCCATTTAGATATAATGCGCTCATGATATTTGAATAGTTTACGCTATTATGAACCAGGATATTTCTTGTTTCCTCAAAAATATATACTAAGGGAAGGCTGTAAGCTATCGATTGAAAAAAGCTTGGTAAGGTCTCTACAGGATAATAAATACAACCAAATGGTGCTAATAAAAACATGGTTGACCATGCAATATTTTCAAAAGATGGTCCAAATCTTAACAATCCTGCTGAAACAAATAGACCAAGAGTTATTCCAAATAAATATAGACTCAGGAAAAGGAACGCTAAAGGAAGACCAAGTTTTAACAATGAGATTCCAAATAATGGAGAAGTTAGTAATATAGCTGGGATCAAACCAATTAATGCTCTTATCAATGCAGTTAAAACTAGAGAAACAATTATCTCACTAATTTTCATCGGTGCAATAAATAGATTTGTAAAATTTCTGCTCCAAATTTCCTCTAAAAATAACATATTAAAGCCAATACTGGTTCTAAATAAAAAATCATAAAGAATTGCACATGAAAGAATAACTCCTACTGCACCACTGTAATAAGAGCTATGAGCTGCAAAAAAATTAGAAATAAATCCCCAAAGAGTAATTTGAATTGAAGGCCAATAAATTAAATCTAATATTCTTGGAAATGATCTAGTTATTAAATAAAAGTGTCTTAAAAAAAGACCATAAATTCTAATTAAATTCATTTTTATTTTCTCGCAATTTCTAAAAATACTTCCTCTAAGTTTGTTCTCCCATATTTTGTTATTAACTCTTCAGGAGTTCCTCTATCCACTATTAAACCATCTTTCATCATTAAAACAGAACTACATAATCTTTTTACTTCTTCCATATTGTGGGAGGCAAGCAAAACTGACATTTTTTTTTCCTTTTTATAATCTTCTAAAAACGATCTTACAAAATCACCAGTTTCAGGGTCTAGTGAAGCAGTAGGTTCATCCAACAAAAGTACCGTTGGATCATTTATTAAAGCTTTAGCAAGACTTACCCTGTTTTTTTGTCCAGAAGAAAGTTCTCCAGTAATTTTGTTTAAAAGGTCTTTTAATCTAAGTTTATTTGCAAGGTGATCTATTCGGTCATTTAAATTTTGAATGTTATATAATTTTCCATAAACAATTAAATTTTGTTTAACTTTAAGTTTTTTAGGTAATTCAATATATGGTGAAATAAAATTCATTTTATGCAGAAGTGAGATTTTATTTTTTTCAATATTCTCTCCGTTGATTAAAACCTCACCACTACTTGGTTTTAATAACCCTAAAATCATCCCAATAGTTGTAGTTTTTCCACATCCATTAGGTCCTAATAAACCGACGATTTCATTTTCATTAATTTTAAAATTTATATTAGCTACTGCTTCTTTATTTTTATATTTTTTTGATAGATTGATTACTTCAATAGAATTTGTCATTAATATTTGGAGGCTCTCTTTAATCTATCGTTAATTGTTTTACCAAGACCTTTGTTTGGAATCGTCTCAACTGCAATCTTTTTAAAACCGTCGTTTTTAATTTTTCTTAAAGTTGAATATAAATTCTTT
Organism: uncultured Pelagibacteraceae bacterium; assembly: GCA_902592275.1. Taxonomy (GTDB): domain Bacteria; phylum Pseudomonadota; class Alphaproteobacteria; order Pelagibacterales; family Pelagibacteraceae; genus Pelagibacter. Next base: position 66,803 of record CACJDW010000002.1, read on the forward strand.
GCAGCCTCTTTTATATTTTTTACTTTGGATAAATAATAATAATTTTTTAATTTTGATTTTCTTTTTTTTATTAATAAATAAGCTTCATCTTTTTTTGGTTTTTTAACATTGACTCTTAAAGGTATCCCAGGTGAGTAATGCAACGGAAATAAACCAGGTGCCAATTTTTTTTTTGAATTTGTATTAATTAATAATTTTTTTTTTAAAACATTTTCGATTTTTTTAGTATCTAGGCCTCCATATCTTAAAAGTGAGGGCTTTTCTAAAAGGTTTAGTATTGTAGACTCAACTCCAATTTTACTTTTTCCTCCATTTAAAATATATTTTATTTTTGAACCAAATTCTTCTTTTACATCAGATGGTTTAACTGAACTTAATCTTGAGGATATATTTGCACTAGGTGCCGCTACCGGATAATCTAAATTTTTTAATAAATTTCTTAACAATTTATGTTTAGGGAAACGTACGGCAATACTTTTTTTATTATTAGTGACAAATTTTGATATTTTTGAGTTATTTTTTAATTTCAGAACATAAGTTATCGGACCTGGAGAAAATTTTTTGTAAAGTTTAACTAAATTATCATTTATATCACAGTCTTCTTTAAGTCTTTGAATATCGTAATAATGGACAATTAGAGGATTATTTAATGGTCTTTTTTTAAGACTAAATATTTTCTTAACTGCACTATTCGAGTAAGCGTTTGCAGCCAATCCATAAACAGTTTCTGTTGGTACCGCAATACAATGATTATTATCTAAATATTTTTTTGCTTTTTTGATATTTGATTGAATAGATTTCATGTATTAATAATTATTATTATATGAAAGATAAAATATTACCACTTGATTATGATCAGTATTCAGTTGAGGAGCTTACAGAAAAAGCAAACAAGATTATAGAGTCTCTAGAGAAGGAAAATGATCTAAACAATTCAGTTGATAGTTATCAAGAACTTCTAAAATTAAATAATATTATTGAAAAGAAATTTCATAAAAATTTTAAATCTATTGGGGAAGAGACAAATAAAAAGGTTAAAGAGATAACTAAAAAAAATGAAAAAACAGCTTAATAAAATAGCTAAGGATACAAATATTTTCCTTAAAAAATATATTAATTCACAGAAATATTCTCAGCTAAAGTCACCCATGAAGTATGGTTTGTTTCCAGGTGGAAAAAAAATAAGATCTAAAATCTTAATGGACTTAGGGTCATTATTTTCAATAGATTACAAAACATTGATAATAGTTGGGTCGGCTGTTGAATGTATTCATGCTTATTCTCTTATTCATGATGATCTACCCTGCATGGATGATGATGATATAAGAAGAGGAAAACCTTCAGCTCACATTAAATTTGGTGAGTCTACAGCAGTTCTAGCAGGAAATTCATTACTGACTTTAGCTTTTGAAATTTTATCAAGTCCTAAATTGAAATTAAATGAAAAGATAAAGATCAACCTAATCAAAAAATTATCAGAATGTTCAGGACACTTAGGAATAGCTGGTGGGCAATATTTAGATTTAAGTTATGAGAAAAAGAAAATATCAAGGAATAAAATATTAGAAATGGAAATAAAAAAAACTGGAATGTTATTTAGTTTTTGTTGTGCAGCTCCAGCAATAATTAAGAAAAAAACAATCCAAGAAATTAAATTTTTTGAAAATATTGGATCAAAAATTGGTTTATTATTCCAAATAGCTGATGATTTAATTGATCTGAAAAGTAATTCTAAGGAAGCTGGGAAAAAAACAGGAAAAGATCAAAAAAAAGGCAAGGCAACACTTATAAATTTAATAGGCTATGATGACTCACTTAAGTATTGTGATAAGATAATAAAAGATATTAATAAGAATTTAAAAAAATATGGTTCAAGATCTGAAAAAATAAATGAAACATTAGGCTATATACTGAATAGAAAAAAATGAAAAAAAATTATCAATTTTTAAATAATATCAATTTTCCATCTGATTTAAGAAAAGTTTCTGAAAATAATTTACAAAAAGTAGCAGATGAGGTGAGGGAGGAAATGATAAGTGCTGTTTCAGAAACAGGAGGTCACCTTGGTGCTGGTTTAGGAGTTGTTGAATTGACGGTTGCACTTCATTATGTTTTTGATACCCCAAATGATAAATTAATATGGGATGTTGGCCATCAATCTTACCCACATAAAATTTTAACTGGAAGAAAAGATAAAATTAGAACTTTACGACAGGGCGATGGCTTATCAGGTTTTACAAAAAGATCTGAAAGCGAGTATGACCCATTTGGAGCGGCACATAGTTCAACATCAATTTCATCTGCATTAGGAATTGCAGAGGCAAATAAATTAGAAAATAAGTCTTCCAATGTAATAGCTGTAATAGGTGATGGAGCAATCAGCGCAGGTATGGCTTATGAAGCCATGAATAATGCTGGAGCATCTAAGACAAAAATGATTGTTATTTTAAATGATAACGACATGTCAATTGCAAAACCAGTTGGAGCAATGAGAACTTACTTGGCAAAATTATTTACTGGTAAAATATATTTTAGTCTTAGAGAAACCTTAAAATTAATTACATCTGCATTTTCAAAAAGATTTAGTGCTAAAGCAGGAAAAGCAGAGGATTTTTTCCGTTCAGCAGTTACCGGAGGTACATTGTTTAGTTCACTTGGTTTTTATTATGCAGGTCCTATAGATGGTCATGATTTATCAAGCCTAGTTCCAATTTTAAAAAATGCAAAAGAATCAAGACATGAGGGTCCTATAATGATTCATATCAAAACTCAAAAAGGAAAAGGTTATTCTTATGCAGAAATAGCAAATGATCATTATCATGGAGTGTCAAAATTTAATGTTGAGACTGGTGAACAAGTAAAGAGCAAATCAAATCTTCCAGCTTATACAAAAGTATTTGCAAACACGTTAGTTAAACATGCTAAAAAAGATAGCAAAATAGTTGGAATAACAGCTGCGATGCCTGGAGGGACTGGCATGGATATTTTTGGCAAGGAGTTTCCAAATAGAATGTTTGATGTTGGAATAGCGGAACAACATGCTGTAACTTTTGCAGCCGGTCTAGCAACCGAAGGATACAAACCATATGCTGCAATTTATTCTACATTTTTACAGAGAGCATATGATCAAGTTGTCCACGATGTTGCCATCCAAAGTTTACCAGTTAGATTTGCGATAGATAGAGCAGGATTAGTTGGTGCTGATGGATCAACACATGCTGGGTCATTTGATATAACTTACTTATCAACTTTACCAAACTTTGTAGTAATGGCAGCAAGTGATGAAGCTGAACTTGTTAAAATGATTAATACTTCAGTAGATATAAATGACAGACCTTCTGCAATTAGATATCCAAGAGGGACTGGAGTAGGTGTTGATCTTCCATCAATAGACGAAAAAATTGAAATTGGTAAAGGAAGAGTCGTTCAACAAGGGACACAAGTTTGTATTTTAAACCTCGGTACTCGACTTGAGGAGTGCAAGTTAGCTTTAGAGGAATTAAAAGCAAAAGGGGTTTCAACAACTTTGATAGATGCCAGATTTGCAAAGCCGTTAGACGAGGAACTTATATTAAAATCTGCTAAGCAACATGAGCTTATGATAACTATTGAAGAGGGATCAATAGGTGGTTTCGGTTCTCATGTTAAAAATTTATTAGCTGAAAGAGGAGTATTTGATAAAGGTTTTAAATTTAGATCAATGACTTTACCAGATGAATTTATTGAACAAAATGATCCAAAAAAAATGTACGATAAAGCTGGATTAAACAGTTCTCAAATTTCTAAGAAAATTGCTGATATTTTGTTTCAAAAGGAGACAATAAGAGTTGTGAAAAATTAATTTAAACTAACCACACTGGGCTTTATTCATTAAGTAGTGGTCAAGTAAAACACAGTTCATCATAGCCTCACCAATTGGTACAGCTCTAATTCCTACACAAGGATCATGTCTACCTTTAACAGATATTGAAGTATTTTTCCCAAATTTATTTATAGTTTTTCTACTAGTTAAAATTGACGATGTTGGTTTGACAGCAAAAGATGCAATAATTTCTTGGCCCGTAGAAATTCCACCAAGAATTCCACCTGCTTTATTTGAATTGAATTTTAATTTATTTCCTTTTGAAGAAATTTCATCTGAATTTTGTTCTCCACTTAATTGCGCTGAGTTCATTCCTGCTCCAATATTTACACCTTTAACTGCATTAATACTCATTAGACCAGAAGCTATGTCAGTATCCAATTTTGAATAAATTGGTGCACCTAAACCAACTGGGATACCTCTTGCTCTTATTTCAATCACTGCTCCACATGAGGATCCTGATTTTCTTACACCAAGCAAATATTTTTCCCATAATTTAATCATTGATTTATCTGGACAAAAAAATGGATTTTTTGAAATTACTTTATCGTTCCATTGATTTGTATCACATCCAAGAATTCCTAGCTGAGTTACTGCACCAATTACTTTAAATTTTTTACCTAATTTTTTTTGAAGTACAACTTTTGCTATTGCACCGGCTGCAACTCTTGCTGCAGTTTCTCTAGCAGAAGATCTACCACCACCTCTATAGTCTCTAATTCCATATTTTTTAAAATAAGTAAAATCCGCATGACCTGGCCTGAACTTATCTTTAATATTACTATAATCTTTGGATCTCATATCTTTATTGTAGATTATAAGTGAAATGGGTGTTCCTGTAGTTTTTCCCTCAAATACTCCTGACAATATTTGAACTTTGTCATCCTCTTTTCGCTGAGTTGTAAATTTAGATTGTCCTGGTTTTCTTTTGTCTAATTCTATTTGAATATCTTGATCTTTAAGATTTATGTTTGGAGGGCAACCATCAACAATACAACCAATTGCAGGCCCATGAGACTCTCCCCAAGTTGTGAAACGAAATAGCTTTCCAAAAGTATTAAATGACATTATTTATATTATATAGATTATTTTGTTTAAATTATGAATCAAAAAAACTCTTTAGGTCTTAATAGTTGCTTTCTTGATATAGATGATCCAATTCAATTATTTCATGAATGGATGGAGGAAGCAAAGAAAACTGAGCCAAATGATCCAAACGCTGTTGCTTTGGCCACGTCAAATAAAAAAAATATTCCTTCAGTTAGAATGGTTTTACTTAAAGATTTCAACAAGGATGGATTTGTATTTTATACAAATTTAAATAGTCAAAAAGGAAATGAATTAAAAGAAAATCCATTTGCTGCGATGTGTTTCCATTGGAAAAGTCTCCTAAGACAAATAAGAATTAATGGAAAGGTGTCATTAGTTTCTGATCAGGTTGCAGATGAATATTATTCATCTAGAGCGTATGAAAGTCGAATAGGAGCATGGGCATCTAAGCAAAGTGAAGAATTAAATTCACGAGAACAATTGTTAAAATCTATTCAAGATTACAAAAAAAAATATAGCAACAAATCAGATGTACCAAGACCAAGTCACTGGTCTGGATGGATTTTATCTCCAAATAGTATTGAATTTTGGCTAGATGGCGAGAACAGAATCCATGAGAGATTAAAATACAATAAAGATGACTCCGGGAAGTGGATAAAGTCTTTATTAAGTCCTTAAAAATTTCTTGATAAACTAAACGATGTTAATCTCTTAAGAATATTTTTTTCTTCAGAGTCTTTAAATACACTTAGAGAATTCGAGGCTAAATTTATATAGTGCTGTGCTTTTTGGTAGCATTCCTGAATTATTTTATACTGATTTATAAGAGCAATAATTTCATTAAAGTCATCTTTTGTTCTTAACTCTTTTTTAAACAAATTTGATAAAATTTTCTTTTCATCATTTCCTAATTTTTGAAAAAGTAAAATTATTGGTAAGGTAATTTTTCCTTCAAAAAAATCTTGACCAATTTTTTTACCAAATAGTTTGAGCTCAGCGTTATAGTCTAGTGTGTCGTCTGCTATTTGAAAAGTTAATCCCAAGTTTCTTCCATAAAATTCTAAAGCATCTTTTTCTTTATTTTCTGCTTCTGATAAAATTGCACCAACTTTAGTTGATGCTGCAAATAACTCAGCAGTTTTAGCTGAGATTATTTTTAAATATGTTTCTTCAAGCATATCAACTTCACCTTTGTGTTGAAGTTGCAAAACTTCTCCTTGAGCGATTTTAGATGAAGTGGAAGATAATAATTTTAAAACTTCTAGGTTTCCATCTTCTACCATCATTTCAAAACATCTACTCAATAGATAATCTCCTATTAAAACTGACGAATGATTATCCCAAACTTTATTTAAAGTTTCTTTCCCTCTTCTAACAGTGCCTTCATCAATCACGTCATCATGCATTAATGTTGCGCTGTGAATTAATTCAACACACGCAGCTAAATTTATATCTCTAGAGCCTTTAGAGTAACCGCATAATTTTGCACTACCCAACGTTAGTAAAGCTCTTAGTCTTTTTCCTCCAGTTTCTATATGATAATCTGTCATTTTTTGAACCAGCTGTACATCACTAGATAATTTTGATTTTATTTTTTCTTCGGTTAAAACCAGTTTTTCTTCAACCGAGTCTTTAAGTTGAAAATATGAATCATTTATTTGATTTTTAAGCTGTACAACTGTTCCCATAAGATTTTTAAATTAGTATAATTTGTTTATATATATTACTTATCAATTGACGCACCAGTTTCTTCAATTATAAGTAGTCTTTATATTCAATAAATAATTCTATAAGACTTACCTATGTTCTCTTTTTTTAAAAAGAAAAAAATTGTTGCTCACTTAAAATTAAGTGGGGTTATTGGTAATGCAGGAAAATTTAAACAAGGTATTGATTTTGCAGGTCAAGAAGAACTAATTAAAAAGGCTTTTTCTCTGAAAAAAGCCGCATGTGTTGCTATATCAATCAATTCTCCAGGAGGATCACCAGTTCAATCACATTTAATCTACAGCTTTATTAGACAACAAGCAAAAAAACACAAAAAAGAAGTTATTGTATTCGCTGAAGACGTAGCAGCTTCTGGAGGCTATTTGATTTCTTGTGCTGGAGACAAAATTTATGCAAATTCAAGTTCAATAATTGGATCTATAGGAGTGATATATTCTTCTTTTGGATTTACAGAGTTGATAAAAAAAATTGGGGTTGAAAGAAGAGTTCATACTGCTGGCAAAAACAAAAGCACACTTGATCCATTTTTAGAAGAAAAAAACGAGGATATTGAAAGATTAAAAAATATTCAATTGGATCTTCATAAAGACTTTATAGATGTTGTTGAAAAAAGTAGAGGATCAAAATTAAACAAATCTGATGTAGAACTTTTTTCAGGTGAATTTTGGTCAGGCAGTAAAGCAAAAAATTTAGGATTGATTGATGGAATAGGTAACGCACATGAAATATTAAAAGATAAATTTGGTGAGGATGTAATTATTAAAAAATTTGAAAAATCAAAAGGATGGTTAAGTCAAAAACTTTCTTCATCTAGCAATCAAGTAGACCAAATAGCAAATATTTTAGATGAAAGATCAATTTGGCAAAGATATGGTTTCTAAAGCAAAAAAAGAAAAAAAAAAAATTCAAACATTCCAAGATACAATTTTAAATCTTCAGAAATTTTGGAGTAAAAAGGGATGCGTTATTCTTCAGCCTTATGATATGGAGGTTGGTGCAGGAACTTTTCATCCAGCTACTACCCTAAGATCACTAGGAACTAAACCATGGAAAGCAGCTTACGTACAACCATCAAGAAGACCCACAGATGGAAGATATGGAGATAATCCAAACAGGTTACAACACTATTATCAATTTCAAGTTTTAATCAAACCCTCTCCTGAAAATATAAAAAAACTTTATTTAAATAGTTTGTCTACAATAGGAATAGATCATAATGATCATGATATAAGGTTTGTTGAGGATGATTGGGAAAGTCCAACATTAGGTGCCGCAGGGTTGGGATGGGAAGTATGGTGTGATGGAATGGAAATTACTCAATTCACCTATTTTCAACAAATGGCTGGATTTGATTGTAAACCTGTATCAGTTGAAATCACTTATGGCTTAGAAAGAATTTGTATGTTCACCCAACAAGAAAAAAATGTTTTTGATTTATTGTGGAATGATGAAGGTGTAAAATATCAAGACGTTTTTCATCAAGCTGAAAAAGAATTTTCAGCATACAATTTTGAACATGCGAATGTAGAAACACTTTTGAAAATGTTTGAAATGCATGAATCTGAGGCAAAAGATTTGGTGGAAAAAAAAATTTCATTACCAGCATATGATCAATGTTTAAAAGCCAGTCATGTGTTTAATATTCTAGATGCAAGAGGTGCAATCAGTGTCGCGCAAAGAGCTGGTTATATTGCTAGAATAAGAGATATTACAAAATCTGCAGCTGGCGCTTGGTTAGATAGTCAAAAATAATGTCAGAGTTTTTTTTAGAATTATTTAGTGAAGAAATACCTTCAAATCTTCAACAAAATTTAAGGGAAGACTTACTTAAAAGTTTTAATGATTTATTTTTAGAAAAATCAATTTTATTTAAAAAAAGCTCATCATATTCAACACCAAATAGATTAGTGGTATTATTTGAAGGTGTTCAAAAAAATGTTGTACTAAAATCTGAGGAGATTAAAGGTCCAAATATTAAGTCACCAGAGACAGCACTCGAGGGATTTGTTAGGTCAAATAAAATCTTAAAAAAGGATCTCTACCAAAAGAAAACAGACAAAGGAGAATTTTATTTTTTCAAGACAAAATCAAAAAAATTGCACACACATGAATTATTAGAGGAATTTATCCCAATATTATTAGATAAAATTCAATGGAAAAAATCAATGTATTGGGGAACTTTTGACCTAAATTGGGGTAGACCTTTAAAGTCAATTCTAGCTGTATTTGATAAAAAAAAATTAAATTTTAATTTTCATCACCTAACATCTTCTAACTCAACTTTTATTGATAAAGAATTTGAGGAAAATAAAAAGTCTTTCTTAGAATTTAAAAATTATAAAAGTTTTTTTAAAAAACTTGACATTATCGTTGATCACAATGAAAGAAAAAAATTAATAGAAAAAAAATTTAACAATATATTAAAAAATAAAAATATTAAGATCCAACATAATCCTAGATTACTTAATGAAGTTGTAGATTTAACAGATCAACCAAATATCCTTCTTTGTGAATTTGATAAAAAATTTTTAAATATTCCAAAAGAAATATTAATTATTACCATGCAATACCACCAAAAATATTTTCCTATATTTGATAATAAAGAAAATATTACCAATGAGTTTTTAGTGGTTGCAAACAAAAAAGACAAAAAGGGATTAATTAAATTAGGAAATGAAAGAGTAGTTGAAGCAAGATTAAGTGATGCAGAATTTTTTTGGAAAAAAGATAAATCTCAAAATATGGTCAAAAAAGTTACTGAATTAAAATCAATGAATTATTTTAAAGGATTAGGAAGTTATTTCGATAAAGCCCAAAGAATGAGAAAATTGGGTGGAATGATATCTGATGAACTTTTAATCAGTAAAGAAAAAGTTGAATTGTCAGCATCAATTTGTAAGGTTGATTTATTATCAGAACTAGTAGGTGAATTTCCAGAACTCCAAGGTGTGATGGGAGGTTATTTTGCTAACGCACAAGGTTTTGATAAAGATTTAGCTTTGGCGATAAGTGAGCAATATTTACCTACAGGTTCAGGTTCAAGAGTTCCAAAAAAACCATTTAGCATAGCCCTTTCTTTAGCTGATAAGATAGATACTTTAGTTGGTTTTTTTGGTTTAAATCAAAAACCAACAAGTTCGAAAGATCCATATGCTCTAAGAAGATTAGCATTAGGAGTAATAAGAATAATAGTTGAAAATAAAAAAGATTTTAAAATAAAAGATCTAATTAATTATTCTTCAAGCCTGTATTTAGATCAAGGTTTCGAAATTTACAACCAATCCCTACAAAATGAATTATCAGATTTTTTAATGGATAGATTAAAATATCACATGAAGGAAGAAAATATTAGAAATGATATAATTCAAGCATCAACTAGTTCTTTTAACTTAGATCAATCTGTTATTATTTTTAATAAAGCTAAACATTTAAATAAAATTATTAACAAACCAAATGGTTTAGATATTGTTGCAAGCTATAAAAGAGCCTCAAACATTTTAGACGGTGAATTAAAAAAAGATAAAATAGAATTATCAAATACAACTGACCCTGGAATTTTTAAAACTGAGTTAGAAAAAAATCTATTTAAAAAAATTAGTGAATTAAGGAAATATTTTTCAGGCATTAATAAAGATGAAAATTATGTTCAAACATTGGACAATTTAGCTAGCGTCAAAAGAGAGGTTTTTGACTTTTTTGATAATGTAATTGTGAACGAAGATGATCTGGTCATAAAGAAGAATAGGCTGGAACTAATCCAAATGATGTGTAAAACGTTCAACAATTATGTTAATTTTGCTCTAATCGACTCCCGTTAATGAAAAAACTTATTTTAAACTTTAATTCTAAGGATAGTAAAAAAATTAAAAATCCTAAAAACTTTCTAGGAGGAAAAGGTGCTAATCTTTCTGAAATGGGAAGAATGGGTCTTCCTGTGCCTCCTGGTTTTACAATATCCACAAAAGTTTGCGAAATTTTTTATAAGGATAAAAAAAGATTAAATAAAAGTTTAATTTCTCAAATTAAAAAAGAATTAAAATTAATCGAAAAAGATGTTTCTAAGAAATTTGGGGATCTAAAAAATCCACTTTTATTATCTGTGCGGTCTGGTGCAAGAGTATCAATGCCAGGTATGATGGATACTATTCTAAATCTGGGTCTTAACGATAAAACAGTTAAAGCTTTAGCAATTAAAACTTCAAATGGAAGATTTGCTAAAGACAGTTATAGAAGATTCATTCAAATGTACGGTAATGTGGTAATGGGTGTAGAAGGTTATCATTTTGAGGAATTAATTGAAAATTATAAACTTACAAAAGGTGTTTTGTTAGATACAGATTTAGATGAAAGTGATTGGGATGGATTAATTGAAGATTTTAAAAGAACAGTAAGAGAAAAGACAAAAAAAGATTTTCCTCAAGATGTTTACGAACAATTGCTAGGCGCAATAAGCGCAGTATTTTTATCATGGGAAAGTAATAGAGCAAAAGTTTATAGAAAATTAAATCAAATCCCAGCCGAGTGGGGAACTGCTGTAAATGTTCAATCAATGGTTTTTGGAAATATGGGTGATGATTGTGCAACGGGAGTTGTGTTTACACGAAATCCATCAGATGGATCAAATGAAATATATGGTGAGTATTTAATTAATGCGCAAGGCGAAGATGTTGTAGCGGGCACAAGGACGCCTCAATACATAACGAAAAAAGCTAGGAGAGATGCTAAAGTAAAAGAATTATCAATGGAAGAGTCTATGCCTAAAGTCTTTAAAGAACTTCAAAAAATTTTGAAAAAATTAGAGACGCATTACAAAGATATGCAAGACGTAGAGTTTACAGTAGAAAATAGTAAACTATGGATGCTTCAAACAAGATCGGGAAAAAGAACAGCAAAATCAGCAGTCAAGATTGCAGTTGATATGGTTAAAGAAAAGTTAATTTCTAAAAAGGATGCTATATTAAGAATTGACCCAAACTCTTTAGATACACTTTTGCACCCAACTTTGGATGAAAAAAGTTCAATTAATGTAATAGCAAATGGATTACCCGCATCACCAGGTGCAGCCAGTGGTAAAGTTGTATTTACATCAGAAGAAGCCGAAAGATTAACCGCAATGATGCAAGATACAATTTTGGTCAGGGTAGAGACCTCTCCAGAAGATATACAAGGAATGCATGCTGCAAAAGGGATTTTGACTGCTAGAGGGGGAATGACAAGTCATGCGGCTGTTGTTGCAAGAGGTATGGGTAGACCATGTGTATCAGGATCAAGTGAAATTGATATTAACTATGACAATAAATCTTTTAAAACTTCTTCAATGGAGATTAAAGAAGGAGACATAATCACTATTGATGGCTCAACTGGAAGAATTATTGCTGGAAGTGTTTCAACTGTGAAGCCTGAAATATCTGGTGATTTTTCCAAGTTAATGTCTTGGGCAGATAGCTTTAGAAAATTAAAAGTAAGAACGAATTCTGAAACTCCAAAAGATACCAAAACAGCAAAAGATTTTGGTGCAGAAGGTATTGGATTATGCAGAACTGAACATATGTTTTTTGATGAAGAACGAATTTTGTCTGTGAGGGAAATGATTTTATCAAAAACAAAAGAGGATAGAGCAATAGCATTAGAAAAACTCTTACCACATCAAAGAAAAGATTTTATTGATATTTTTAAAATTATGAGTGGATTACCAGTCACAGTTAGATTGTTGGACCCACCATTACATGAATTTTTACCACGTACACAAAAAGAAATTAATGAGGTTGCTAATATAGTTAATCTTCCAGTTAAAGAGGTAAATTCAAGAATTGAAGAGCTTCATGAGCAAAATCCTATGTTAGGTCATAGAGGTTGTCGTTTAGGGATATCTTTTCCTGAAATTTATGAAATGCAATGCAAAGCAATATTCGAGGCTTTGGCTTACCTCAAAAAAAATAAAATTAAATCTGCATTTCCTGAAATAATGATACCTTTAGTATCTACTGAGGCTGAAATTAAAATAATGAAAGAATTAGTAATTAGAACTGCTAGTCAAGTTCAACAAGAAAACAAATTGAAAATAGAATTTTTAGTTGGAACGATGATTGAATTACCTAGAGCGGCAATTAAAGCAAAGGAAATTGCAAAACATGCTGAATTTTTTAGTTTTGGAACAAATGATTTAACACAAACTACTTTTGGAATTAGTAGAGATGATAGTGGTAAATTTTTAAATGACTATTTAGAAAATAAAATATTTTCTGTAGATCCTTTTGTTTCAATAGATGAAGGAGTTTCTGATTTAGTTGAAATTGCAGTAGAAAAAGGACGAAAACAAAACAAAAATCTAAAATTAGGCATCTGTGGAGAGCATGGAGGAGATCCACATAGTATATCTTTTTGTTCTAATGTAGGATTGAACTATGTTTCTTGTTCACCTTATAGAGTTCCTGTTGCAAGGTTGGCTGCTGCTCAAGCTGAAATTAAAAAAAAATTAAATTAAATAGGGGGCGTTCTGTTGCCAGGTGCCCCAGACCCCGTTTGCTTAATTAACTAAGTTAATTAGGCAGCAAGTGCGTAACTTTCGTTAGCAATTATAAATTAGCCCGTTACGGTGGAGCAATCCCGAACGAAAGAATAGCCTTTAGTCACCCGTCGATTCTAGTTCACCCCCATAAATGTTTAAGTGGTGGAGGTGGTGGGTACTGCCCCCACGTCCGCAATGGTTATTACGAAATTCGTTTATCGTCGTAGTTGGAAAACCAACAAAAAGTATTATAGATTCTAAATTATAAATTTCAATAAGGATCTATACAAAGAATTAATGAAAAAAAAATATCTAATAATTATATCACTTATAATTCTTTTAATACCTTTAATATTGATCGTCTCAAAGTTGAGTGATGTAGGAAATTTTCCCAAATATCAAAAAAAGGTTTGGTCGAAAGCTTTTAAAGTTTTCATGGAGATGCCAGATTTTATTAAGTCTTCAACGATGATAATTTCTGGCAAGAGAAATTTTTCAAATTTATTTAATGATTATAATGTTAAATTTTTACCTCAAACTCAGTACTTAGAAATAGATTTTATTAAGAAAAAAATTAATTTTGATAATGACACGCGTTTTACATTCTTTATAGATGTTTATAAAAATAATTTATTTTTAGCGACTAAAAAAGGGAAATTTTATAAATCAAATTTATCTGATTTGATGATTAAAAATGAAAATTTAAATATAGATGAACTTAAAGTATCTAATCAATCTAATCCTGAAGAAAAAAATTTAAGTATATCAGATATGTTAGTTATAGGATCTAAATTATTTATATCAAAAATGTCTGTGGATGGCAGTTGTAAGAGAGTAGAAATTATGTTTGCAAATATTGAAGATGATTTAAAGTTTAATAGTTTTAAATTATTTGATGAGTGTGCATCAATAGGAATTGGCGCAGGAAGAATGGCTAAATTTAATTTTAATGGACAAGAGGGAATTTTATTAACTACAAACGATTCTGATAATGATTTACCTGGAAATAAAGCACAAAATGCTAATTCTATATTTGGAAAAATAGTTTTCATTAATTTAAATACAAAAGAAACTGAAATTTTTTCCAAAGGTCATAGAAATGCTCAAGGATTAGCCGTGATGAAAAATATTATACTTTCTACAGAACATGGTCCAAGGGGAGGAGATGAATTAAATAGAATTTATCACAACAAAAACTATGGTTGGCCAATAGCATCTTATGGGAATTCATACAAAGATAAAAACTTAACTTATAAAAAAAGTCATCATAAACACTCATTTGAAGAACCTTTATTAGTTTTTTTGCCATCAATTGGAATTTCGGAGTTAATTTTTTTGCCGAATAAATTTGATGATAAATGGCATGATAATATTTTAGTAAGTTCATTAAATGGCAGAAGTATTTATAGAATTAAATTCGTAAGTTCAAAATTTGAAAAAGTTTTATATAATGAAAAAATATATATTGGTGAAAGAATAAGGGATATTAAATATATAGATAAATATAATTTAATAATTTTAGCTCTTGAACGAACTGGCTCATTAGGTATTTTAAAAAAATTAAATTAATTTTTTTAAACTTTTAGTATCTTTATTATTTATTAAGAAAAAATTTTCCGATCTTTTTTTGATGTTTTTAATATAATTATTGATTTCTTTTATTTCTTTAAAATCTTCATTATAAAAATTGTAATTTAATTCATTTTTAATAAAATTAATTAATCCTCTAGGAGTATTGTTAGATCCCGTATAAAGATATGGAGCAAACTCCAAATGAATAATTGGTTTAAACTTTTTTATATATTTTTTACCACTTCTTAGAACTTTTAGTTCAAATCCATCAACATCTATTTTAATAAAATCTACTTTTTTATTTATTTTTTTAATTAATTGATTTAGCGAAATGATATTTTTGTTATTAATCTTTTTAAGTGAACCAAGATGAATTTTATGTTTTTTATCAGAATTAGTAAAATTCCAGGATGAGTAAACTTTTCTTGTTTTTTTACTGCTATTAATTAATGAATTAATCGTCTTGATTCTCTTTTTTAGCTCAGGGTTTAAATTTACATTCGTTATTAGCTTTTCATATGCGTAATAAGTTGGTTCTATTGAAAAAATTTTTGATTTTTTAAATATTTTTGCCAATGGTAATGTCACTGATCCAAAATTTGCACCAATATCAACTAAGTTTAATTTTTTATTTTTATCTAACAATTTTGTTAGGTTCAAAATTTTTTTCTCCAATTTGATATTAAGAAACAGACCCAAATCAACCCCCTCATTAAGGTCAATTTTATAATTAATATTGTTTCTCTTAACTATCTTTTTTTCTGGTCCAAAAAAAAAAACTAAAAATTTACTTATTATTGATGCTAGAAATATTTTTTGCGAAGTTAATAACTTAAACATAGTAGTTGGAAAAGATGGATTTTAATATAGAACTTATTAAAAGAGATTCAATAATATTCATGAAACTAACAAAAGAACAACTAGCTGATATTAAGAATCAGCAAAATCAAAGCAATGAAACCAAAAGGGTAACAGTTCCTAAATTGGAAGAAGTTCTTTATGAGGCTTTACCAGCACTCGATCATGGATTTGTAAGAGTCGTAGATTATATGGGAGATGATACTTCAATAGTTCAGTCAGCTAGGGTTTCTTATGGAAAAGGGACCAAACAAGTTTCAACAGACTCTGGTTTAATTAAATATTTAATGCGCCATTGGCACAGCACGCCATTCGAAATGTGCGAAATTAAATATCATATAAAATTACCTATATTTATTGCTCGTCAGTGGATAAGACACAGAACTGCAAATGTAAATGAATACTCTGCAAGATATTCTATTTTAGATAAAGAATTTTATTTACCTAGTTCCGAAAACCTTGCTGCTCAATCAACTAGTAACAGACAAGGTAGAGGAAATGTTTTAGAGGGTAAGCAAGCAAAAGAAGTTTTGGAACTTTTAAAAAATGATGCGGAACGAACTTATGCAAATTATGAAACTATGCTTAATGAAAGATACGATGGATCAACTATTGATGATAATAAAAAAGGTTTAGCGAGAGAACTTGCAAGAATGAATTTAACTTTGAATACTTATACCCAATGGTATTGGAAAACAGATTTATTAAATCTTATGAATTTTTTAAGATTAAGAGCAGATCACCATGCTCAATATGAAATTAGAGTCTACGCAGAAATAATGCTTGATACCTTAAAAAGATGGGTTCCAATTACCTATGAAGCCTTTATGGACTATAGAGTTGGAGGTACAGAGGTATCTGCAAAAGGAAAAGTTATAATTCAAAAACTTATTAAAGGTGAAACCGTAGATGTTGAAAGTTCTGGATTGTCTAAAAGAGAGTGGAATGAATTAATGACTGCTTTTGATCTTAAAGATAAATTGATTTAATTTTTTCTGCAAAATTTAAATATATTTTAGAAATTTCATGCTCAGGGTTAGTTTCCACAATCGGCTTTCCTTGATCTCCAGTTTTACCAACTTCTGGATTAATTGGAATTTCACCTAAAAATTCTTTTTGAAATTCTTCTGCAGTTTTCTTAACCCCACCTTCTCCAAAAATTTTATATTTTTTTCCATCATCTCCAATGAAAAAGCTCATGTTATCAACTAAACCCAAAATCTTAACTCCAAGTTTATCAAACATTTTAATTCCTCTTTTGACATCTAAAAGAGCTACTTCTTGAGGTGTACTTACAATTATTGCACCATCCATCTTAATTTCTTGTGAAAATGTAAGTTGAGTATCACCAGTTCCTGGAGGCATATCAACGATAATAAAATCTAAATCTTTCCAATTTACTTTCTGAGTAAAAGTTTTAATCGCGCTTGTAACCATAGGACCACGCCATATCATTGGAGTTTGCTGATCAGCTAAAAAACCAATAGACATACATTGTATGCCATATTTACTTATTGGATCTAATTTTTGGCCGTCACTTTTTGGTTTTTCATTAATATCAAACATTTTAGGAACTGATGGACCATAAATGTCTGCATCTAAAAGACCAACTTTGCATCCAACTTTTTTCAAAGCTAAAGCGAGATTCGTTGCAAATGTAGATTTTCCAACACCACCTTTTGCACTAGAGATTGCAATTGTAAACTTAGTTCCAAGAATTGGATTTTTAGTGAATTTTTTAGGCTCTAGCTTACTTTTCATTGCGGCACTAAGTTCAGGTTTTTTATCAGTCATAAAAGTATCATTACTTGTTTTTTGCAATAAAGACACTATATACTTTCGCATATGTCAGACGATTTTAAAGGTCAAAGTCCTTGGGGAGCACCTCCTGGTGGAGGTGGTAGTGGTAACGGATCAGGCAGAGGTCCTACACCACCAAATGTTGATGAATTAATTAGAGATCTTCAAGATAAAATTAAAAGATTTTTACCTGGTGGAAAAACTTCAGGAGGAAAATCAATAAGTCTAATTTTATTAGTTTTAGTTTTTGTATGGTTAGCAAGTGGTCTTTATAGAGTATTACCCGATGAACAAGGCGTTGTATTAAGATTTGGTAAGTTTGTAAAAACTACACAACCTGGTTTAAACTATCATATACCTTTTCCTGTTGAGACTGTTCAAACACCAAAAGTCACTAAAGTTAATAGAATGGATATAGGATTTAGATCTGAAAGAGACAGTGGTTTTTCTACAGGTGGTGGTGTTGCTGATGTTCCACAAGAAAGCTTAATGTTAACTGGAGATGAAAATATTGTTAATATAGATTTTTCAGTATTCTGGGTAATTAAAGATGCTGGTAATTTTTTATTTAAAATTCAAGACCCAGAAGGCACAGTTAAAGCAGCTGCTGAAACTGCAATGAGAGAGGTGATAGCTAAAAGTGATATTCAACCAATCTTAACAGAGGGGAGATCTAAAATTGAGCTTGAAACTCAAGAAATTATTCAAACTATTTTAGATGATTACGAAAGTGGAATTCAAATTACACAAGTTCAAACTCAAAAAGCTGACCCACCAGATCAAGTAATTGATGCATTTCGAGATGTACAAGCTGCAAGAGCAGACATGGAAAGATCTAAAAATGAAGCTGAAGCTTATGCCAACGATGTAATTCCAAGAGCACGAGGGGAAGCGCAAAAAATTTTACAAGCTGCAGAAGCCTACAAAAAAGAAGTTGTTGCAAAAGCAGAGGGTGAAGCAAGTAGATTTGTAGCAATCTACAATGAATATAAAAATGCAAAAGCAGTTACTCAAGAGAGAATGTATTTAGAAACCATGGAGAAAGTTTTAGCAGATATAGATAAAGTAATTATAGAAAAAAACGCAGGTTCAGGTGTAGTTCCATACTTACCTTTGCCTGAATTAAAAAAGAAAGCGACGAATTAAAATGAAGGCTGGAAAAATATTAGTAGGAGTATTAGTTGCAATTGGTGTTGTAGCCTTTTTATCAGTAATTATAGTTAAAGAGGTTAACCAAGCAATTATTCTTCAATTTGGTGACCCAAAAAGAATAATAATGAAACCAGGTTTAAATTTTAAAATTCCATTTATTCAAAACGTTGTTTATTTAGATAAAAGAATTCTAAATTTAGATGCTCCACCTGAGGAAGTTATTGCATCAGACCAAAAAAGATTAATTGTCGATGCATTTGCAAGATTTCAGATAGTAGATCCGCTTAAATTTTATATTTCAGTTGGAAATGAAAGAGTTGCAAGATCAAGGTTATCTACAATTATAAATTCAAGGATTAGAAATGTATTAGGTCAAGAAGAATTACAAACACTATTATCTAAAGATAGATCTAAGCAAATGGCTTTGATTAAAGAAGGTGTAAATAATGAAGCACAAAACTTTGGAATTAATATTGTAGATGTAAGAATTAAAAGAGCAGATCTTCCTCAAGCAAATAGTGATGCGATTTATAGAAGAATGCAGACCGAAAGGGAAAGAGAAGCAAAAGAATTTAGAGCAAAAGGTGCAGAGATGGCTGTAACTATTACTTCAACAGCAGATAAGGAAGTTACGGTAATCTTAGCAGATGCTCAAAAACAATCTGAGATCATGAAAGGGGAAGGTGATGGAGAAAGAAATAAAATATTTGCTGACGCCTTTGGCCAAGATCCAGAATTTTTTGCATTCTACAGAGCTATGCAAGCATATGAAAAAGCTCTTATTGGTGGTGAAACTTCTTTAATTTTATCACCTGATAGTGAATTTTTTAAATTTTTTGGAAATATAAAACCTGAAATTCAACAATAATTCTTAAATGCGTGAGCTAGTTATAGCTTTTGGTCTTTTCTTATTTATTGAGGGAATTTTGTACGCCTTATTTCCAGCAAAAATGAAAAGTATGTTGAAAAAATTAGAACTTGTTAAAGATAGTCAGCTTAGATCAGGTGGACTTATTTTTGCTGTAATAGGTTTTATAATTATTTATTACATTAAGAGCTAATATGAATAAGATTAAACTTATATTTCTAACTTTTGTTATATCATTTAGCTTTTCGTTAAATGTAAATTCCAAACCAGTTCCTGCTTCCTTTGCGGATCTTGCAGAAAAATTAATGCCATCTGTGGTAAATATTTCTACTAAAACTACTGTAGTAACAAACACCAATCCTTTTCCTTTTCAATTTCCTCCGGGCTCTCCTTTTGAGGATATGTTTAAAGAATTTGGAACACCTCAGGAAAGACAATCAGCTGCTTTAGGTTCTGGGTTTATAATAGACGAGAAAGGAATTGTGGTTACGAATAATCACGTTATCCAAGATGCTGACGACATTATTGTTAGAGTAAATGGTGACCAAGAATTTAAAGCTAAGGTTCTAGGTGCTGACCCTCTAATGGATATTGCTGTTTTACAATTAGAAACAGATGAAAAGTTTATCCCGGTTGCATTCGGTGACTCTGATAAAGCAAGAATTGGTGATTGGGTTTTAGCAATTGGAAATCCGTTTGGTTTAGGCGGAACCGTTACTGCTGGAATTATTTCAGCAAGAAATAGATCAATTGGTTTATCAAGATATGAAGATTTTATTCAAACAGATGCTTCTATAAATTCTGGTAATTCAGGAGGACCTTTGTTTGATATGGAGGGAAATGTAATTGGAATAAATACAGCAATTCTTGGACGTAATGGTTCTATCGGAATTGGATTTTCTATACCATCTAACAGTGCACAAATAGTAATTAAACAATTAATAGAATTTGGTGAAACAAAAAGAGGATGGTTAGGAGTTAGAATTCAAGATGTAACAAAAGAAATTGCTGAAGTTGAAAAATTAGATAAAGCACGAGGAGCACTTGTTGCAAGCGTTGCTGAAAATAGTCCTTCAGAAAAGGCAGGAATACAAGCTGGTGATATTATTTTAGAATTTAATGGAGAAAAAATAAATCAAATGAAAGAACTTCCAGCTATTGTAGCAAGAACAGAAGTTGGAAAAAAAGTTGAAGTTAAAGTTTGGAGAGATAAAAAAGAGATTATCAAAAATGTTATTTTAGGAAGATTAGAAACTTCAGATGATTTTAAAATAAGTAAAAATCAAGAAACTCAAAAACAAAATAATGAAGAAATAATTGAAAGTTTAAGAATTGCAGTAAGACCATTAACTAAAGAAGATATTAAAAATAGAAATTTACCAAACCAAACGACAGGACTTGTTATTTCTAAAATTGCAAATAACAGCCCTTTAGCAAATTCAATAGAGCTCAACAGCATTATTATTGAAGCTCAAAAGAAAAAAATTAGATCAGCTAATGACTTAAGAGAAATTACAAAAGAAGTTCTTAATTCAAATCAAAAGACAGTTTTACTCGCAATCTATAATAATCAAAATCAACGAAGATACATCGGTGTTAAGTTAGATTAATAATGGATTTAAAATCCAAGATAATATTAATATCTGGACCCACAGCATCAGGAAAATCAAGTTTTGCAATTAAAATTGCAAAAAAAGTCGATGGAGAAATTATTAATGCAGATAGTATGCAAGTATACAAACAACTTAAAATTTTATCAGCTAGACCAGATCCTAAAAAATATCAGAAAATAAAACATCACTTATATGGTTTTCATAGTGTAACAAAAAACTTCTCCACAGGAGATTGGCTTAAGCTAGTCATTAAAAAAATTAAGGAAGTTCAAAAAAGAAAAAAAACTCCAATTCTTGTTGGAGGGACAGGTTTATACTTTAAAGCTTTAACTGATGGTTTAGTTAAAATACCAAATATTTCACTGAAATTAAGAAATCAAATTAGAGATTTACAAAAAAAACTTGGACAAAAGAAGTTTTATGAAAAATTATTAAAATTAGATCCATCCACAAGAGGAAAAATAAACCCTACAGACACCCAAAGATCCATAAGAGCTTATGAAGTAAAAAAGTTTACAAAAAAATCTCTACATGAATGGTTTAAAAACACAAAATCAAACTTCGTTGAAAATGATTTCTTTAAAGTTTACATTGATTATCCTAGACAAGAATTAATTGAGCGTATCAATCTAAGAACAAAGGAGATGATTGAAAATGGAGCAATAAAAGAAGTAAAAGATTTCATAAAGCTAAGGGTTAGAAAAGATAAAAGTGCCAACAAGGCTATTGGAGTTAATGAAATTAGAGAATATTTAAAAAAAGAAAAAGATTTGAATGATACTAAAGAAAAAATAGCCATAAAAACAAGACAATACGCCAAAAGACAAAGTACTTGGGCTAGAGCTAATATGATGAGCTGGATGAAATTAAAGCCGCAAGACATAAATAAATTTTTGAAAAAAATTTAAAATTTTCATTCTTAAACTTGACCAACAAGCACAACTTCAGCTAGATTGCCTAATGCCAAAATTATTAACTGGAGCAGAAATTGTATTTAAGTGTCTTGAAGACCAAAAGGTAGAGCATATCTTTGGTTATCCAGGTGGCGCAGTGTTACCGATTTATGATGAATTAAAAAATCATACTTCTATAAAACATATCTTAGTTAGACACGAGCAAGGTGCAGGTCATGCAGCCGAAGGTTACGCTAGATCATCAGGAAAGCCAGGTGTAGTTTTAGTTACATCAGGCCCTGGAGCTACTAATGTAGTTACAGCATTAACCGATGCGTATATGGACTCTGTTCCATTGGTTTGTATTTCTGGTCAGGTTCCAACACATTTAATTGGAACAGATGCTTTTCAGGAATGTGACACCACAGGAATTACAAGACCTTGCACGAAACACAATTGGTTAGTGAAAGATATCAATGATCTTTCAAAAGTTATTCATGAAGCTTTTAGAGTTGCAACAACAGGTAGACCCGGACCAGTTTTAATTGATATTCCAAAAGATATTCAGTTTGCAAAAGCGAAATATAAAAAACCAAATAAAGAGAAAAAATTAAATGGAAAATCTCACAATAAATTTTCTCAAGATCAAATTGATGAATTAGTAAATTTATTAAGCAAATCTAAAAAACCAATCATCTATAGTGGTGGAGGAGTAATTAACTCAGGTCCAAAAGCAAGTCAGGCTCTAAGAGAATTTGTTGAGCTAACTGGTTTTCCTATAACATCTACACTTCAAGGATTAGGTGCATACCCTGGAGATGATAATCAATTTTTAGGTATGCTAGGTATGCATGGAACATATGAAGCAAATAATGCTATGCATGATTGTGATCTTTTAATTAACATTGGTGCAAGGTTCGATGATCGAATTACTGGAAAAATAGATGAATTTTCGCCTAATTCAAAAAAGGTTCATATTGATATAGATCCATCATCAATTAATAAAATTATAAAAGTGGATCTCGCAATAGTTGGTGACGTTACAAGTGTCATCAGTAAAATTAATAAAACAATTGCTAAAAGAAAAAATGGTCATAGCAAGTCAAACAAGTCTAATATAGCTAAGTGGTGGGAACAAATTGAAAAATGGAGAGAAAAAGATTCTCTTAATTTTGTAAATAGTGATGAAAGTATAAAACCCCAACATGCCGTTCAAAGACTTTATGAATTAACAAAAAACAAAGATACTTATGTCACTACTGAGGTTGGGCAACATCAAATGTGGGCTGCTCAACATTATAAATTTAATAAACCAAACAGATGGATGACGTCTGGAGGTTTAGGAACCATGGGTTATGGATTGCCAGCAGCAGTTGGTGTTCAAATTGCTCATCCTGAAAAATTAGTAATAGATATCGCTGGAGAAGCTTCAGTTTTAATGACTATGCAAGAAATGTCTACTGCAGTTCAATACAATCTTCCAATAAAAATATTTATTTTAAATAATCAATATATGGGAATGGTAAGACAATGGCAGGAATTACTGCATGAAAAAAATTATTCAGAAAGTTATTCTGAGGCATTACCTGATTTTATGAAAATGGCTGAAGCATATGGTTGCAAAGGAATTAAAGCGGACAGTCCAGCTGATCTTGATGATAAAATTCAGGAAATGATTGATTATGATGGACCAGTTATATTTGATTGTCATGTGGATCCTAACGAGAATTGTTTCCCAATGATCCCATCAGGAAAACCTCATAACCAAATGATCTTAGGTCCAAATGATCAAGAGGAAAATAAAATCAAAGGAAAAGGCAAAGCCTTAGTATAATCAAAATGCCAAAATCAAAATCAGCTTATAGCATCCCTTCGAAAAAACAAAAATCTGACACTTATATTTTTGTGGTTTGGGTGGATAATGAAGCTGGAGTTTTAGCAAGGGTTGTTGGTTTATTTTCAGGTCGAGGATATAATATTGAATCATTGGCAGTTGCTGAAGTTGATGCCGTTAAGAACATTTCAAGAATAACAATTGTTACTACAGGAACACCTCAAGTAATTGATCAAATAAAACTTCAATTAACTAAATTAGTGCCTGTTCATAAAGTTGCTGAGTTTAAGAGGGAAGATAAAGACGTAATATTTAAGGAAATGGCTTTGTTTAAAGTTGTAGGCAAAAGAAACAAAATTGAAAAATGTTTAAATGCTTGTAAAAAATTTAATCCCGTAATATTAGATGAAACAAAAACTTCAGCAGTAATTCAAATTACTGCTCTAAGAAGAGAGATTGATGTAATGAATAAAAAATTAAAGCCTTTGGGACTTATAAGTACTTCGAGAACAGGGGCAGTAGCTATGACTAGAGGTGCTAAAATATTTAATTAATTTAATAGGAGAGACGATATGAAAATGTTTTATGAAAAAGATGCAGATGTAAATCTGATTAAGAGTAAGAAAGTTGCGATTTTTGGTTATGGAAGCCAAGGTCATGCTCATGCATTAAACTTAAAAGATAGTGGAGTAAAAGATATTGTTGTAGCTTTAAGAGAAGGTTCATCTAGCGCAGCAAAAGCAGAGTCAAAAGGTTTAAAAGTAATGAATTTATCTGATGCCGCTGAGTGGGCTGATGTAGTAATGATCCTAACTCCAGACGAATTACAGGCAGAAATTTACAAAAATCATATTGAACAAAGAGTAAGAGAAGGAACAAGTATTGCTTTTGCTCATGGGTTAAATGTTCATTACGATTTAATTAAAGCTAGAAAAGATCTAGATGTTTTTATGGTTGCCCCTAAAGGACCTGGCCACTTAGTTAGAAGTGAATATGAAAAAGGAGGAGGAGTACCTTGTTTATTTGCTGTTCATCAAGATGGTTCAGGAAAGGCAAGAGACTTAGCTTTATCTTATGCTTCAGCAGTTGGTGGAGGAAGATCAGGAATTATTGAAACAACATTTAAAGATGAAGTCGAAACAGATTTATTTGGTGAGCAAACAGTACTTTGTGGAGGTTTGGTCGAGCTAATTAAAAATGGTTATGAAACTTTAGTTGAGGCAGGATATGAACCAGAGATGGCATATTTTGAGACAGTCCATGAAGTTAAGTTGATTGTTGATTTAATTTATGAAGGTGGAATTGCGAACATGAATTATTCTATTTCAAATACTGCTGAATATGGTGAATATCAATCTGGACCAAGAGTGGTAAATAAAGAAGAAACCAAAAAAAGAATGAAAGAAGTTTTGGCTGAAATTCAATCTGGAAAATTCACTAAAGAATGGATGAATGAATGCAAAAATGGTCAAAAAAACTTCCTTGCTACAAGAGCTAAATTAGCTGAGCATCCAGTTGAAAAGGTTGGCGCAGAATTGAGAGCTATGATGCCTTGGATTGGTAAGAAAAAACTGGTTGATAGCGATAAAAGTTAAATTTTTATCAGTAAATTATTGCTACAATAATTCGATTATTTCACCTATACTTTTTTAAATAAATTTAAAAGTGAGGGGAATAATGAAGACTAAAAATATATTAAGAATACTTTTGTCATTAGTTCTAGTATTTGGATTTTCTTCTGCGTGGGCAAAAACAATTAAGTGGTCTATGCAAGGAGACAGTTTAACACTAGATCCACATGCACAAAATGAGGGTCCAACTACACAAGTATCTAGACAAGTTTACGAAGCTCTAGTTCAAAGAGGCTTGGACATGAAAATAGGACCTGCTTTAGCAACAAAATGGAGAGCAATGGATCCTAATAATTGGGAATTTACATTAAGAAAAGGTGTAAAATTTTCTGATGGTTCTGATATGACATCAGAAGATGTTGTATTTAGTATTTTAAGAGCTAAACAAAGAACGTCAGACTTTAAAGAGTACATAAGTACTATCTCAGGAGTTAAAGCTGTTGGTGATCACACTGTTATCATTACAACAAGTAAACCAAATCCTATTCTTTTAAACCAATTATCTAACATTTTTATAATGTCAAAAGCTTGGTCAGAGAAAAATTTTGCAATGTCACCACAAAACTGGGATGCAGGTCAAGAGACATTCTCTGCTACTAATGCATTGGGAACTGGTCCTTTCAAAATTACATTGAGAGAACCAAATACAAAAACGGTGTTTAAAAGAAACAAACACTGGTGGGGTGAAATGAAAGATAAGAGTGTAACTCAAATCGAATTAATGCCTATTAAAAATGCAGCGACTAGAGTCGCGGCTTTATTATCTGGTGAGATTGATTTAGTTACTGATGCTCCTGTTCAAGACTTAAAAAGAATCGGATCTTCTTCAGGTCACAAAGTTGAAAGTACAGCTCAAATGAGAACAATTTTCTTAGGTATGGATCAAGCAGCTGATAAATTAAGAACTGGTAACACAGGTGATAATCCATTTAAGAAAAAAGAGGTAAGACAAGCACTTTATCAAGCAATTGATATTGAAGCGATCAAGAAAAAAGTTATGAGAGGTTTAAGTGAACCAGCAGGAATTATAACTTTCCCTGGTGTAAATGGATACACAGCTGATCTTGATAAAAGATTACCTTATGATGTTAATGCTGCAAAAAAACTTTTAGCTGATGCAGGTTATCCTAATGGTTTTGATGTTGAACTTAGATGTCCTAACGACAGATATGTAAACGATGAAGCAATTTGTACTGCTGTTGTTGGAATGTTGGGTAAAATTGGTGTTAACGTTAACTTATTTGCTCAAACCAAAAGTAAACACTTCAAAGAGCTTAAAGATGATCAAGGTGATTTCTATATGCTAGGATGGGGTGTTCCAACTTTAGATAGTCACTATGTTTTCCATTATTTATATGAAACTGGTGCTAGCTGGAACAAAGTTAACTTTAGTAACGCAGACGTTGATGCTGCTATTAGAGTTATGGAAGGTGAAGTTGATTTAGATAAAAGAAATGCTGCAATTGCAAAAGCTTGGAAAATTGTAAAAGATGATATTTCTTATCTTCCTTTACATCACCAAGTAATTTCTTGGGCATCTAAAAGCAATGTTGACGTTCCTATCAGACCGAATAACGAACCGTTATTCAGAACTGCTAGTTTTAACTAATTAAAAATTATTACAAGCCCTTTACAAATTTAAAGGGCTTGTAAGTTTTAACCTTCACAAATTGATTAAATATTTTTTTAAAAGGCTGTTTCAATCTGCTTTGGTGATGCTGGTTGTCGCCTTTGTGTCTTTCTCATTATTTAACTTTGTTGGAGATCCAATTAATAACATGGTTGGAGAGGAAACTTCTGACGAAGAAAGAGCAGAATTGAGAGAAACACTTGGTTTAATGGATCCAATTCATGTACAGTTTTCAAGATTTATAGTTAATGCTTCTAAGGGTGAGTTTGGAATTTCATATCAATTAAGAAGACCTGTTTCAGAATTAATAGCTGAAAGATTGCCTGCAACTATTGAACTTGTGGTTATATCAGCACTAATTGCACTTGTAACTGGTACATTATTGGGAGTCTATACAGGTATAAATCGAAAAGGTTTTTTAAGTGATTTTGTTTTAGCCATTTCTTTGTTGGGGGTTTCACTCCCCACATTTGTAATTGGTATATTATTTATATATCTGTTTGCGGTAATCTTAGGAATATTACCTTCTTTTGGAAGAGGAGAAGTTGTTGATTTAGGTTTTTGGACTACAGGTTTTTTAACGGTTTCAGGACTTAAAGCAATTATACTTCCTTCAGTAACATTAAGCCTTTTCCAAATGACTTATATCATCAGACTTGTCCGAGCAGAGATGATGGAAATATTACAAACAGATTATATTAAATTTGCGCGTGCTCGAGGTATTAGTGAAAATAGTATTAAATACAAACATGCATTAAAAAATGGATTGATACCAGTAATAACTATCGCAGGAATAAATATTGGAACTCTAATTGCGTTTTCAATTATTACTGAAACTGTTTTTCAATGGCCTGGCATGGGCTTCTTATTTATTCAAGCTGTACAATTCGTCGATATCCCAATCATGTCAGCTTATTTAGTTTTTATAGCTTTTGTTTTCGTCATGATAAATTTTGTAGTTGATATTCTTTATTATTTAATTGATCCAAGAATAAGAGTTAAAGGAGATGCTGCAAGTGGATAACAAAACTTTAAGTACTTGGGAAAGAATAAAAGATAGTGATATTTATCATAGCTTTGTTAAATCTCCTACTGCAATTGTATCATCTACTATTTTGTTTATAATTTTTTTCTGCTCTTTCTTTGTTGAACTGATAACACCTTACAATCCTTTTGACCCATCCTCTCTCTCGCTGATGGATGCTTTTACACCACCATCATGGACAGAAGATGGTCTTGCTAAATTTATTTTAGGCACTGATGGACAAGGAAGAGATATGCTATCGACAATTTTGTATGGATGTAGGATTTCTTTAATTGTAGGTTTTTCTGCGATAATTTTTAGTTTAATCCTTGGAGTTGGATTGGGATTAACTGCTGGATTTTTTGGGGGAAAATATGAAATGATAGTAATGAGGTTAACCGATGTTCAGTTAACAGTACCAAGTATTTTGATGGCATTACTGGTTGATGGTATAGCAAGAGGATTAATCTCGAGAGAAATGCATGATGAAATGGCAATTTATGTTTTAATATTTGCTATTGGAATTTCAGAGTGGCCACAATTTGCAAGAGTTTCTAGAGCTGCAACTTTGGTGGAAAAAAATAAAGATTATGTTTCAGCATCAACAATAATCGGGGTTTCAAATATAATTATTATGTTTAAACATATTTTACCAAATATTTTAAGACCAGTATTAGTAATTGGAACTATTGGTTTAGCTCTTGCTATTTTAGCCGAGTCTACTTTAAGTTTTTTAGGAGTTGGTGTGCCTCCTACTACACCTTCTTTAGGGACATTGATACGACTTGGTAATGATTTTTTATTTTCAGGAGAATGGTGGATTACTTTTTTTCCAGCAATTTTCTTGGTTATTTTAGCATTTTCAATAAATTTATTAGGGGATTGGATGAGAGATACTTTAAATCCAAAATTAAAAAAATGACATTTTTAAAAATAAATAATCTTAGTGTCGATTATCAAATGAGAAAAGAAACAGTTTACGCTGCTAAGAACGTAAATATTGAGGTTAACAAAGGAGAAATTTTAGGATTAGTTGGAGAATCTGGATCAGGAAAAAGTACAGTAGGAAATGCTATAATAAATTTAATTGATGAACCAGGTAAGGTATCTAGTGGCTCAGTTATTTTGGGTGATCTTAATATTCATGAAAATTCTGAAAGTATTGTTAAATATAGAGGAAATAAAATTGGATTGATATTTCAAGATCCTCAAACTTCACTTAACCCAATTCTTACTGTGGGTGAACAGTTAATTGAAACAATTCAAACTCATCTTAAACTAAGTAAAGAGGAAGCAAAAAATAAATCTATAAATCTATTGAAAGAGGTTGGCATAAAAGATGCAGAGGTAAGATTTGATAATTATCCTCATCAATTTTCAGGCGGAATGAGACAGCGAGTAGTAATTTCTCTAGCTTTATGTTGCGAGCCAGAGTTGTTAATTGCAGATGAACCGACAACAGCATTAGATGTATCAATTCAATCTCAGATTTTAGAACTAATTAAAAAATTAACAAAACAAAGAAACCTTGCGGTCATCTTAATTACTCATGACATGGGGGTTATAGCTGAGACAGCAGATCGTGTAGCAGTTATGAAAAGTGGTAATTTGGTTGAAATTGGTGAAACCAAAAAAATATTAACTAAACCACAAGAAAATTATACTAAAAGTTTAGTGAGTTCAGTTCCACCAACTAACAAAAAAATTTCAAGATTTGTAATAGTTGAAAAAGAAAATAGTGACAAAAAAGAAAATAATATCAAAATATTAAATAGATGGACAAAAAAAGAAATAATAGATCAAGATTTAGTACAGATAAAAAATTTGAGTAAAAGTTTTGATGATAATTTTTTTACAGAAAGTTCTAAGAATTCAGTGATGGCTGTTAATGATGTTTCTTTTGAAATAAAAGAAGGTGAGTCTTTTGGTTTAGTAGGAGAAAGTGGAAGTGGAAAATCCACAATTGCTAAAATGATCGTAAATTTATTTAAACCTACTTCTGGAGATATCTTTTTTGACAAAGTTTGTATTACAAAAATAAAACAAAGATCTGAATTAATGAAATTTAGAAAACAAATTCAAATGATATTTCAAGATCCTTATTCTTCACTAAATGGAAGATTAAAAGTAAAAGATATAATTGCAGAACCAATCACACTTCACAATCCATCTATATCTTCTCTAGATTTAAATAATTATATTAATGATTTACTGGAGTCTGTAGAATTAACTCAAAAATCTGCAGATCGATATCCACATGAATTTTCAGGAGGACAGAGACAGAGAATATCAATTGCAAGAGCGCTTGCTACACAACCAAGACTTTTGGTTTGCGACGAACCTACCTCTGCTTTAGATGTAAGTATCCAAGCTCAAATATTAAATTTACTTAAAGATCTACAAGAACAATTAAATTTAACAATTTTGTTTATTAGTCATGACCTACCAGTTGTTAGACAAATGTGCGATAGAATTGGAGTCTTAAAAGATGGCAAATTGTGTGAGGTTTCAAACACTGAGGATTTATTTTTAAAACCCGGCCATGAATACACAAGAGAACTTTTAAGGTTAATGCCTAAAATCGAGTCTATTTATAATTAATTTTTCATAAGCCTAAATTGGTCTATTAAAAGTGATTATTTAACTAATTATTTTGCAATCTCTCTCATAGATTGTATTATAGATTTTCTAAAAATTTTAGTTATGAGCAATAAAGATAAAGTCTTTATATTTGATACTACTATGCGTGATGGTGAGCAATCGCCAGGTGCGTCTATGAGTTTAGAAGAAAAAATTCAAATCGCTAGAGTGTTTGATGAGTTAGGTATAGATATAATTGAAGCAGGTTTTCCTATAGCTTCACCAGGGGATTTTGAAGCTGTTTCAGAAGTAAGTAAAATTTTAAAAAACTCTATCCCTGCAGGACTTTCAAGACACTCGGTAAAAGATATTGATAGAGCTTATGAAGCTCTAAAACATGCACCAAGATTTAGAATACATACATTTATTTCCACAAGCCCTTTACACATGAAGCATAAATTAAATATGTCTCCAGAAGATGTTTATGAATCAATCGGAAAACATGTTGCTTACGCAAGAAAGTTTACTGATGACGTTGAATGGTCATGTGAAGATGGAACAAGAACCGATATGGATTACATGTGTAAGACTGTAGAGCTTGCAATTAAAAATGGAGCTACAACAATTAATATTCCTGATACAGTTGGTTACACAATACCATCTGAATTTACTACAATTATAGAAACTTTATTAAATAAAGTTCCAAATATTGATAAAGCAATTTTATCAACTCATTGTCATAATGATTTAGGTTTAGCGGTAGCTAACTCATTAGCTGGAGTTCAAGCTGGAGCAAGACAAATTGAATGTACAATAAATGGATTAGGAGAAAGAGCGGGAAATGCTGCTCTTGAGGAAGTTGTTATGGCAATTAAAACTAGACCTGATTTAATGCCATATGAAACTGGAATCAACACGACACTTTTAAGCAAAGCTTCAAAAATTGTTTCAAACGCAACAGGATTTCCTGTTCAATATAATAAAGCTATTGTAGGAAAAAATGCTTTTGCTCATGAAGCAGGAATTCATCAGGATGGAATGTTAAAAAATAGACAAACTTACGAAATAATGACACCTGAAAGTGTAGGGGTTAAGCAAACATCATTAGTGATGGGAAAACATTCTGGACGTCATGCATTTAAAGATAAGTTAAACAGCTTAGGCTATCCAGATTTAACTGACGATGTAGTAGGAAATGCATTTGCAAAATTCAAAGTCTTGGCAGATAAGAAAAAACATGTATACGATGAAGATATTATTGCCTTAGTAGATGATAGTTTAATTGTAGACAATAAAATGAATGCAATTACTCTAAAATCTTTAAAAGTTTTTGCTGGAACAGGAGAACCACAAAAAGCGGAAATGACTTTGGATGTTTACGGTGATGTTAAAAATGCAACAGAAACTGGAGATGGTCCAGTGGATGCAATATTCAAGTGTATTAAAACTTTATATCCTCACGATGTTAACTTACAGCTTTATCAAGTTCATGCAGTTACAGAAGGAACAGACGCACAAGCAACAGTAAGTGTTAAAATTGAGGAGAAAGGCAAAACAACCGTGGGTCAAGCAGCTGATACAGATACTTTGGTTGCATCAGCAAATGCTTACATAAATGCATTAAATAAAATGATAATCAAACGAGATAAAACAGCTCCTATGGAGCAAGAAAGCCAGAAAGTTAGAGGGATATAATGGGGTTATTTAGTAGTGTTAAAAAAATATGGAGCCAAGATATGGCAATTGATCTTGGAACAGCAAATACACTTGTAGTTTTAAAGGGTCAAGGTGTAGTTCTTAATGAACCTTCAGTTGTTGCGATAGTTGATCAAGGTGGAAAGAAAAATGTATTAGCTGTTGGAGATGAAGCGAAAACAATGCTTGGAAGAACTCCTGGCAACATAAGTGCAATTAGACCTTTAAGAGATGGTGTTATCGCAGATTTTATAGTCACTGAAGAAATGATTAAACATTTTATTAAAAAAGTTCATAAAGGAAGTACATTTGCTAACCCTAGAATTTTAATTTGTGTACCAACTGGTTCAACACCAGTTGAAAGAAAAGCAATTCAAGATAGTGCTCTAGCAGCAGGCGCAAGAAGAGTTCAATTAATTGAGGAACCGATTGCAGCAGCTATTGGAGCAAATTTACCAATTTCTGAAGCAACCGGCTCGATGATTGTAGATATTGGTGGGGGTACAAGTGAAATCGCAGTAATGTCTTTAGGTGGATTAGTTTACTCTAAATCTTTAAGAGTTGCAGGTGACTCAATGGATACTGCGATAGTAGATTATATGAGAAAAGAATATAATTTATTAATTGGTGATACTACTGCTGAAAAAATAAAAAAAGAAATGGGAACAGCTGTTCCAACTGGGACAAATACTTACCCAGTTAAAGGAAGAGATTTAAGATCAGGTACACCAAAGGAAGTTAATATTACAGAGGAAGATACCGCAGAAGCTCTAAACGATATTATGAAACAAATGGTTGGTGCAATTAAAGATGCCTTAGAAAATACTCCTCCTGAATTGTCAGCTGATTTAGTTGATATGGGTTTAACTTTAACAGGTGGTGGTGCTTTGTTAAAAAATATCGATAAAAGGTTTTCTAAAGAAACAGGTTTACCAGTTCATATAGCAGATGATCCATTATCTTGTGTAGCTGTTGGTACAGGTAAAGCTTTGGATCAAGAAGAAACTTTTTCTACTATGTTATCTGAATATTAAGAAAAATGGCTACCGGCAGAGATGATTTTGTAATTGCCATTAGGTCAGCTTTTCTAAAAAAAAAAGATAAACAAAAATTTTCATTACTAACTTTAATTGTTTTATCAACTTTTGTAATTGTTCTAAGTAATTTTAATTTTAAAGCAATTCAATTTGTTAAATTAGGAATTAATGAAGTAATTTATAGATCATCTCATATTGCATCAATCCCAGAAAATAAATTAAAAGAAATATCTTCAAAATTTAAATCACATATGGCCTTATATGAAAGTCATCAGAAAGATTTAATTAAAATAGAAAAATCTGATCAACTTAAATTACAAAATGAGTTTTTAACTGCAGAAAATAAAAAGCTTAGAGAGTTACTTGATGAAAGTATAAATTCACAAGAAATTTTTGCCAGAGTTTTAATTGATAAAGACAGCCCATATTTAAAATCAGTAGTATTAAATAAAGGCACAAAAGATAAAGTAAAAATTGGAATGGCAGTTATTGATGATGTTTACTTAGTTGGCCAGATAATTGAAGTAAATTATACTAATTCAAGGGCATTACTATTGTCTGACCTTAATAGTAAAATACCATCTGTTCTAGAGCCAGATGACATACAAGCTGTAATTTCTGGTACAGGAAGTGAATTTGGAAAAATCGAACATACTCAAGAAGAATTTAGAGAAGATTTTAAAAATAAAGAAATTTTTGCTTACACCTCAGGTCTTGGTGGCTTATTCAAACCTGGTATACCAATTGGAAAAATCAATAACATATTAGAAGGAAAAATTAATTTTTTTTCTGATTTTACACAACTCAATTATGTAAAAATAGTTTCTTATAAAATAGGTGGAGAAGAATAATGTCATCACTTAATAAAAGTCCTTTTTTAAAAATATTCTTATCCTACGTGCCATTTATAATGTTATTTTTTTCTGTATTAAATGAATTTGATTTTAATTACTTAAAACTTGATTATTTTTCTTTTAATTTTGTTCATCTATTAATTTTCTTTTGGACTTTAAGAAATCCTGATCAATTAGGTTATCTAGCAATTTTCTTTGCAGGAATAATTAATGATGTTGTAATAGGTATACCAATAGGAATTAGTAGTTTTTGTTACCTAATTCTTTGCTCAGTAACAGCTTACATAAGAAATATTACTTTAACCCCAAACTTTATGAAAGACTGGATTTCATTATTATTCACAATTTTATTAATAAATTCAATTCAAGTAATTATTTTGGATTTAGTCTTTTTAATTAAAGTTGATTACACAAATTATTTGATTAACTCTGGTTTTACTTTTTTATTTTATCCAATATTTTTTTTATTTTTTAATTTTTTAAACGAAAGAATTTCATATCAATCAAATGATTAAATCTAATTCAGGAATAAGAAAAACAGATGTAATTAATAGAAGGATGTTCATAATTGGAGCAGCAAAAATAGTAGTTTTTGTTGGTATCGTTGCTCGTTTGTTTTCTCTTCAAATAAACGAAAATAAAAAATATCTTACTCTTTCAGACAAGAATAGAATTAGAGAATGGAAACTCCCACCTACAAGGGGAAATATTGTTGATTATTTTGGAAATGTAATTGCAGGAAATTTAAAAGTTTATCAATTGCATATAATTCCAGAGCAAGTTGAGAATTTTAATTATTTACTAGTTAGATTGAAAAATCTTTTAAATCTAAGTGAAAAAAGAATTGCAAAAATAAATAAATTAAAAGTAGAGCTAAAACCGTGGGATAGTATTATTGTTTCTGAAAATTTAAGCTGGAGTCAATTTGTAAAAATTAATAATTATTTATACGATCTTGTTGGTGTTAAACCAGTAATGACAATCTCCAGAAACTATCCATTTAATGATGTATACACACATGTTCTTGGATATGTGAGTCAACCAAATGAACAAGAAATTTTGGAAAATGAAATTATCCAAGAAAGATTTGTACCAGGAATGAAAATTGGAAAACTGGGCTTAGAGAAAAGGCTTGAAAATCATTTAATTGGTACAAATGCTATTCAAAGATATGAAGTAAATGCTTATGGTAAAAGAATTAATCAACTCGAGCATCAAAAAGGTGAGCAAGGATCAAAAATACGTTTAACTGTAGACACTGAAATACAAAAAGCTTGTGGGAAATTGTTAAATGAAAAAGCAGGATCTATAAGTGTAATGGATATCTATACTGGAGATATAATAGCAATGTATTCGTCTCCATCTTATAATCCAAATTTATTTTTATTTGGAATAAGTCAAGATGAGTGGCAATTAATTAGAAACAATCCATTAAAACCACTAATAAACAAAACTCTTTCGGGTCTATACTCACCAGGTTCAACAATAAAACCTATCGTTGCGCTTTCAGCTCTAGAAAACAAAGTAATAGATACAAAGTTTAAAGTTAAATGCACAGGAAAAATGGAGTTATATGGTCAAACATTTCACTGTTGGAAGGAAAAGGGACATGGCTGGGTTAGTTTGAAAAATGCAATGAAACAATCTTGTGATACATATTTTTATGAGGTTGCCAGGTTATTAGGTGTTGATAGATTAAACATTACAGCTGAAAAGTTTGGCTTAGGTAAAAAAGTTCTCGGTGATTATTTTGATAATGAAAAAAAAGGATTATTTCCAAATACAAAATGGAAAAAAAATAATCTTGGTAAAGGCTGGGTATTAGGAGAGACCTTAATAACAGGTATTGGACAAGGCTATATACAATCAACTCCTCTACAACTTTGTATGATGACTGCACAAATTGCAAATGGAGGCTTTGCTGTAAAACCAAAAATAATTGTCGATAGTAATCCAATTTCTTACGAAGATGCAAAACAATCAATGGAAAGCGGGTTATTATTTGATACCGATTCTGAGGAATTGTTAGACAAAAAGTTATTTAAAAACCAAAGAAATATTAAGATTATTCAAGAAGCAATGTTTGCTTCGACCAATGAAAGATTTGGAACTTCTTATAAATCAAGAATTGATGACCCTAAATATCAATTTGCAGGAAAAACTGGAACAGCCCAGGTTAAGAGAATTAGTAAAAGAGAGAGGGAATTAGATTTAGAATTAGAGCAAATACCATACAAAGATAGAGATCACGCTTTGTATGTCGCTTATGGCCCATATGTTAACCCAAGATATGCACTTAGTATAATTGTTGAGCATGGTGGCTCAGGAAGTAAGGCGGCAGCACCAATTGCAAAAGAATTATTTAAATTAATCATCGACAGACACGATTTAAGAAATAAACAATCAAATTTTGAGAGGATTACCGTTTAAATGTTTCAGCACGATAGATTGAGTAATGAGATTACATTATTTCAAAAAATAAAAAACTTAGATTATATACTGTTGATTTCTGTCATCCTTCTTTCTGTATTAAGTATTTTTGTTATGTATTCTACAGATGGTGGTGAAGTACTTTTTCATACAAAAAATCATTTTGTAAAACTTGCAGTTTTTTTCCCTTTAATGATTTTTGTGGCTTTCTTTAACATAAAATTTTGGCATAACTTTTCTTATATAATCTACTTTATAATAATACTTTTATTAATTTATGTTTCATTTTTTGGAATAAAGTCCTCTGGTTCACAAAGATGGATGGATCTCTATTTATTTGTTCTGCAACCTTCGGAACTTATGAAAATAGCAATCATAATGTGTCTTGCAAAATACTTTCATAGAATAAAAATAGAAAATGTTAATTCATTTACTAGTATAACTATTGTTTTATCGATTATAATAATTCCAATAATTTTTGTAATTTCTCAACCTGATCTTGGTACATCTATATTAATTGCTTTGAGTGGATTAATTATATTGTGGTTAGGAGGTATGAAAATCAAATATTTTATATACTCATTTATTACTTTCTTAATTTCGCTTCCATTTATAATCTCATTTCTTAAACCATATCAAAAATTAAGAATATTAACTTTTTTAGATCCAGATAGAGATCCTTTGGGTGCTGGATATCAAATTATACAGTCAAAAATAGCTATTGGCTCAGGAGGCCTTAACGGAAAAGGTTTTTTAAAAGGAACTCAGAGCTACTTAGATTTTTTACCTGAAAAACATACAGATTTTATATTCACTTTATTTTCAGAAGAGTTTGGTTTTATAGGCTCAGTTGGTCTTTTGATATTATACTCAATAATAATTTTTAGAATTGTAAGAATAGGTGCAATTTCGAGAAGCAATTTTGCTAGACTTTTTTGTTTTGGTTATGCTTTTGCAATTTTTATTTATATTGTAGTAAATTTATCTATGGTTTTGGGTCTGCTACCTATAGTTGGTTCTCCATTGCCAATCATGTCGTATGGAGGTTCTTCAATGTTAGCCACTATGATTGGATTTGGTATAGTATTGAGTGCAAAAATTAATCATAAACAAATGATTGCATAATTTGTCACTCTCTTAATTTAATTTTTAATTGTATAACAAACTTATGAATAAAAATACTACGGTAGGAATAGTTGGAGCAGGAATTCAAGGTGTGTCTAATGCTTTGTTTCTTCAAAAAAAAGGTTTCGATGTAACTATCTTTGATAGAGATAACCCAGGTAGTCAAGCCGCCTCTTATGGTAATGCAGGTCACTTTTCACCATACGCATCTCTTTCTTTAAACAGAACTGATGTTCTAGCAGATGTCCCAGCTATGTTACTCAGTTCTTCAGGTCCACTTGCTTTAAAATGGAATTATGTTCCCAAAATGATTCCTTGGTTTATAAAATTTATAATGAATACAACTAAAACTAAGATGATGCATACTGCTAAAAATATGCATCAAATTTTAGATCTAGCTTTACCTGCATATGATGAATTATTTGAGGAGGTAGACTTGGAAGGTTTGGTTGAAAACAAAGGAATTCTTTATATATGGAACGATAAAGATTTAAAAAGTAGAGAATTAGAAATTAAAGTTAGAGATGAATTAGGAGTTGAACAACAATTAGTTACCAAAGCTGAAATACACGATCTTGAACCACATATTAAACCATTTTACCATGCTGGCGTTTATTATCCTTATGCAAGACATGCAAGAAATCCGAAAAGAATTCTTTTAAAACTATTTGATTTATTTTTAAAAAAGGGTGGAAAATTTAATAAAGTAAATATTAAAGATATTAGTTTTGATGAAGAAAAACCAGTTTTTAAAACTGAAACTCAAAGTTATGTTTTTGATAAAGCAGTAATAGCGTGTGGTGCTTTTTCAAAAAAATTAACAGATAATCTTGGTGAAAAAATACCTTTAGATACAGAGCGTGGATATCATGTTCATTTTAAAAATTGTGACCATTTATTAAGCAGACCTGTAATATTTTCCAACCGTGGGTTTGGAATTACACCGATGGAACAAGGTTTAAGAGTTGTTGGAACTGTAGAATTTGGTGGATTAGATAATCCATTATCTAAATCAAGAGTTAAAAATTTGATAAATAATGCAAAATATATGCTTGGTGATTTACCTGAGCATGAGGATGAATGGTTAGGATTTAGACCAACTTTACCAGATTTTTTACCTGTTATGGGGCCATCAAAAAATTACAAAAATATTTATTATTGTTTTGGGCATCATCATTTAGGATGGACTTTAGGTCCAATTTCTGGAAAGATTGTTTCGGGGATGATAGCGAACGAAAATACAAATTTAGATTTAAAACCTTATAGTTCGCTTAGATTTAGTTAAGTGACTAAAGATAACAATTTTTTAGCTTATTTATATCTATTTTTAACAGTAACTTTTTGGGCAGGAAATTTTGTTGTAGGTAAACTTGCAAGTTTTTATGAAGTTCCTCCTTTTTCATTAAATTTTTATCGATGGCTTTTTGCTTGGTTAATTTTAGCACCTTTTACAATTCCTGAAATATTAGAGAAAAGAAATTATATAATTAAAAACTATAAACTTTTTATTGTTTTGGGAGTTACTAGTATAACGGTATTTAATTCAATTGTTTATTATTCATTAAATTTTACTCAGGTGATTAGTGGAGTTTTAATGATTTCAACGATACCTGTGATGATCATGTTGTTTTCTTCAATTTTAAAAATTGAAAAGACAAATATTTTTCAAATTATAGGGGTAGTATTTTCTTTTGCAGGTGTGATCATGATTATAACAAAAGCAAATATAGAGATATTAAAAAATTTAGATTTTAATAAAGGGGACATAACCATGGTTATAGCAATGTTTTCATGGGCATTATATTCAACTTTATTAAAGGGAAAACAATATGAGTTATCTCAAATATCATTACTTCAAGTAGTAATTACTTTTGGTTTAGTATTTTTAATACCAGTTTATTTTATTGAATATCAAATTGGCTTTAGAATTAATTTAGAACTACCTTTTATTTTAATTTTATCCTACGTAGTTTTGTTTCCAGGTTTGGCATCTTTTCTTTTATGGATAAAAGGAATATCCATGATTGGCGCTAATCGCTCTGGTGTTTTTTTACACTTAATGCCAATATTAAGCGCAATTATGGCAATGATTTTTTTTAGTGAAAAATTTATGTTTTATCATATTTTAGGCGCTTGTTTTATTATTACAGGAATATTGTTATCAAATAAGAAAGTTAAAAATGCTTAAAGTTGCTATATTAGATGATTACCAAAACGTTGCTCAACAGTTTGTAGATTTAGAAAAATTATCTGGGAAATATGAGTTTAAGATTTTTAGTGAACCTTTTTTAGACGAGGCTGATGCAATTGATCAGTTAGCTGATTTTGAAGCTTTATTAATAATGAGAGAAAGAACTCCAATTACAAAAAATTTAATTGATAATTTAAATGAATTAAAATTTGTTATAACAAGTGGATTACGAAACAAATCTATTGATTTAGAGGCTGCAAAGAAAAGAAAAATTATTGTTTGTGGTACAGATATAAATTTAAACCCAACACCTGAATTAACATGGGCACTAATTCTTGGTTTAGCTAGAAATTTTAAAGAAGAGTTTGACAATATGTATCAAGGGTATTGGCAAACTACAATTGGAGTAGAATTGAAAGGAAAAATCTTAGGTTTAATTGGTCTAGGTAGAGTAGGTACAGAAGTTGCAAAAATTGGAAAAGCATTTGGAATGCAAGTAATGGCCTGGAGTGAAAACTTAAGCTTAGATAAGTGCAAAGAATTAGATGTGCTCCCTTGTAGTAAAGATGACTTAATTACAAATTCAGATGTGCTCTCAATTCATGTTCAAGGAGGTGAAAGATACAAAGACTGTATTACCATAAAAGAATTTGATAAAATGAAAAAAACAGCATTTTTGATAAACACATCTCGTGGACCTATTGTTAATGAGGATGATTTAATTATTGCATTGTCAACAAATGTAATTGCAGGAGCTGGAATAGATGTTTATGACAAAGAGCCACTACCAGAGAATAACAAACTTAGATTTTTACCAAACGCCTTGCTTACTCCTCACATAGGCTATGTAACAGCTGAAAATTATAGCATTTTTTATAACCAAATGATTGAAGGACTAGAGGCTTGTGTAAATGGAAAGCCTATCAGAGTTCTAGAGTAAAAATGGATCTCCCTGTTGTTAATCATGAGGATTATTTTGCCAAAATTGGCGATGATCATAAATTTCCAATTAATAAATTTGGAGAGTTAGCAAACTACTTAACTCAAAACAAAATAGTAAGTAAATTTCATAAACCTTCAGCCTGTTCATTTGAAACATTAAGCTACGCACATTCAAAAAATTATATATTGGATATTAAAAATAAAACTTTAAGCAAAGAAGGAGTAAAAAAAATTGGATTTCCACTTGTAGATAGTGTTGTGCAAAGATCCTTAGTTGCTACAGGAGGAACTGTTCTCGCATCTAAACTTGCAATAAATTATGGTATTTCATGCAACACAGCAGGAGGTAGTCACCACGCAAGTTATGACGGAGGTGCAGGTTATTGTGTATTTAATGACGTAGCAGTTGCAGCACATTATTTACTTAATAGAGGTCTAGCAAATAGAATTTTGATTGTTGATCTAGATGTTCACCAAGGTAATGGCAATTCAGAAATCTTTAGAGACAACAGAAGTGTTTTTACATTCAGCATGCATTCCAAAACTAATTATCCTGCTAAAAAATCAAATAGTGATTTAGATGTAGAACTTGAGGATAACTTAGAGGATGACGCTTATATCAAAACACTTAAACATTATTTAAAAGAGCTAAATCAAGAAAATTTTGATTTTATTTTTTATATAGCAGGTGTTGATATTCATTTTAATGATAGATTGGGTAAATTAAAAATCTCTGACGAGGGAATAAAACTTAGAGATGAGCTTGTGGTAGAAAACTTTTTTTCTAAACGGATACCATTTTGTGGAGTTTTGGGTGGTGGTTACAACAAGGATTTTAATAAACTTGTTGAATTACATTCAATGTTACATCAAACTTGTGCTAAATATATAGGATCATGACGAAAAAAATAAATCCCAATTTAACTGCTGAGCAAAAATTAATTTTATTTGAGGAAGGTACTGAACGTGCTGGATCAAGTGAACTTAACCATGAAAAAAGGGAAGGAAGTTTTCATTGTGCAAACTGCGGTGAAAAATTATTTGATTCAAAAACAAAATATGAGAGTGGATCAGGCTGGCCTTCTTTTTATGAATCTTTGCCTGACGTATTTGAAACTAAAACAGATCACCACATAGGTTACGCAAGAACCGAATATCATTGTAAAAAATGTGGAGGCCATCATGGACATATATTTGATGATGGACCTGAGCCTACAGGAAAACGATTTTGTAACAATGGGGTATGTTTAGTTTTTAAACCTAAGAGCTAAATTTAATGTTTGAAAATATCGATATTGAGAAAGTTAAAGAAGAGCTCAAAAATCTCTCAAAAAATTATAAAGAAAATTTTGCTAAAATTGAAAAGTTCATAGAAAATGAAATACAAGAAATATTAAATCTCAAAAAAAACAATAAATCTATAATTCCAGAAATTAGTATTAATGAGATAGATCAAAAAAAAACAAAGGTAATAGAAGATATAAAAAAAAGAGGTTGTGTAATAATCCGAGATGTTTTTGACGACAAATTCATTGAAAATTTAAACTTTCAATTAGAGAAGTATATTGACGAAAATAATTATTATGAAGATCAAAAGAAGAAAGCTGATCTAGATAAATATTTTAGTGAACTTAAATCAGGTAAACCTCAAATATATGGTCTTTATTGGTCTAAAGCACAAATAGAAATAAGACACTCAGAGCAAATGGCTAAAGTAAAAAAATGGCTTAATAATCTTTGGTTATTTGAAAACTCAGAATATAAAGTTTTTGATCCAAATAAAGAATTGTCTTATGCAGATAGAGTAAGAAGAAGAGAGCCAGGTGATGATACCTTGGGACTTTCTCCTCATTGCGATGCTGGATCTATTGAAAGATGGACTGACAGTCATTATCAAAAAATTTATAGAGATATTTTTTCTGACAACTTTGAAAAATATAATCCATTTGAAGCAAAGTATAGAGATAGAACAATAGAATTTGAGTCCCCTGCAGTTGCACATGTATTTAGAACATTTCAAGGATGGACCGCTTTAACAGAGCAAGGACCAAGTGACGGAACTTTACAATTAATACCTATTGCTAAAGGAATTGCTTATGTTTTAACCAGAGCATTACTAGATGATGTTGAAGAAAATGAATTGTGCGGATCAAAACTTGGTAGAGCTTTATCAGTAAATAAAGATTATCATTCATTACTATTAAAAGGTTTAGTTTCAATTCCAAAAATGAAGCCAGGTGACACTGTTTGGTGGCATCCAGATGTTGTTCATGCCGTTGAAGACAAGCATTCAGGAAAAAATTATTCAAATGTTGTTTACGTTGGTGCAACACCTTATTGTAAAAAAAATCTAGATTATACGATAAAACAATCAAAAAAATTTTTAGAAGGAAAGAGCCCACCAGATTTTGCGTCTGAAGATTATGAAATTAAATATAAAGATAGAGTTAAATTAAAAGATTTAAGCTCTTTAGCTAAGAAACAATTAGCTTTAGAAGAATGGAATTAATTATTTAAAAGATCTTGAAGTTTATTTTCTTTTTCTAATGCTCTTACTTCATCATAACCACCAATATGTTGGTCATCAAAAAAAATTTGTGGAATAGTTCTTTTCCCATTAGCTTTTTTAATCATTTCATCCATTGCTCCATCAACTTTTGAAATATCAATTTCATTATATGGCGCATTATTTCTAGCTAATAATCTTTTTGCAGCTTCACAATAATTACATAGTGGACCTGTATACATGGTAATTTTTTTCATGAACTATAGATAGTCACCTTTTTTAATTTTACTAGCTATTTCTTT
Source organism: uncultured Pelagibacteraceae bacterium (assembly GCA_902592275.1). Lineage (GTDB taxonomy): Bacteria > Pseudomonadota > Alphaproteobacteria > Pelagibacterales > Pelagibacteraceae > Pelagibacter. The sequence continues at coordinate 110,488 of CACJDW010000002.1, forward strand.
TCTAGAATATTCAAATTTTTTTCGATGTTTTATACTTTTTTGGTTTACTCTTTTTCTCCATAACCTGAAAGAGGATGGTTTTAGAGATCTTCGCATAATTTTAATTACATCAGATTCTTTCTTCCCTGTTTTTTTTTCAATTTCCTCGAAAGTGATCCTATCAGCCCAGGCTGCCCAAATGATCCAATCCGGATCGTCCATTTTGGGCTCAGGATTTTTGACTCTGGTAATTGGCCTGTGACCTTTTTTTTTCATAAATCCTTTATATTTGAAAAAAATATTTAATGCATTTTTTTTAGCCTCTGATATTATGTATTTGATAGTCCTTCTTAGCCATCTTTAGCTCCCGGTTTTTAAGGACTATCTTTTTGTATGCTCCCCCTAGATTTTATACTTTATTTACAGATAATTATTTTTTTATTTATTACACCCGGAACTCCCAGGATTGTAATTATCTCTTATTCAATGAATTATGGAGTTGGAAAATGTATATGGTCTGCTTTAGGGGATGTAACAGCAAATTTGATTCAAGCAACTTTAGTTATTTTTGTCATCGGATCTTTTTTCTCAGAGAACTCAATGATACTTAATGCGTTTAAATGGATCGGAATAGTTTATTTATTATATTTAGCTTATGATATTTATAAATCTCGACCAAAAAGTATTTCAAGCGAAGGAGAAATAGAAAAAAGTAACTTATCTTTTTTTAGAGATGGTTTTTTAGTTGCCGGCACAAGTCCTAAGGCTTGGATGTTTTTTCCCTTTATCTTTCCTCAATTTATTGACTTTAATTCTAATTTATTAGTTCAATTTGTAATTTTAATTACAACATACATCGTTTTAGATTTTTTATCTTTGATTGGTTATGCAATGCTTGCACAGAAATTAATTAAGTGGATCACTGCTAATCCAAAAACAATTAATACAATTTCTGCGAGTGTTTTAGTAATTATTGCCGCAATAATTGTTGTAACTCAACAATATTAATTCGATTTAGCCTTTATTGCCACTTGCATAAAATAAAATTTCTTTATTTAATCAATACATAATTAATTAATTAAAGAGGAAATAAAATGAGATTAAATAAAATAATTTTAAGTTTTGTTTCTGCATTAGTAATTTTATTTTCAACTTCAGTTGCATCATTTGCAAAAGTTGTTGGTGACAAAATTATTTTAGGTGCTGCGATTTCCTTAACTGGTAAATACTCATCAAATGGTGTTCATACTCAAAATGGTTATAACATGGCCGTTGACAGAATTAACAGCATGGGTGGTGTTAAAGTTGGTGGAAAGACTTATAAGTTTGATATTATTTATTACGATGATGAATCAAACCCTAAGAGAGCTGCACAGCTTGCAGAAAGATTAATTTCACAAGATGGTGTTGAGTTTATGCTTGGCCCTTACAGTTCTGGTTTAACTAAAGCGATTGCGCCAGTGACTGAAAAATATGGTGTTCCAATGGTTGAAGCAAATGGTGCATCTAGATCTTTGTTTACTAAAGGTTACAAATATCTATTTGCTGTATTAGCTCCAGCTAACTTATATCTTGATGTTGCTATCGAAACAGCAGTTGAGTTAAATGGTGGAAAACCAGTAAGAATTGCACAAGCGTTTGAACAAGATGCATTCTCACAGGACGTTAGATTAGGTATTTTAGATGCTGCAGAAAGAACTGGTTCTAAAATCATAATCGACGATAAATTGCCTAAAGAGCTTAACGATATGGCCGCTACATTGGTTAAAGTAAAACAGATGAAACCAGATGTGCTTGTTGTATCAGGTCACACAAAAGGTGCATTAACTGCGATCAGACAAATTGCTGAAATGAAAGTTGATGTTCCAATGTTAGCTATGACTCACTGTGATGCTGCTAAGCTTTCTAAACAGCATGGTAAAAATTCACAGTATGCACTTTGTGCTTCTCAATGGCACAAGTCACTAACTTATAAAGATGATTTCTTTAAAGATGGTATGACTTATGCTGCAGACTTTGAGAAAGAGTTTGGATATGATCCACCTTACCAATCTGCTGAATCTTCAGCTGCTTTATTGGTATTCAAAGATGCATTTGAAAGAGCAAATTCTTTTGATCAAAAGAAAGTAAGAGATGCTCTTGCAGCTACGAATATGCAAACATTCTATGGAAATATTAAATTTGCACCTGGTGGTCAGAACGTTGACAAACCAATGGTACTTTTCCAAGTAATGTGTGATGCTTCAGGAAAATGTGAAAACAAAGTTGTTGCTCCATTAAAATGGGCATCAGCTAAGTTGATACATCCAATTCCTAAGTGGTCGGAAAGATAAAATAAAATACTAAAGCCCCCTAGTCATAGGGGGCTTTTTTTTATATAAACCAAAAATATTTTTTATGGATTTTCTTGTATTTCAATACCCAATGATAACTGTTCAAGCCTGCTTAGACGGAATTCTTCTTGGAGTTTTGTTTGCATTAATTGCATATGGAATGGCACTTCAATGGGGTGTAATGAATATTATTAATATTGCACAAGGAGACCTTGTTATTTTAGGTGGATACATTGCATACTTTATGTATCTCTACGGTATTCATCCAGCATGGGGAGTAATTGTTGCGCCTGTAATAATGTACTTTGTTGGTATAGCGATTTATAAACTTGTTATTAATAAAGTAGTAGATAGAGATCTATTTATCTCTATTTTAGCGACTTTTGGAATAAGTATTCTTTTCATGCAATTAATGAACTTTGCATTCGGTGCAGATGTTGTACTTGCAAACTCTGGTTACGGAACAACTATGTTGTTTGATAACAACGTTGTGTTGCCTAATTCAAAAATATTTTCAGCTTTTATAAGTATTTTGTTTGCTATTTGTTTAGTTATTTACATGAAAAAATCTAAGCTTGGCCGAGCTATTAGAGCTACAGCTCAAAATGCAAGAGCTGCAAAGATTTTAGGGGTTGATACAGAAAAAGTTTATGCTGCAACATTTGGAATAAATGCTGCTCTTTGTGGTGTTGCTGGAGCATTAATTTCAATAACATTTACTATCCATCCTTATATGGGATTACCTTACACAATTAGATCTTTCATGATCGTGATTGTTGCAGGATTAGGAAATTTACCTGGTGTTGCAATGTCGGGAATGGGATTAGGAGTTTTTGAGGAGTTTGCAGATTATATATTGGGTACAGAATTTAGAATTGGTTCAGTATTTTTATTATTAGTTTTAATCCTTGTTTATAGAAGGTTTAAACTTTCTAGAAAAAGAGAGTATTTAAAATGAGAAAAGTTAAAATTAATGATAATCAAGGTAAATCAATTGAAGTTGATATAGATAAGTTTAAAAAACATTTAGACGAATATCATTCATCAGGGTCAAGTGTTCATGATGAAGATGGCCATTATTTTACAGTAGATCAAAATTTCAGGGATAAAATTAATAACTTATATGAACAAAAATAATTTAATTTTATATATAGGCATATTAATTTTTGGGCTAGCAGCTCCTTATGTATTTCCTGCATTTAAAGTTCAATTATCAATTCTTTGTATATTGATTGTCCTTGCTATCACTTGGAATATTCAAGGGGGCGAAATGGGATATAATACTTTTGGTAATATTTTATTTTATGGACTAGGAATGTATTTATGCGCCTCGGTTCAAGTTGGAATGTTTTTTCCATTAGCTGAATGGACCGAAAGTGGTGGTGAAAAAACATTTGTTCATACTCCAGCTCAATTTTTTCAAGGTATGGCTATGGGACTTGTCGTTGCTGCCGTAGTACCAACAATTGTTGCTGGCTTAATTGGATATGCAATTTTAGGATTAAGAGGTCACTATTTTGCAATTTGTACCTTAGGTTTAGGTGTAGCTGCAGGTGAAATTTCTGGTGGAATAGAAATTATTGGAGCAGGACAAGGTTTTACAACTCCCCCTTTTCCTAATGTAGGAAGTTTAGAAGCCAGAGGTGAATTTTTTTATTTTTTAAGTTTCTTAGTTTTGATTTTAACTTTTCTTGCTGTCAAAGCAATTTACTCTACAAGATTTAAATTAATTTTGAATGCTATTAGAGACAACGAGGATAAAGCAGAGGCGATGGGAATAGAGACCATGAAATATAAAATTATTGGTTGGATGATATCTGCTTTTTTCTGTGGTTTAGCGGGAGGTATTATGGGTGGCTTAGTTGGATACATCGACTCAACAGATGTAGCATTCGATGGAAGAGAAATGGGAGTATTCATGGTTCTAATGGCAATATTAGGTGGTAAAGGAACTTTATGGGGACCAGTTATTGGAGCAACTGTATTTCATATATTTAAAGAGGGTTTTTGGACTTTCTTTTTGGGTTGGCAATATGTTGCTTTGGGAGTTTTGATTGTTGTAATTGTAATTTATTTCCCAGAAGGAATTATGGGATGGCTAAGAGAAAAATATCCAGAACGATTTGGAGAAGTAGTTGATGAAGCAGACCGAAAGGCACAGGTAGAAATAAAATGAGTATTCTTGAAGTAAACAACGTTAGTAAATCTTTTGGAGGAGTAAAAGCTAACGTTGATATTTCTATGTCTGTAGAAAAGGGAAAAATAGTAGGATTAATTGGTCCAAATGGATCTGGAAAGACAACATTGTTTAATTCTATTGTAGGAACTTATCCTATCGATCAAGGTTCAATTAAATTTAATGGAAAAGAAGTTTCTGAATTACCAGTTCCAGTTATCGCAAAATTAGGTTTATTAAGAACATTTCAACAGACAAGAATTTATGGGAAATTGAACTGCATCGATAACATGCTTATCAGCCACAAAGGAAGTGATGAAAGTATGTTTAAAATATTTTCAAAGATACCTCAGGAATTAACTGAAAAAGCAGAAAATTTATTAAATTTTGTTGGATTGTATCAAAAGAGAAAGCTTAGAGCAGGAGACTTATCTTTTGGACAACAAAAGTTACTTGAGCTTGCTATGGCCTTAATGAATGAGCCAGAAATGCTTTTATTAGATGAACCAACTGCAGGAATTAATCCTACTTTGATCAATGGAATTATAGATAGATTGATAAAAGTAAATCAAGACTTTGGAATTACTCTATTAGTTATTGAGCACAACATGAGAGTAATAATGCAATTAGCAGAGAATATTTTTTGTTTAGCTCATGGTAAAATGTTAGCCAATGGTTCGCCAGATGAAATTAAAAATGATAAGCGTGTTATCGATGCGTATTTAGGAGCTCAATAATGTCAAATCAATATGAAGTTTTAGGTAAAGCTCCAACACCTGATGATTTAAAAAAATTATCTCCAGACGAAATTCATTTAACAATTAAAAATTTAAGTGCTGGTTATGGAAAAATGGAAATTTTGCATAACTTTGATTTATTTGTAAATAAAGCACAATCACTATGTTTAATTGGTCCAAATGGAGCAGGCAAATCTACAATACTTCATTCAATATATGGTTTTACAAATATTTTTTCAGGTCAAATAGAAATAGATGGGAAAGAAATTACTAACCTAACACCAGCTGAAAAACTAAAGTCAGTTGGTATTGCATATATTTTACAAGATAATTCAGTTTTTCCAGACATGACAGTCGAAGAAAACTTATTAATGGGTGGATATATTAAAGATAAAACAGAAGAATCATTTCAAGAGGCAGAGAGAATTTTAGAAAAATATGAGAGATTAAGAAATAGAAGAAATCAACCTGCAAAAGTGTTATCTGGTGGTGAAAGAAGATTATTAGAAATATCTAGAGCGTTAGTTATGAAACCATCTGTATTATTAGTTGATGAACCTTCAATTGGTTTAGAACCTAGATATATTGATATGGTTTTTGAAATTTTAGGAGATCTTCAACAGAATGAAAAAAAAACTATAATTCTAGTTGAGCAAAATGCCAAAAAAGGTCTAGAGTTTGCAGATATAGGATACGTTTTGGTATCAGGACAAACTGCAATCGCCGGCAAAGGGGATGACTTATTACAAAACCCAGATGTTGGTAGACTATTTCTTGGCGGTTAATGATTAATAAAAAAATTTTCTTTAAAGGATATAAATCAATTTTAGCACACGATAGTCCTGCAATTGCTTTAGGCTGCTGTTTTATTGCAATTGGCGCACTTCTTAAAAATTTAGGATTTAATATTCAGGAAAGTATTTTTTCAACAATGTTAACCTATGCATTGCCAGGCTCGTTAGTAATGGCCGAGTCTTTATTGGTTGGAGCATCTTTATTAAATATTTTTTTAGCAGTTTGGTTTGTAAATGCTCGTTTATATCCAATGGCTGTCTCTTTGTTCCCATTAATGATGCATAAAAATCAACCTAAATGGAAATATTACTTTTCATGTCATTTTATAGCTGTTTCAGCTTGGTTGATTATGAAAAGTAATTACAAATCAATCGCTAAAGAACATAGAATTGATTATTGGATAGGAATAGGAAGTGCCACTTGGAGTGTTGCTGTTTTAGGTACCCTTATTGGTTTTTGTTTTTCAGAATTTCTTAATAAAGAAATAATGATGGGTTTAGCAATTTTAAATCCTATTTACTTTTTATGCATGATGGTAGGAGCATCTAAAACAATCCAAATTACTCTATCAGTTTTGCTAGGGGCTATACTAGGACCACTTTTTTATTTTTTTTCTCCAGAGTGGTCGATTTTATTAGGTGGTGTAGCAGGTGGAACAGCAGCTTATTTAATTGGAGAAATAAATGTCAGTTAGTGTGGTTTATGCAATTTTGGTTACTTCGCTTGCAACCTTTTTATCAAGGTTTCTTGGAGCTGTAAGTTCTCAAGGAATAAAAGAAACCTCAAAAATCTTTAAATGGTTTAATTGTTTAGCTTACGCAACTTTAGCTGCTTTGATAGCAAGAACAATTATTTTTCCTGTAGGAGTTTTAAATGAAGCAGGATATCTAATCAGACTTATTGTTGTAATATTATCTTTAGGAGTATTTTTTGTTTCAAAAAGAAACTATGTATATCCAACAATTTTTTCAGCAGTCTGTATGGCTCTAATGGCAAGCTACTTTTAAATAAAATTGATTAATTAACTAATTAAGTTATTATTTCTTATGGAAAAAATATTTGGTATAGATGTACAAGAGCACGAAAAATCAAAAAGAATTTTAAATATTAGATTAAATGATGAAATTATCGAAAAACTAATTTTTCCATTTAATAAATTTGATTTAACTGCATTAGAACTAAAACCATTCACAAGATTTACTATTGCTAAAAGTTTAGATGATTTAACAGAAAATAAACTAAGCAAGTTGATGAATTCAATTATAAGAGATAGATCAACAGGCTGTTTTATTATCGGCCCAAGTAATATTTCCTCAAAAATAAATGATAAATTTTTAATTAAATTGTCTACAGCTACTGCACACTTAATTGGTGTACCTAATCATGACTCGATGGCAGGAAAATATTATGTGCGGTTTCATATAAAACATGAAGATGCAAGCGATTCTTATTTAAGAAAAGCTTATGTAAACATGGATCTTCATACTGATGGTACTTATGTGAAAGAAGTTACTGACTGGTTATTAATGACTAAATTAGAGGAGAAAAATGTCAAAGGTGGAGAAACAGTCATGCTTCATTTAGATGATTGGGAGCATTGTGATGATTTATCGAATGATCCAGTTGGTAAACAAAATTTTATTTGGGGGTCTCCAAAGAGTAAAAATGTAGATTATAAAGTAGAACATCCGGTTTTTTCAAAAGATGAAGAAGGTAGAACAAAAATATCTTATATTGACCAATTTCCAGAACCAAAAAATATGGAACAGGGTATTTTTTTACAACGTTTGTCTGATGCTTTAGAAGAAAGCAAAAAGAAAACAATTTCAAATTTACCTGTAGGATATTCATTAATAGCAAACAATCATTTTTGGCTCCATGGCAGAAAAAAATTTCAAGAAAACACAGATCTTTGTAGAGAATTATTAAGAATCAGGGGTAAGTTTTTCAAATTTAATAAATAATTTTAGCCAATCCTTAAATACAATTATAAAGAGAAACAAAAAAAACCCCTTAAAATAAGGCTTTTTTTGTGATAATTTTGCAACATTAATATATTTATTATTAAATATTTTTTTTTATTTTACAATTTTTAAAGTATTCAGTTATACATATTCTAAAGTTAACTTAAATTTAAGATAAGGTATTAAAATGAAGAAATTAATTATTGCAATAAGCTCTATTGTGCTTCTAGCTACAAGCGCCATGAGTTTTGAATTAAGTCCATCAATAGGTATTTCAGGAAACAAAGGTGTTTATGCAGCAACTGGTATTGAAAGAAACTTCAATGAAGGAGGAACAGCTATCGATACTACTACTACAGAACATGGTGCATTCACAGATGATTTCGCTTCTATCTTTGTAGAAATAGCTTTAAATGATGCTCTTTCATTAGGAGTTGATTATGTTCCTATGGCTATTGAAACACCACAAAACGTTGCTAACATTAATGAGGGTAACGAGAATAAAGTTAGAGCTGAATTTGACCATTTAACTACTATCTATGCAAAATTAAATATACCACTAGGTGGTTTATATTTGAAGGCTGGATATTCTCAAGTTGACGTTACTTCAATTGAAACAAACTCTAATTCTTATGGGGATGACAGCACAAGTGGTGCTACAGTAGGACTTGGCTACAATCATGAAATAGACAATGGTCTTTCTATTAGAGCAGAAATCACTGGTTCTCAGTTTGAAAATGTTGAAACTAACAATGGACAAACAAACAAAGTAGAAATTGAAGTTGAGGATATGATTGGTGCAAGAGGTACTATATCATTAGTCAAATCATTTTAATTAAAATTTTTATTAAACAAATTAAAAAGCCTCCAAAATTGGAGGCTTTTTTTTTACACGCTGCTATAATAATTAGATGATTTTAGGTTTTATAGGTGTTGGCAAAATATCGTTTTCAGTAATAGAAGGCATAAGCAAATCTAAAATTAAATATAAAAAAATACTTCTTTCCCCAAGAAATAAAAATTTATCAAAAATATTAAAAAATAAATTCAAAAAAATAGAAATAGCTAAAAATAATCAAGATGTGATTAATAAGTCTAATTGGATTTTTTTAGCGATAACTCCTAATGTAGGAAAAAAGATAATTAAAAACTTAAAATTTAGATCAACCCAAACAATAATAAGTTTTATCTCAACTATAACATTATCTGAATTAAAAAAAGCAATAAAAATAAAAGCAAAAATTATAAGAGCAATACCTTTGCCTCCAATTTCATTAAAAAAAGGTCCTATACCCATTTGTCCTCCTAATCCTAAAGTAAAAGCATTTTTCAATAATCTTGGAACAACTGTAGAGATTAAAAATGAAAAATCTTCTAATAATTTTTGGTCAACTTCAGGAATGATGGCACCTTTCTATGAGATGTTGAGAGTAATGACCGACTGGTTGATAAAAAGAGGGGTAAAAAGAAATAATGCTCAAAAATATATTACTTCTTTATTTTTAGCTTTATCTGAAGACGCGGTTGTAAATTCAAAAGAAAATTTAAAAAATTTAGTCAAAGAATCTCAAACACCCAAAGGGTTGAACGAACAGGGTGTTAAAGAATTAACTAAAGCTGGATTTTATAAATCTCTTGAAAAAACTTTAAATAGCATTCACAGAAGACTAAACAAATAAACAAATGTCTGAAAATATTTTAGAGATTAATAATTTGAGTAAATACTTTGGTGGATTAGCAGCTGTTTCAGATTGTTCAATTAAGGTAAAAAGAGGAACAATCACTGGTATCATTGGACCTAATGGATCTGGCAAAACAACTTTATTTAATTTAATTGCAGGAAACTTAAAATCTTCAGGAGGAAGTGTAACTTTTGACGATGAAATTATTACCGATGTTCCTTCCTATGAATTATTTTCCAAAGGGCTGTTAAGAACTTTTCAAATTGCTCATGAGTTTTCAAATTTATCTGTTCTAGAAAACTTAATGATGGTTCCGGGAAATCAATCAGGTGAAAAACTAATGACAGCATTATTTAAACCAGGTTTAGTTGCAGAGGAAGAAGCCACAGTTAAAGAAAAAGCAAAAGAAGTTGTTGAATTTTTAAACCTCGGACATCTTTCCAATGAACTTGCAGGAAATCTTTCGGGAGGACAAAAGAAATTATTAGAACTTGGAAGAACAATGATGGTGGATGCTAAATTGGTATTGTTAGATGAGGTAGGGGCTGGCGTTAATAGAACTTTGCTTAAAGATCTTGGAACTGCAATAGAAAAACTTAATAAAGAAAAAGGTTATACTTTTTGTATGATCGAACATGATATGGATTTTATTGGAAGATTATGTGACCCAGTGATTGTAATGGCTGAAGGTTCGGTTTTGTTTGAAGGAACAGTTGAAGAAGCAAAAAAAGATGAAAAAGTAATAGAAAGTTATCTTGGAAGAGGATCAAAATTAAAGGATACAAACTAATGGCTTACTTTGAAGGAATAGAAATGACAGGTGGTTATGGTAATGGTCCAGATATTATTAGTTCTTGTTCTGTAAATGTTAATAAAGGAGAAATAGTTTCTATTTTAGGACCCAATGGTGCTGGTAAATCAACTGCTATGAAAGCAATGCTGGGTTTATTAAATTTAAAATCTGGATCAGTTATGATTGATGGTAAAGATATTTCAAAATTATCACCACAAGATAGAGTTAAAGAGGGTATTTCTTTCGTGCCTCAAACAAAAAATGTTTTTGCAGGAATGACTGTTGAGGAAAATTTAGAAATGGGTGCATTTCTTATGAAGGATGAAATTCAGAACATTATTGAAGAAATCTATGAGTTGTTTCCGATTTTGAGAGAGAAAAGAAATCAAATGGTTGGAGAACTTTCAGGCGGACAAAGACAACAAGTAGCTCTAGGTCGAGCTTTAATGATTAAGCCGAGTGTTTTAATGTTAGATGAACCAACAGCTGGTGTTTCACCAATTGTTATGGATGAATTATTCGATCATATTGTAAAAGTTAAAAGAACAAACGTTGCTATTTTAATGGTAGAGCAAAATGCAAAACAAGCCTTAAGCATATCTGATAGAGGCTATGTGCTAGTTACCGGGGAAAATCGTTATTCAGGAACTGGAAAAGAATTATTAGACGATCCAAGAGTAAGAAGCTCTTTCTTGGGAGGATAACATGGATTTTTTAAATGCTATAATTCTTTTATTAAATTATATTTTTATCCCTGCATTAACATACGGCTCTCAGTTAGCGTTAGGTGCAATCTTTGTCACGCTTATTTATGGAATTTTAAGATTCGCGAATTTTGCAACTGGAGACATGATGTCTTTTGGAACCATGGCTACAATTTTGTTTACATGGTACTTTCAATCTTTAGGTGTTTCATTAGGTGTCTTGCCCACTGCTTTGATAGCTATTCCATTCGGAATTGTTTTGATGATTCTATATATGCTTTTAATAGATAAATTTGTCTTCAAATACTACAGAAATCAAAAAAGCCCTCCAGTTCAATTTGCAATGGTAAGTATTGGTGTCATGTTTGTAACTCAAGCTGTTGTAAGAATAATAATTGGACCTGGAGATAGAAGATTTTTTGATGGAGAAAAATTTATTATTAAAGCTCGTGAATTTAAAGAGATGACAGGTTTAAATGAAGGTCTTGCATTAAAATCAACTCAGGTAATAACTATTTTTATTACAATAGTTTTAGTTTCTTTATTATTTTGGTTTTTAAATAGAACAAAAACTGGAAAAAGCATGAAAGCTTATTCTGATAATGAGGATCTTGCTTTGTTATCGGGTATCGATCCAAAAAAAATAGTTTTAGTTACTTGGATAATTGCAGGAATTTTAGCTACTATTGGTGGTGTTTTGTATGGTTTAGATAAAAGTTTTAAACCATTTACTTATTTTAACAATATGCTCCCTATTTTTGCTGCTGCAATAGTTGGGGGAATTGGAAATCCTTTTGGAGCCTTTTTAGGAGGATATGTAATTGCTTTTTCTGAAATATTACTCACTTACGCATATAAAAAATTCTTTATGTATATTTTACCACAAAGCATGGAACCAAATAGTTTAGTTCAACTACTGTCTACAGATTACAAGTTTGCAGTCTCGTTCTCAATCCTGGTAATAGTTTTAATTTATAGGCCTTCAGGGATATTTAAGGGGAAAGTATTGTGAGAAAAAATCTAAATGTAATAGCAGCTTATAGTATCATGATGGTGCTTATTCTTATGGTTGGGATATTTCAATCTTGGAATATAGCTTTATCAATATTTAATCTTTGTTTGATTTCCGCGGTAATGACAATGGGTGCAAATATTCAGTGGGGATACGCAGGTTTAATTAATTTTGGAATTATGGGTTATACAGCTTTAGGTGGTTTAGCTGCTGTATTGATATCAGTAGACCCTGTTCAAGAAGCTTGGAGAGCAGGAGGTTTTGATATTTTAATGTGTTTATGGCTTATCATTGTAATGGTTTTGGTTATTCGATTTATTTTGAAAAATTTTAAAAAATCAAAATTAAGAACTTATAGTATTGCAGCTCTTATAATAACAGGGATCATAATTATAAGAGTAACCGCAGAACCAGGTATTGAAAAAATTGAAGCTGTAAATCCTGCATCAACAGGTTTTCTTGGAGGATTTGGATTACCAATTATATTCTCATGGATAGTTGGAGCTCTTTTTGCAGGTGGCTTAGCATTTGTAGTGGGAAAAGTTGCTCTTGGTCTTAGAGCTGATTATTTAGCTATTGCAACACTTCTAATTTCAGAAATCGTTATTGCAATTATTAAACACGAAGACTGGCTCACAAGAGGTGTGAAAAACGTCATTGGATTAAAAAGACCTGCGCCATATGAGGTAGATCTACAAACGACAGATTGGTTTATAAGCTTAGTTGAAAAGTTTAATTCAGGAAAATTAAGTGTCATTGAAAATTTGGCTGATCGACAAGGTGCTTTAAATCAACTTGTAATCGAAGGCTCATCAGTATTTGTAAAACTATGTTACTCAGGATTATTTTTAGTTGTAGTAATTATTCTTTTAATTTTAACTCAGAAAGCTCTTTATTCTCCTTGGGGAAGAATGATGAGAGCAATAAGAGATAATGAGGAAGCTGCAAATGCAATGGGTAAAAATGTTGTTAAACAACATTTATTAATTTTTATTTTAGGTTCAGCTATTGTTGGAATTGCTGGTGCAATGCTAGTTACACAAGATGGTTTGTTTACTCCAGGAAGCTATAGACCTATGAGATACACATTTTTGATTTGGGTAATGGTTATTGTTGGTGGAAGTGGAAATAATTTTGGAGCAATTTTAGGAGGATTTGTTGTTTGGTTTTTGTGGATTGAAGCCGCACCAATTTCTTTGTTCTTAATAAACTTTTTCACTGCTGGAATTCCCGAAACAAATGCACTAAAAGCTCATTTAATAGAAAGTGTTCCTTATTTCAGATTTTTAATGATGGGATTAGGTTTGTTATTCATAATGAGGTATCGACCTAAAGGTATACTTCCAGAAAAAATAGAAATAAAGTAAACCAAATGAAATATATTATATTAGGTGCTGCCGCTGCTTGGGCTTTGTATATGGCTGACAAGTATTTATTCTTTTAATGAATAAAAATCTTTCGTTACTTATTTTAAGCCAGATTTTCGCTTTTACAGCTGCACCAGTCACCGTTTTTTTAAGTGGTATAATTGGTTCGAAATTTAGTCCAATAAAATCTTTAGCAACTCTTCCAATGGCTTTGTCGGTTGTTGGAATTGCGATATTCGCTTTTTTTGCTGCAAAGCTAATGAGTTTGATTGGAAGAAAATTAGGATTTATTTATGCATCAATAGGTACATGCTTTGCATCTCTTTTAACTGCCTACTCTATAATAATAGAAAGCTTTGTCTTGTATAATTTAGGATGTTTTTTAATTGGTGGAGGAATAGCTTTTAGTCATCAATACCGTTTTGCAGCAGTCGAGGTTGTAGATAAGGATTATGCGCCAAAAGCAATTTCTATCATTTTATTAGCGGGAATAGGTTCGGCGTTTATTGGCCCTAATATTGCAAACATTTCGAAAGGATTTATTTCAGATCATATGTATGCAGGTTCTTATCTTGCTCTTGCAGCATTATCTATTTCATCAACAATATTTTTATTTTTTTTTCAGGAAACTAAAAAGACATCAGGCAATCAATATAAAACTGGAAGAAGTTTTTTAGAACTTATGTCACAACCAAGATTTGTACAGGCACTTGTAGCTTCAGCTTTTGCTTATGCTGTAATGACTTTTTTAATGACAGCCACACCTATAAGTATGCATTTGATGGAGAAAATAAGTTTGTCCAAGACTGGATTTGTTATTCAGCTTCATATAGCAGCTATGTTTTTACCTTCACTAGTTACTGGAAATTTAATTAAAAGGTTTGGTCATAGTAAAATTATGTATATGGGAGTTTTATTGTTTTTAGTCACAATTATTACCAGTTTATTTGAACAAAACTTTATTAATTATTTGATTGCTCTTATTTTTCTAGGTCTAGGATGGAATTTTTTGTTTATTTCAGGAACGAGCTTACTTGTTTTGTGTTACAGAGAAGAGGAAAAATTTAGAGCTCAAGGGTACAACGATTTTATCGTTTACACTATTCAAGCAGCAGCGAGTTTGTCTGCTGGGGTTTTTCTAAGCTTAACTAGCTGGAAAACTATGAATTTAATATGTTTGATTTTTCTAATCATCATAGCTCTTTCTACTATAAGAGCTGATTTAAAAAAAAACCCCAGTAATTAAATTACTGGGGTTTTTTGAATTAAGATAAAAAATTATCTTTGTTTTTTAGTTTTGAATTTTCCGCCTTTAACTTCTTGTTCTAAGAAAGAACCTTCAGCTTCACCAACTTCAGTAAAAGTTACTCCAGTAGCACCTTCGTAATTAATCTTTTTACCTTTTGCTAGTAAGTCTAAACCTTTCTTAAGTTCGCCTGGATAAATTTTAGTTCCAGGAGCGTTAGCAACATCCATTACATGTTTTGCAATAGATGCTCTGTCAGCAGAGTTACCTGCTTGCATAGCAAGAACGATTAAAGCAGCTGCATCGTAAGATTCACCTGTGTAAGGACCAGAAGCTTCTACACCTCCAGCTTTTGCAACTTCAGCAAATATACCTGCACCTTTACCAGTAGAGCCTGGTAATGATCCAAATGATTTGCTTAAATCTTTTCCGAATGCATCAACTAAAGATTGACCAATCATACCATCTGATAAAATAAATCTATCAAATGCACCAGAGTCTAAAGAAGCTTGAATAATTCCTTTTCCTCCTTGGTCAAGGTAACCAATAACTGCTACAGCATCACCACCAGCAGATGCAAGAGTTGCTACTTCAGATGAGTAATCTGCTTTTCCATCTTCATGAGCAGTTACAGTTGTAACTTTAATACCATGAGCTTCAACTGCTGCTTTGTAAACATCAGCTAAACCTTTACCATAGTCATTGTTAGTATAAGTGATTGCAACACTTTTTACTTTTCTGTCTTTAGTTATGTCAGCTAAAATTTGACCACCTCTAGCATCTGATGGAGCAGTTCTAAAGAAATATCCATTATCATCTAGAGTTGTTAAACCCGGAGAAGTAGCTGAAGGTGAAATCATTACTACACCATTTGGTACAGCAACGTTAGTTGCAATAGCACCAGTTACACCTGAACAGTCTGCTCCCATAATTGCAGCTACACCACCTGAAATTAACCCTTCAGCTGCAGCTGTTGCCGCTGCTGAGTCAACACAAGTTGAGTCTGCTCTTACTGGCTCAATTTTTTTTCCACCTAATAGTGAACCTGAATCAGAAGCTTCTTTAAATGCAAGCTCTGCAGATGCTGCCATAGCTGGAGTTAGAGATTCAATAGGACCTGTGAATCCTAGTATGATCCCCATTTTAATCGAATGTCCGTCTGCCATTACATTTGAACCAAAACTTGATACAAACATAAATACAGCGATAAATAGTTTTCTCATTATCTTCCTCTATATTGTTAACAATTTATAAAAAGTTAATTTAATTATGAATACGATTAAGATTCAATGACAAAATAGTGCTTAATATTATTGAATAAGCTCCTCTTTAAGGTATTTTTTAATACTATTGCTGAGTTTTAAAAATATTTTTTAAATTCTTCATTAATTCTAAGTATTTCTAGATCGACTAATCCACCAATAACCAATTGTAGACCAACGATTAAGATAAATATTAAACCAACATAAGCTATCCAAATATGTCTTTGTATATAATTAGCCATATATGTTGCTAATGCACCAGTAAGAACTACTGATAAAACAAGTCCAAATATCATAAATCCAAAATAACCTTTTGCTGCAGCTACAACGCCAATAACGTTATCGAAACTAATCATGATATCTGCAAACAAAACTTTTCCAATACTACTTATGTAAGAAGGTTCTTTACTTTTTTTTGTGATAGGCTTTACTTTTTTAATGTCTAATAAATCTTTTCTTAAATCGTTAACAATCCAAATTAATAATAAACCACCTAAAATTTTTATAAAATAAAATTCAAATAAAAAAGTCGCAAAAATTGCAAAAAATATTTTAAAAACAAAGGCCCCAATTACACCCCAAAGAATTATTTGTTTTCTATTTTTTGGAACAAAATTTGAAGCAATTGATCCAACAATTACAGCATTGTCAGCTGTTAATATAATTGTGATAAAAATTATATTGGTTAATATTATGAGTTCTTCAATCAAGATAATATTATAATAGTATAATCTGACAATTTTTCAATGAGACCATAATGATAATTTTATTGATTTAATCTCTGAGAGATAATTAAATGATAATTTTAAAAAGGAGGATAGATGAAATTATTTAAATTATTTATATCTATAATTACGTCAGTATTGTTATTTGCAAACGTTTCTTTAGCTGAAAAATGGGATATGGCACTTGCTTATGGTGCTGGAAACTTTCATTCTGCTAATGCAACAGAATTTGCAAAGAATGTAACTGAAAAAAGTGGGGGAAAACTTACAATTGTTACTCACCCAGGGGGTTCATTATTTAAAGGTGGTGAAATTTTCAGAGCTGTAAGAACAGGTCAAGCACCTATTGGTGAAAGATTTATGTCTGCTCTTGGAAAAGAAGATCCTTTATATGAAATTGACTCATTACCTTTCTTAGCAACTACATATGATGATGCTATGAAATTATATGAAGCTTCAAAGCCATATATTGTTAAGAGTTTAGATGAAAAAGGATTGGTATTTCTTTATGCAGTGCCATGGCCTGCACAAGGACTTTACAGTAAAAAGCAAATTAAAAAAGTTGGTGATCTAAATGGATTAAAATTTAGAGCATACAACTCTGCAACAATTAGAATTGCGGAGTTAACAGGAATGGCACCAACTAAAATTGAAGCAGCTGAAATTAGCCAAGCATTTTCTACAGGTGCCGTTGAAAGTATGATTACTTCTCCTACAACTGGAAAAAATAGTAAGATTTGGGAAAATGGTGTTAAATACTTTTATGATATAGCAGCATGGTTTCCAAAAAATATGATCATAGCTAATAAAGCAGCTTGGAATAAACTTGATAAAGCAACTCAAGATCTTGTCATGAACCAAGCAGCAATTGCTGAAGAAAAGGGTTGGGAATTATCTAAACAAGGTAATACTGGAGACAAGAAAGCTTTAGCAGACGCTGGAATGGAAGTAGGCGAAGTTAATTCAGCTTTGAAAAAACATTTTGAAAAAGTTGGAGCAACAATGTCTGAAGAGTGGAAAGCAAAAGCTGGAGATAGAGGTGCTGCAGTTTTATCTGCTTACAAATAAATAGTCTTAAAAAAAAGGCCAACTTGTAGTAAGTTGGCCTTTTTGCTAAATGTTTCAATCAATAAATAATAATCTAAACAAACTTTACAAATTTTCAGGATATTTAGCTGCTTTTTTTTTAATACTTGTTGCAGTTTTTATTTTAATTGGAATTTCCTCAAGGATTTTTGGTTTTTACATAAGGGGTTTAGCTGAGTACTCAGGCTACTGCATGGCTGCAGCCTCTTTTTATGCTTTAGCTTTTACTTTTGTTGAGGGTGGACATATTCGAATTACTCTTTTCTTAGAAAAAGCCTCTTCATCTTTTAAAAGATTTTTAGAAATATGGTGTTTGATTGTAGCAACAATTTTTTCGGGTTATTTGACTTTTTACTTATGGAAAATGTTATTAATCTCTTATGATTTTCAAGAGAGAAGCGAAGGTGCAGATGAGATCTTAATTTGGATACCTCAAACTAGTGTAGCTATTGGATCTTTAATTCTTTTTATAGCTGTTTTACATAAATTTATTTTAACAATTTTAAGTAAGAATGACTGAAATATTTCTCATTATATTTTTCATAAGTGTACTTTTATTTTTTCTTGGATCTGGCATCTGGGTAGCGATAAGCATGATAGGAGTTTCAACAATTGGAATGATGTTATTTACTTCAAGACCAGTTGGGGATGCCATGGCAACTACGATATGGGGGACCTCATCGTCATGGACATTAACAGCTTTACCATTGTTTGTTTGGATGGGTGAAATATTATTTAGGACCAAGTTATCTGAAAATTTATTTGCTGGACTATCACCATGGATGCAAAAATTACCTGGTGGATTAATTCATGTAAATGTTGTTGGTTGTGCACTTTTTGCTGCAATTTCGGGCTCTTCTGCTGCAACCGTTGCAACAGTAGGTAAGATGTCTATCCCAGAATTAAGAAAAAGAAAATATCCAGAAAAAATTTTGTTAGGCAGTCTAGCAGGTTCAGGAACTTTAGGGCTTCTTATCCCTCCTTCAATAATATTAATAATTTATGGAGTAACTGTTCAAGAGTCTATAGCAAAGCTGTTTATTGCAGGAATTATTCCAGGGATAATGATTGCACTTATATTTATGTCTTACGTGATGATTTGGTCTTTAATAAATAAAAAAAGCATGCCAAAGTATGTGGAAAATTTTTCCTTCTTAGAAAAAATAAGAAAATCAAAACAATTATTACCAGTAATTATTTTAATATCAGCTGTGATTGGATCAATATACACTGGAGTTGCAACAGCAACTGAGGCCGCTTCTTTGGGTGTAGTAGGGGCTTTAATTTTATCTTACTTTCAAAAGAGCCTAACTATTGAGACATTTAAACAATCTTTGTTAGGAGCAACCAAAACATCTTGTATGATTGCTTTTATTTTAGCTGGCTCAACATTTTTATCATTAGCAATGGGATTTACGGGTCTTCCAAGAAATCTAGCTATCTGGATACAAAATATGGAGCTATCTCCCTATGTATTAATTTTTGTATTAATGATTTTTTATATAATTCTTGGAATGTTTCTTGATGGAATTTCAGCAGTAGTATTAACAATGGCAATTATTGAACCAATGATTAGACAGGCTGGTTTTGATATGATTTGGTTTGGTATATTTTTAGTTATTGTAGTTGAGATGGCTCAAATTACTCCACCTGTAGGATTTAATTTATTTGTTTTACAAGGAATGGCTAACAAAGATATGGGATTTATTGCAAGAAGTGCTTTTCCATTATTTTTATTAATGATACTTGCAGTAATACTCGTTGTTATTTTTCCTGAAATTGCATTATGGATGCCTCAACAAATGGTTCAAAATATTAATTAATATTTTGATTGTTTCGTTCCATCAATAATTTCTTTTAATTCAGTGTACTCTTCACAATTACAACTTTCTAATACCTTTAATCTTTCTTTAGCTAAATCTAATCTATTTGTGACAACATATAATTCACCCAAATATTCATTTATCCCTACGTGATTTGGATCAATTTCTAAACCTAAAAGATAATACTTTTCTCCATTTTCAAAATCTCCAAGTTTCCTAGTTGTAAAACCAAGATAGTTTAAAGTATCTGCTTGGAGTGGTTTTTTTTTGTTAGATTTGATTAACAAAGCTTGAGCTTTTTCATATCTTTTATTGGCTTTCTCTATTTTTCCTTTTTTTTCATATTTTTTAGCCGCTTTAATTAAAGTAACAGCCTGAGTATAATCTGATTTTACTTTACTAGTACTCTCTGATCCTGCGGAATATGAATTTGTTGATAGTAAAACTAGAAACAAAAGTGAATAAAAAGTTTTTTTGATCATATAAATTTTTTCATTTGGTTAAGTGGTTTTAATTGCAGTCCATTTTCTATTAAATTTTCCCTAATTGATTTTGCAGTAGATAATGAACTTTCATTATCCCCATGTATGCACACAGAGTCTATTTCACAAGGTATCTGCTTTCCACTGTGACAATTAAGTGACTGATTTTTAACCATATTTAATACGTGTTTTTTAGCTTCTTCTGGATCAATAATAAGAGCATGTGGTTTTTTTCTAGAAACTAAATTCCCATCATCCTCGTAATTTCTGTCAGCAAATATTTCACAAGCTATGCGCATGTTTAGTTTTTTGGCTGCTTCTTCCATTTTAGATCCAGTAGGAACCAAATAAATTAAATCTTTACTTATCTCTTTTATAGCTTTTGCTAAAGTAGTAGCTAAATCTATATCCTCACAAGCCATATTATTCAAAGCACCGTGTGGTTTTATGTGAGTAACATTCTCTCCATGATCTTGAGCAATTTTTTGAAGAATTTCATATTGATCAATAATTAATTGCCTAATTTCATTAGGCAGAAGATTCATTCTTTGTCTTCCAAAATTTTCAGGGTCATTAAATGACGGATGCGCTCCAATACTAACACCATTTTTTTTTGAAATTTGAACTACTTGATTCATCGACTCATCATCACCTGCATGATAACCACATGCGACATTTGCAGAATTAACTATTTCTAGTAAATCCGGATCATACTTACTTGAATGATGTTTTGATTTTTCACCTAAATCGCAATTTATATTAATTTCCATAGTCTATAATGTTAAGTATAACATGACATGATAAAAAATATATCAAATCTTGGTGACGCAGCTTTGTACTGTGATTTTGGTAATGAAGTAAATAAATCAATTAATTCACAAGTTATAAAATATTTTAAAACTATTAAAGAAAAAAAATTTGAAGGGATAAATAATTTAACACCTTCTTATAATAAATTAATAATTTCTTATGATCTAAAAAAAACAAATTTTAAAGAATTAAAAAATTATGTTGAAAATATAAATCCCGAAGACTCAATAGATATAAATTCAAAAAAATTAGAAATACCAGTTTGTTGTCATGAAAATTTTTCAATGGACATTAAAAGATTGGAACAAATATTAAAATTAAGTAGAGAAAAAATTTTAGAGAATTTTTTAAATAAGGAATATTTTTGTTACATGACAGGGTTTATTGCTGGCATGCCTTTTCTTGGTGATTTAGATGAGAATATGCGAGCTCAACGTTTAGAAACCCCAAGAGTAAAAGTGCCAAAGGGATCTGTTGCATTAACTGAGCAATTTGCAAACATTTATACATTTGAAAGTCCAGGAGGATGGAATATTTTAGGAAATACCCCTTTGGATATTTTTGATAGTTCAAAAGAAGACAAACCAAATCTAATTAACCCAGGAGACACAGTAATTTTTAAGGAAATTACTTTAGATCAGTATAAAAATTATAATGAGTAGCAATTATCTAGATATAATCAGACCTGGAATTAATACCACCTTTCAAGATAAAGGCAGGGATCATCTTTATCATATTGGTATTCCGTTTAGTGGCGCTATGGATAATAGAAATTATCTTATAGCTAATAAACTTGTTAATAATAATTTAGATTCTGCAGTGATAGAGTTTGCTTATCAAGGTCCTCATATAAAATATTCAGGAGAAAAAATTAATTTTGCTATTACTGGGGATGTAATTTTTTTGATTAAAAAAAAAGATACTGAAATTGAGGGCAAATGTTACGAAAGTTATCTAATTGAAAATGGGGATGAGATTAATATCATTTCTACAAATAAATCAGTTTATGGATATTTAGCATTAGGTGGAGAGTTCGATTTAAAATTTCAATGGAATAGTTGTTCTATAAATACGAAAGCAAATATTGGATCTAATGATGGAAAAAAATTAGATGTAGGGCAAAGAATTAATTTAAAAAAAATAAATTCAAATAAAGATATTAAAAAAACTAATTACATTAATACTAAAATAGAAAACATTAGGGTGATCAAAGGTACTAATTTTGATTACTTTTCTGAAGAAGGTAAAAAAATATTTTATGAAAAGGAATTTACAGTATCGAAACTTTCAGACAGAATGGGTATGAGACTAGAGGGACCTAAAATAGATAATGTTGTGAATACCAACATAAAATCAGAGGGTTTGATTAAAGGTGTAATCCAAGTACCGGCAGACGGAAATCCAATTATAATGCTTTCAGATCATGGTACTATTGGTGGTTATCCAAAAATTGGAGTTGTGGCTAGTGTCGATTATGACCGATTAGTACAGATGTGCCCTGGTTCAAAAATAAAATTTAAAGAGATTAATTTATCTGATGCAGAGACTTTATTTAAGTTATATGAAATGGAAACTCAAAATTTACTATCACAAATTTAATGAATTTTTTATCAAAAATACCAGGTCCTTTTTTAGTTTTTTTAGGAGCTTGTGCACTAAGTTTTGGAGGTTTAATTGTTAAGTCTTTTGACGGATCTACACTTTGGCAAATATTATTTTGGAGATCACTTTTCTTTATTGGAGTAATTACAATTTTTTTAATCTTAACTTACAAAGGAAAAATTTTTAGTGCTCTTTATAAATCTGGAATTCCAGGTTTATTTGGAGGTATAATTTTATCCATTGGATTTGCTAGCTATGTATTTGCTATGTATGAAACAACAGTAGCTAATGCAAACTTTATAATTCAAACTCAAGCTTTGTTTTTAGCAATTTTTGGTTATGTATTTTTAAAAGAAAAAATTTCAAAAATTACATTAACTTGCATTATTACAGCAGTAGCTGGTATCATTTTAATGTTGGGAAGTTCACTAACACCAGGTCAAATGACTGGAAACTTAGTTGCATTTATTATGCCGATATCATTTGCAATCTTAATTTTAATTGTCAGAAAATATCCAAAAGTTGACATGATACCTTTACAATTGGTTGCTGGAATTTTTGCAACACTAATAGGTTTGTTTATGTCACCGAGTATTTTAGTTTCAACAAATGATATTTTTTTGGGTTTTATTGCAGGATTTTTTCAAGTTGGACTTGGATTTATACTTATAACAATTGGAGCAAGATCAACTCCTTCAGCATTTGTTGGAATCATTATGTTAACTGAAGCTGTTTTAGGACCCATGTGGGCATGGATGTTTGCAAACGAAAACCCACCACTTACTGTACTTTTTGGGGGAGCCGTAGTTATAACAGCAGTAGTTATACAGTTTTTGTCTCCATTACTTGTTAAAAAACTAGCCAAATAAATTTCACATAAACATTCTAAATGTGTTATAAATTTATATACGGGAGAGACTACTTTTGTAGCGCCGAAGGAGCAACCACCCCGGAAACTCTCAGGCAAAAGGACCGTACATATTAACTCTGGAAAGAGAATTATTCTCGCCGAAGGAGCAAATCTCTCAGGCACCAAGACAGAGGGGGCAAAAAAGAGTTAATATGGAAATAAAAAAAACATCACTTAATAAACTTCATCAAAGTAATAACGCTAAGTTTGTTGAATTTGCTGGCTATGAAATGCCTATTCAGTATAGCAAAGGTATTATTGAAGAGCATAAATTCACAAGATCACATTCTGGAATATTTGATGTATCTCATATGGGTCAGCTATTCATATATGGTAATGAAAGTTTAACAGAAGAATTAGAAAAAATTTTTCCATTAGATTTAAAAAATTTAAAACAAAACTGCTCTAAGTATAGTTTTTTAATGAATGAAGATGCTGGAATTTATGATGATTTAATCATTACTAAAATTGAGGAAGGATATTTAATTATCTTAAATGCTGCATGCAAAGATAAAGATTTTGAGATTTTATCTAATTTACTAGACTCGAAATTTAAAATGAATTTAGATAACACTAGATCTTTGATAGCAATTCAAGGACCCAAGTCTGTTGAAATTTTAAACTCAATTGTAAATGGGGTTGATCAACTAAATTTTATGACAGGAAATTGGTTCGATTCTGATAATCAAAAATTATTTGTCACAAGATCAGGTTATACAGGGGAAGATGGATTTGAAATTTCAATTTCTAACGATAAAGCTGAAAAATTCGTTGAAAATTTA
Source organism: uncultured Pelagibacteraceae bacterium (assembly GCA_902592275.1). Taxonomy (GTDB): domain Bacteria; phylum Pseudomonadota; class Alphaproteobacteria; order Pelagibacterales; family Pelagibacteraceae; genus Pelagibacter. The sequence continues at coordinate 134,758 of CACJDW010000002.1, forward strand.
ATAAAAAAGGGAGCACAACTTATAGGACTTGGGGCAAGAGATACCTTGAGATTAGAAGCTGGATTATGTTTATATGGTCACGAATTAGATATTAATAAAACACCAGTTGAGGCAAACCTTAGATGGGCAATCTCAAAATCTAGACTATCAAATGGAGGTTTTATTGGATCGAAAAAAATTATGAACCAAATGCAAGATGGAGCAAGCCAAATAAGAGTAGGGATTAAGCCCGAAGGTAGATTGATTGCTAGAGAAAAAACTAAAATATTTGATGATACAGATACACAAATCGGTGAGATAACTAGTGGCACATTTGGACCAAGTGTAAATGGTCCTATAGCGATGGGTTATGTTAATAAAGAGTTTTCAAAAGTTGATACTAAAATTTTGCTTGAGGTAAGAGGGAAAAAACATCCAGCAAATGTTTGCGCATTACCATTTTATAAAAAAAATTATGTGAAAGGAGTAAATTAATGAGTGAAGTAAAATTTTCAAAAGAACATGAGTGGATTACTTTAGAGGGAGATGTAGCCACAATAGGAATTACAAAACATGCAACAGAAATGCTTGGAGACATCGTTTTTGCAGAACTTCCTGAAAAAGGATCTAATGTTGAAAAAGATGGTACTGCAGGAGTGGTAGAATCCACGAAAGCTGCTAGTGATGTTTATACTCCAGTTAGTGGTGAAGTAGTAGATACTAATCAAGCTATTGTAGATGATCCTTCTAAAATTAATGAAGATCCAGAGGGTTCAGCATGGTTTTTTAAACTTAAAATGAAAGATCAATCCGAAATGGACAGTCTTATGAACAAAGAAGAATACGATAAATTTGCAAAGGAGAGTGCTAGCTAATGTTACATAATTCTCAAAAAGATTTTTTAAAAAGGCACATTGGACCTTCAGATGAAGATCAAAATAAAATGCTTAAGGAACTTAATTACAAATCACTTGATGATTTAATCAAAAGTACAGTTCCAGAAAAAATCCAATTGAAAGATGAATTAAATATTGGTGAGTCTAATTCAGAATATGAAGCATTAAGAAAATTAAAAGCAATTTCAAAAAAAAATCAAATTTACTCTAACTTTATAGGAATGGGTTATTATGGAACTTACACACCATACGTAATTCTAAGAAATATTTTAGAAAATCCAGGTTGGTATACTTCTTATACACCTTATCAACCCGAGGTAGCTCAAGGAAGATTAGAAATGCTGCTTAATTTCCAACAAATGATAGTTGATTTTACAGGAATGGATATTGCAAATGCGTCCTTATTAGATGAAGGAACAGCGGCTGCAGAAGCAATGGGATTAAGTCATAGATTAAATAAAAAAGATAGTAATTTAGTTTTTGTCTCAGAAAATTGTCACCCACAAACAATCGATGTAATTCAAACAAGAGCAGAACCAATGGGATTAAAAGTATTTGTTGGTAATGAAGATGAAGTATTAGACCAATTAAAGGAAGATTTAGTTTGTGGTATATTACAATATCCGGGAACTTTAGGAGATATAAAAGATCCTAGTGAAGCAATAAGTAAAATTCATAAAAAAAATGGTAAAGCAATATTAGCTTGTGATTTATTAGCACTTGCTAAATTAAAAACACCAAGAGAACTAGGAGCAGATATTGCTGTAGGAAGTTCTCAAAGATTTGGAATTCCAATGGGTTACGGTGGACCTCATGCAGCCTTCTTTGCAACTAAAGATGAATATAAAAGATCTATGCCAGGAAGAATTGTAGGGGTCTCTGTTGATAGACATGGAAACAAAGCTTACAGATTATCATTACAAACTAGGGAACAACATATAAGAAGAGACAAAGCTACAAGTAATATTTGTACTGCCCAAGCTTTGTTAGCAATTGTTTCAGCTGCATATGCCATTTACCATGGACCAGATGGAATTAAAACTATTGCTGAGAGAGTTTCTCAATTAGCTAAAAATTTTGCAGATAAATTGAAACAATCTGGATATGAAATTTATTCAGATCATTTCTTTGACACAGTTACAATTGTAACAAAAGATAAAACAGATCAAATTTATAAAAATGCTTTAGATCAAAAGGTAAACATTAGAAGAGTAAATTCTGAAATGTTGGCAGTTTCTTTTGATGAAAAGAAAAATGTTTATAGAGTAAATCAATTGTTGAAAATTTTTAATGCAGCTGAATCAATTAAAAAAGAAGACCCAACAGTAAGTTTACCTAATTTACCAAAAAATTTATTAAGAACTTCAAAATATTTAGAACATCCTGTTTTTAATTCATATCATTCAGAAACTGAGATGCTTAGATATTTAAAAAAGTTAGAAGATAAAGATATAGCTTTAAATAGAACTATGATTGCACTTGGTTCATGTACTATGAAATTAAACGCTACTGCAGAAATGATACCTATTTCGTGGAGAGAATTAGCAGAGCCTCATCCATTTGTACCTATTGAGCAGATGGAAGGATATAGAGATTTATTCACTGATCTTAAAAATTGGCTAAGATCAATTACAGGTTTTTCTGGTGTTTCGCTTCAACCAAATGCAGGCGCCCAAGGTGAATATGCAGGATTAATGGTGATTAGAAAGTATCATTTAGAAAGAGGTGAAGAAAATAGAAACATATGCTTAATACCAAGCTCAGCACATGGAACCAATCCTGCTAGCGCACAAATGGTAGGAATGAAAGTTGTCGTTGTTGATTGTGATAAAGAAGGAAATGTTGATTTTGAGGATTTAAAGAAAAAAGCAGAAATGCATTCTGAAAATCTTGGAGCATTAATGGTCACTTATCCGTCTACTCACGGAGTATTTGAGGAAAAAATTACAGATATATGTGAGTTAATTCATAAACATGGTGGCCAAGTTTATATGGATGGTGCAAATTTAAACGCGCTTGTTGGTATAGCAAGACCTGGAAATTTTGGTCCAGATGTTTGTCACATAAACTTACACAAAACATTCTGTATTCCACATGGTGGTGGAGGACCAGGAATGGGACCAATTGCATGTAAAAGACATTTACAAGTTTATTTGCCTAATCATCCAGTTGTTAAGGACTGTGGACCTGCTACAGGAATAGGAGCAGTTTCAGCAGCACCTTGGGGAAGCTCAAGTATTTTATCAATTTCCTGGATGTATATTAAAATGATGGGTTCTGAAGGTTTAAAATTAGCTACTCAAATTGCAATACTAAATGCAAATTATATAGCTCATAGACTTAAAGATCATTACCCAATTCTTTATAAAGGTTCAAACGGCAATGTAGCTCATGAATGTATTATTGATATTCGATCAATTAAAACTGAAACAGGGATTACCGAAGAAGACATAGCTAAAAGATTGATCGATTATGGTTTTCATGCACCAACAATGTCATGGCCAGTAGCAGGCACAATGATGATTGAACCAACTGAAAGTGAAAGTTTGTCTGAACTAGATAGATTTTGTGATACTTTGATTAGCATTAAATCTGAAATAGATATGATCAAGTTAGGAAAATTTGATAAAGTTGATAATCCAATTAAAAATGCACCTCATACAGATATTGAATTAGCTTCAGATGAATGGAGTCATAAATATTCAAGAGAGCAAGCTGCTTATCCTGCAAAATTCTTAAAAGCAAATAAATTTTGGCCTCCAGTTGCAAGAGTTGATAACGTATACGGAGATAAAAATATTTTTTGTACTTGTCCAAGCATGGATGAGTTTAAAGAAGATGCAGCATAATAATTAATGAAAATTGCTGTTGTTGGTTCAGGCATTTCCGGATTAAGTGCTGCTTATTATTTATCTAAAAAACATCACGTAGATCTTTTCGAGCGAGAAGATCATTTTGGTGGACACTCACATACAATAGATATTTTTTTTGATGAAAAAAAAGTTTCTGTAGATATTGGTTTTATTGTTTTTAATTTTCAAACATATCCAAATTTAATTAATTTTTTTAAAGAAAATGATATTCAAATTGAAAAAAGCAATATGTCTTTTTCAGTTTCAGTAGATAATACAAACTTTGAATATTGTGGAAAAGGGTTGAGTGGAATTTTCTCTAATAAATCAAATTTGTTTAACATAGAGTTCTTAAAAATGTTTTTTGATATAATTAAATTTTATAAAAAAAGTGATCAAGTAAATGTATCAAATGATAAAATTACTTTAGGTGAATATTTAAAAATTAATAAACTATCAAAAACATTTGTTGATTATCATATAATACCAATGGTATCTGCAATTTGGTCTATGCCTCCTTATGAAGCGAGCAAGATGCCAATTAGTTTTTTTCTTAGATTTTTCCAAAATCATGGTTTGTTTAAATTAAAAAATAGACCGCAGTGGTACACAGTAACTAACAGAAGCAGAACTTATGTTAGTAAAATACTTTCTCAAATAAGTGGTGAACACTACAAAAATTACAAAGTTACAAGAGTTAAAAGAAAATCATCAGGATTAGACCTATACTATGGTGGAGAAAGCGAATTTTTTGATTATGATAAAGTAGTTTTGGCAACACATGCTGATGAAGCCTTAAAGTTAATTGAAAATCCAACTGAGGATGAGAAAAATATTCTTTCGAATTTTAGTTACAAAGAAAATATAGCTTACATACATACAGATCAGCGGGCCATGCCGAAGAATAAAAAAGCTTGGTCTTCTTGGAATTCATCAATAGATGACAAGAATTTAGAGAAAAATTCAATAACCTACTGGTTAAATTTATTACAAAATTTAAAGTGTGATGAAAATATTTTCTTAACATTGAATCCTTACTTCAATATTGATGAGAAAAAAATATTGAGAAAAGTAAAATTTACACATCCATATTACGATCAAAAAGCATTAGATGCTCAATCAGAGCTTATTAAAATACAAAATCAAAAAGATTTACTTTTTTGTGGTAGTTATTTTGGTTACGGATTTCATGAAGATGGAATAAAATCATCTATTGAAATGCTGAAAAACCTTAATGATTAGTTCTTGTATATATAATGGAAATGTAATCCATAAGAGATTTAAACCAAAAGAACATTTTTTTAAATATAAGGTATTTTCACTTTTTATTGATCTATCTGAGTTAAATGAGCTTAATAATAAATTAAAATTTTTTTCTTTAAATAAATTTAATTTAATAAGTTTTTATGAAAAAGACCACGGTGATCGTGATGGTTCATCTCTTTTTGAGTGGGTAAAAAAAAATCTAATTAGTAACGAAATCACAACAGATAATATAAAAGTTAAACTTTTATGCTATCCAAGAATATTAGGCTATGTTTTTAATCCACTTAGTATTTTTTTTGTATACGATAAAAATGATAATTTAATTTCTATATTGTATGAGGTTAAAAATACATTTGGTGAGCAACACACATATGTTTTTAAAGTGGAGGGACAAAATAAATTAATTCAAAATAATTGCTCAAAGAAATTTCATGTTTCACCATTTATTGAAATGGATTGTAATTATTTTTTTAGGATATTAAATCCAGAGCAGAAGTTGTCAGTTGTAATTGATCAATATGATCAAGAAGGAAAAATTCTTTTTGCATCTCAAGATGGTGAAAGATCTGATTTGACAAGCAAAAACTTAATGAATTCTTATCTTAGACACCCTTTAATGACATTTAAAATTATCTCTGCGATACATTTTGAAGCGTTTAAATTGTGGATTAAAGGAATTAAATTTATTAAGAAAAAATTTAAAATTAAAAATAACATAACAGTAGAAAATTAATGTTTTTAAATAACGCCGCAGATAAATTAGTTTTTAAATTTCTTAATAAAATAAATTATGGTTATCTAGAGCTTACTACATATGATGGAAAAGTTTTAAAGTTTGGAAATCCAAATGAAAAATTGCATGCAAATATTTTAATCAAAAAACCAGATTTTAATTATAATTTAATTAGAGGAGGTAGTATTGGATTTGCCGAGAGCTACATGAGAGGTGAATTTGAAACTAATAATTTATCAAATTTAATTGAATTAACTGCAAGAAACATAGAAGTTATATATAAATTCTCAGGCCTTCTTGATTTTCCAATAATTAATTTTGTAAAAAATAAAATAATCAAAAATACCAAAAGTAGAAGCAAAGAAAATATTGCTAAACATTATGACCTAGGGAATGACTTTTTTTCTCTTTGGTTAGATGACACACTTACATACTCCAGTGCTATTTTTGATGATAAATCGAAAAATCTTTCTGATGCTCAAAATAATAAATATCAAAAATTAATTGATCTAATTAAACCAAATAATGGTGACAAAGTTTTAGAAATAGGATGTGGTTGGGGAGGTTTTGCTGAGTACTTAGGTAAAAAATACGATGTAAAACTAGACTGTATTACGATATCAAAAAAACAATTTGAATACGCAAAAGAAAGAATTTTTAATTGTGGTTTAAACGAAAAAGTAAATATTGAAATAAAAGATTACAGAGATCTTAAAGGTAAATACAATTCAATTGCTTCAATAGAGATGATTGAGGCTGTTGGTCAAAATTATTTAGAGGGTTATTTTAAAACTATTAAAACTAACTTATCTGATGGCGGTAAAGCAGCTATTCAAGCAATTACAATCGATGATAGGTTGTTTGATAGATATAAAAATAAACAAGATTTTATTCAAAAATATATTTTTCCTGGTGGTTTTTTACCAAATAAAAATAGTATTAATCGTTATGTTTCTGATAATGGCTTAACTATAAATTCATACATTTCTTATGCTGACCATTATGCAAATACATTGGCTATATGGAGAAATGAGTTTTTAAAAAAATGGGATTTAATAAAAAATCAAGGTTTTGATTTAACATTTAAAAGAATGTGGGAGTTTTATCTTTCTTATTGTGAAGCTGGATTTAAGTCAAAAAATATTGATCTGATACAATTTTCAATGCAAAAAAAATAAAAATAATGGAGATATTTATGCGACATATAAAAATAATTAAGTCAATTTCATTGATAATTTCATTATTCTTAATTACAAGTTGCTCAAATAATAGCGCTATGAAACCAGAAGACTTTAAAAACAAAGAACCAAGATTAATTATTGAGGAATACTTATCTGGAAATGTTAAGGCTTGGGGCGTTCTACAAAATAGATCAGGAAAAGTTACAAGACAATTTTCTGCAGATTTAAATGGAACCTGGGATGGCAAGCAATTAATTCTTAAAGAAAAATTTAATTGGGATGATGGTGAAGTTCAAGACCGAGAATGGACAATAAATAAAATTGATGAGCACAATTACGAAGGAACAGCAGGAGATGTTGTAGGTAAAGCAAAAGGATATTCTTACGGACCAGCGTTTAAATTTGAATATGTTTTATTGGTTCCAGTTAAAGGTAAAGAATTAAAAATAACTTTTGATGATTGGATTTTTAAACAAGATGATAGAGTTGCAATTAATAGAGCAACAATGACTAAATTTGGTTTTAAAGTAGCTGAATTAACAGTTGTATTTGTAAAAGATTAACTATTTTTTTTGATATTTCGTTAGTTTTCCAACTAAACCAAAATAAATTTTACTCGGTAAAAAACTCAATAGTTTTAATGTAATTGTAAGTGATTTTGGAAAATGTATTTCAAATATATTTTTGTTAACTAAACCTTCATAAATTTGATCTGCAGCATACTCAGGAGTTTTTAAAAAAGGCATTTTAAAATCATTTTTATCTGTCATTGGTGTTTTAATAAACCCAGGAGACACTAAACAAACACGTACATTGTATCTTTTAAAATCAAAATACAAACTTTCAGCTAAGTTATTTAATGCAGATTTAGATGGTCCATATCCAGTTGAATTAGGTAAACCTCTATATCCTGCAATTGACGAAACAATAGTAATTATACCGTTTTTTTTATCTCTAAAGTATTGTTCAACTGCTTTGATGCTATTCACAGTTCCAAAAAAATTTACTTTAAAGACGTCTTCCATTTGTTCGACATCTATATCTTTTTCTTTTTTGGGATCCCATGTTCCAGTTGAAAAAAAACAAATATCTATATTTTCATATTTGTTTTTAATTTCATTAAATACTTCTTTACATTTTTCTTTATCTGTTACGTCTAAAGGAAAACCTGAAATATTTTCATAAGAATTTGAAAGCTCATTTAGTAATTCAGCTCTTCTTGCAGATATAGCAACATTCCATCCTTTGCTTGCAAACTTAATTGCTAGAGCTTTTCCAATACCAGTACTACCGCCAGTAATCCAAATAGTTTTTTTACTCATTTTTTGTTATGTATATATCTAGCATGTTTAAAAATAAATTTTTAACATTTATATTGTTTCTTGCTATTACATTCTCTGCTTCATTAATTGGCGGTTTAGCTACCGTTACATTTAAAGAGCCATGGTACTCATTACTAAATAAACCATCATTTAATCCACCGGATTGGATATTCGGACCTGTTTGGACCATCTTGTATACATTGATGACAGTTGCAATATGGCTTTATTGGCATACGAAAAATAGAGATATGAATACTGTTTATATTTATTTTATCCATTTAGTATTCAATACAACTTGGAGTGTAGTTTTTTTTGTTTTTCACAATATGGTTTTAGCTCTTTTAGTATTAATCATACTAATAGCATTGATAATCAATCTTATTTTAAGGTTTAAACGCGTCAAGATGTTGAGTGCCTACTTAATGATTCCATATTTACTTTGGTGTAGCTTTGCACTAATTCTGAATACAAGCTTAATTATGTTAAATTAGATATGGATGACGTTGTAGTAATTGGTGGTGGAATTATAGGAGCGGCAACTGCTTATTTTTTATCCAAAGAAGGTAGAAAAGTAAAAGTTATTGAAAGAGACCCTACTTATAAAACAGCCTCATTCCCATTATCTTTAGGTGGTTTTAGAAGACAATTTTTCCAAAAAGAAAATATTTTATTAGGAAAATTTGCAAGAGAATTTATTTTCCAAATACCAGAATTATTAAAAACAGAAAAAAATCCTAATCCAACAGCTAGTATGGTAACCAATGGATATCTTTTAATGTTTGGTCCTGAACATGCTGAAGAACAATATAGAGCATTAGAAAATCATAAAGAATGTGATGCAGGAACAAAAAATATTAAAGGGTCAGAATTATCAAAAGTTTTCCCTTATGTGAATAGTGAAGGAATAGAGACAGCAACTTATACAGATAATCAAAGTGAAGGATGGATTGATCCATTTATGTTTCATAGTGCTCTTAAAAGTAAAGCAATAGAGCTTGGAGCAGAATTTATTAAGGGTGAAGTAAAAAGTATTTCAGAAATAAATGCTAAAACAATCGTTTCTGCGGCTGGTTGTTGGACAAAGGAATTGTTAGAAGATATTCCTGTTGTTCCTCAAAAGCATACCGTGTTTAGAGTTAAATGCCCAACATATATAAAAGAGATGCCACTAAGTGGAGACTTAACAACGGGTGTTTATTGGAGACCAGAGGGTGGGGAATATTTAGCAGGATCACCTATTTCTGTATTTGATGCAGATGATTTGGAACCAGCTTGGAATGATTTTGAGGAATTAGTTTGGCCAGCTCTTGCTAAGAGAATACCAGCTTTTGAAGAACTCAAGTTAACTGGTGGATGGGCAGGTTACTATGATTGCAATAGATTAGATAATAATGCAGTTGTTGGTAAGCATCCAAAATATGACAATGTTTATATGGCTTCTGGATTTACAGGTCGGGGATTAATGCAGGCACCAGGTATCGGTAGAGCCTTAACTGAATTAATCACAACAGGGTCATACCAAACAATTGATATAAGTGATTTTGCAGTTGAGAGAGTTTTGGGTAAAACTGCCAGGCCAGAGCCCTACGTTCTATAAATTAAGTTCCACAAAAAGTTTGATATTTTTCGTTGCTCGATGGAGCAGGTGCTTGATATTCTTCAATATTATTTTGATTGTCGTAAGGATTTTTTAAAATAGCTAATAACTTTTTCATTTTATCTAAACTTCCTTTGTCAGCTTCAGCTAAAGCTTCTTCTACTTTATGATTTCTAGGAATTACAATTGGATTATTTGATTTCATAAGTTTGTTTTGTTTTTCCTTAGTTGAATTATTTAACTCAGATCTTTTTTTCCATTCATTTTTCCAATTGATAAAATCATTATTTTTATAAATTTCATCAGAATTGATTTCCATTAAATTACAAAAAGTATTTGTGTAATCAGCTTTATTTTTTTCCATCCAATTAAACAAATCATTAATTAATTTTTTATCATTTTGATCTTCACCAAATAGACCAAGTTTATCTCTCATCATATTTAACCATTTATCTTCATAAATATTTTGGAAATTATCTATTAAATCTGTTGCTAATTTAATTGCAGTATCTTCATTTTTATCAATTAGAGGAATTAAACATTCTGCAAATCTTGCTAAATTCCATTTTGTAATTGGTGGTTGGTTGGAAAAGGCATATCTTCCAAATTTATCGATTGAGCTAAATACAGTTTTTGGATCATAATGATCCATAAATGCACAAGGACCATAATCAATGGTTTCACCTGAAATTGCCATGTTATCAGTATTCATTACCCCATGAATAAATCCAACTCTCATCCAATTGATTACTAGCTGGCATTGTTTTTCCATTACAAGATTTAACAAGTCTAATGCTTTTGAATTTGATGTTTTAATTTCTGGATAATGTCTGTTTATCGTGTAGTCGACTAAAGTATTTAAATTTTCAATGTTTTGAGTTGCAGCTATATATTGAAAAGTTCCAACTCTAAGATGACTTGATGCAACTCTTGTTAATATAGCACCCTGTAAAAGATTTTCTCTTACAACTTTTTCTCCTGTTTTTACAACAGCAAGGCTTCTAGTAGTTGGAATATTTAATGAATGTATCGCTTCACTGATAATGTATTCTCTAAGCATAGGTCCTAGTGCTGCTCTTCCATCACCACCTCTAGAAAAAGAAGTTCTTCCCGAACCTTTAAACTGAATGTCAAAACGATTATCATTGTTAACTAAATGCTCACCTAATAAAACTGCTCTACCATCTCCTAACATCGTAAAGTGTCCAAATTGATGGCCCGCATAAGCTTGCGCAATGGTATTAGTTTCTTCTGGTATAGAGTTTCCAGAAAATATTTCTGCTAATTTTTTTTTGTCTATTTTTGAAAAATCTAAATTTAAAGTAGATGCTAGTTCCTCATTTAAAATTACTAATTCAGGGTCATGAACAGGAGTTGGTTTAATATTTTCTTTAAAAGTATTTGATAACTTTGAATATGTATTATCAAAATGCCAACCAATGGTCATTTTAATTAACTAACTTCAGCTTGATTTTCTTTTGCTTTAACTTCTGTTTTAAATTGATTAGAGATTTTTTGTACTTCAACAGAAGATACTTTGTATTCAGCACACATTGTTTCTTCATCTTTACCATGACCTGTAACCATATTAACCATATGCTCTGGGAAATGGAACGTAGTAAACACAATTCCTTCTTTAACTTTATCTGTAACCTCAACTTTAAGCGCAACCTCACCTCTACCTGAATAAAGTCTTCCAATATCACCAGTGTTTAAATCTCTATGAGCCGCATCTTTAGGATGAATTAATAAAACATCTTCATCAACAATATTTATATTTTTTGTTCTTCTAGTCATTGTTGCTGCGTTGTAATGTTGTAAAACCCTACTTGTTGTTAAAATTAAAGGATAGTCTTTTTGATTAGCTTCTATTTCTGATGATTCTTTCCAATCAAAGTTTTTTAATCTGCCTTTACCTAATTTAAATGTTTCTGTATGTAAAATTTTTGTATCAGTTCCATCTTCTTGAACTGGCCATTGTAATCCAAATTTTCCAAGTCTCTCTCTAGTAACACCCTTAAAGAAAGGAACGATATCAGCAATTTCTGCTAGAACTTGATCTGCATCATAAGTTGGCTGATCAAATCCTAATTTCTGCATCATCTCAGTTACAATTAATCCATCAGGTTTAGTACCTGGTAGAGGAGGTACAGCTCTGTTAACTCTTTGAATTCTTCGCTCAGTGTTTGTAAAAGTTCCATCTTTTTCTAAGAAAGTAGTACCTGGCAGAACAACAGTTGCTAATTTTGCTGTTTCACTCATAAATATTTCTTGAACAACTAAAAGTTCTAAAGAATTCATAGCTTCAATTACATGAGCACTATTAGGATCTGTTTGAACAATATCTTCTCCAATGATCCATAAACCTTTTAATTCCTTGTTTATTGCAGCTTCAAACATCTGAGGAATTTTTAATCCTGGCTTAGTTGGATGAGTTACTCCATATTTTTCTGTGTAGAATTCTTGATGTTTTTCATCAGCTACAGGAAAATATCCAGCACCTTGGTGTGGTTGACAACCCATATCTGCTGCACCTTGAACATTGTTTTGACCTCTTAAAGGATTAACCCCGACACCTTTTCGTCCAATGTTTCCAGTAATCATTGCTAGATCTGCAATTAACATTACAGTTTTAGATCCTTGTTCGTGTTCAGTAACTCCTAAACCATGGAACTCCATTGAATTTCTTGCAGTAGCATATGCTATTGCTGCTTCTTTAACTAATTGTTTATCTACACCAGCTACTTTTGCTAATTGATCAACATCTTGTCTTTCAATTTCTTTTAAGAAATTATCAAAACCTTCAGTTCTATCTCTAACAAAATCTGCATTATAAAGTTTTGATTTGATAATAAAGTGCAACATCATATTTAGAACTGCAACATTAGTTCCTGGTCTTAGTTTAATATGATAATCAGCAAGTTTCGCAAGTTCAGTTGTAACTGGATCAAGTACAATTAATTTTTTACCTTTCATAACTTGTTGTTTTATTTTTGCACCTGTTACAGGATGAGCATTTGTTGGATTAGCTCCAATTACCAAAAATAAATCAGCATGATAAATATCTTCTGTGGAGTTAGTTGCTGCCCCAGTCCCAAAAGTTTGTTGCATTCCCCAAGCTGTTGGTGAATGACAAATTCTTGCACAACAATCTACACTGTTAGTTCCCACAGCAGCTCTAATCATTTTTTGAAAAACATAATTTTCTTCATTCGTACATCTTGCAGAAGAAATTCCAGCAAAGGCATCTGGACCATTATCTTTTGTAATTCTGTTCATTTCTTTTTTAATAAAATCATAAGCTTCATCCCACGAAGCTTCTTCAAACTTTCCATTTCTTTTAATTAAAGGTGTTTTTAATCTGTCTGGATGATCATAAAAACTAAATGCATATCTTCCTTTAATACATGTATGACCTGCATTTACCTCTGTTTGTTTTGGAGTATCTATTGCAACAACTTTATCATCTTTTATTGATGCTTCTAAATTACATCCAACACCACAGTATGAACAAGTTGTTCTAACTTTTTTATCTACAGCTGCAGATTTAGATTGAAATACATCTGAGATAGCATCTGTTGGACATGTATGCGCACATGCTCCACAAGATACACATGAACTATCTCCAAACATCATATCATTGTCAGTTGTTATTCTAGACTCAAAACCTCGTCCGCTCATTGTTAGCACAAACGAACCTTGAATTTCATCACAAGCCCTGACACATCTTCCACAATTAATACAATTGTCTAAGTTCATTCTCATGTAATCATGAGAAGTATCTCTTGGAATTCCTTTATGTTGCTTAGGACTATTATATCTGTGATCAGCAACCCCTAGGTCGTTTGCTACTGTTTGTAATTCACAATTATTATTTACCTCACAAGTATCACATTCCATTGGATGATCAGTTAAAACTAATTCAACAATATTTTTTCTTAGACTTGTTAAAGCTTCATTCGAAGTAAAGATATGTTGGTTTTCAGCAACTGGAGTATGACAAGATGCAACCACTCTTGTTGGACCATCTTTTTCTAAAGCAACTTCCACAGAACAAACTCTGCAAGCGCCATAAGGAGCTAGGTTTGGATCATCACATAAAGTAGGTACTTTTTTTTCACCTACATAGCTTTTTACAAATTTTAAAATAGACGTGTGTTTAGGACCAATTTCGTATGGTTTTCCATCAATATAAGCAATTTTTCTTTTTTCTGAGCTCATTAATTATCTTTCACCATATCATTTTTCATTTCATCACCAAAGTATTTTAGAATGTTCTGAATTGGAGTTGGGATTGCTCCACAAAGAGCACATAGGCATCCTTTTTGCATGGTAACCAACAATTCTTCTAGTAATTTTAAAGGAATTTTAGCTGTTTTCTTCTTAGCTTGATCAAACATTTCCTTACCCCTGTAAGATCCAAGTCTTCCTGGGAAACATTTCCCACATGATTCTTCTGCTGAGAATTCAAACAAGTGATGAATATATTCAGCCATTGGAAAATCTTTTGGAATACTAACTACACTTGCGTGACCTAACATAAAACCTTTTGCAGTGAACTCTTGAAAATCTAAATTTAAATTTTCTATTTCACTTAAAGGAACAACACCACCTAATGGACCTCCTATTTGAAATGCTTTAACAGGTTCTTTGTATCCACCACCAATTTCATTAAATATTTTTTTCATTGGCGTACCCATATCAATTTCATAAACACCTGGGTTGTTAAAGAAACTATCTAAGCAAACTAATTTTGTTCCAGCTGATTTTTTATTTCCAACCGAAGAAAATTTTTCTGATCCATTTAATAAAATTCCAGTTGCAGCAGCCAATGTTTCAACATTATTAACCACAGTTGGTTTTTTATATAACCCTTCGGTAACAGGGAAGGGAGGTCTAACATCAACTTCTGCTCTTCTTCCTTCAATAGATGCAATCAAAGCTGTTTCTTCTCCACAAATATAAGCACCTTGACCAATACAAATTCCAAGATCAAAAGAAAAATCAGTTCCTAAAATATTTTCACCTAGTAAATTTAATTTTTTAAGTTCATTGATACAGCCATTAATTGCTTCAATAGATTTAGGATATTCACCTCTAATGTATAAAACTCCTTCATTACTTCCTATCACATAACCACAAATTACCATTCCAAAAATAACTTTTAAAGGTTGGTCCTCTAACAAGTATCTGTCTGAGAAAGCTCCAGAGTCACCCTCATCTGCATTACAGATAACATATTTTTTATCTCCTTTAGCTTTACTACAGAAATCCCATTTCATTCCTGTTGGAAAACCTGCACCACCTCTTCCTGTTAAATTTGAATCTAATAATGATTTTACTATTTCTTTTTTATCAGTTTTTAAAAATTTACTTAATTGATCTTTGAATTGGTCTGTTGATGATAATTTGTCATCCATTAAAAAACTTGTTGTTGCATAACTCTTAGAGAAAAATTTTTCTTGCTTAATTTCCTCACCTTTAATTATTTGGTCAATTTTTTCTATATCTTTGCCAGCATAATTTTCTCCATCATAATGGAAAGCATGATTTTCATAACAATGACCTAAGCAGAACATTTCTCCAACTTTGTCATCACCTAGTTTTTCTTTTAATTTATCTTTTAATTTGTCTTGAGTACCTGCGCACATGCATGCACTACCGTTACAAACAAAAGCTTTCTTTTCTCTATGAGAGGGTCTTAAAAACTCATAAAAGGATTCTGCACCATGAAGAGTTGAAACACCTAGGTTATGTTTTTTGGCAATTTCTTTAATATCTTGTGGATTATCGCTTAAGGTATTTTCTGAGATTTGCTTAAATAGGTTGTCTTTTAAGCCTATTCTGCCTGATAAATTACTTATATTTTTTGACACAAATACCCTTTTATTAATTTAGCCCACAATAACTTTTTTGTTATTTGTGTAAATATTAAAACTGTCCCTCTTTACGAAACCAACAAGGGTAATGTCAAATTTATTCGCTAAATCGATAGCTAGACTAGTTGGCGCACCAACTCCTATCATTATACCTATATCCGTCATCAAGACCTTTTGAACCAATTCAAAATTTAGTCTGCCTGAGCATGTTATAAATTGGTTTTTTGGATCAATTTGATTGTTCTTTAATGCACAACCAATAAGTTTATCTAGAGCATTGTGTCTTCCCACATCCTCTCTGACAGCAACTAATTCTCCATTGCTATTAAAAAGACCACTTGCATGAATTCCACCTGTTTTACTGAATTCTGATTGGCCTTCTCTCAATATATCTGGTGATTTAACAATTACCTCTTTTTTGATTTTGGGTTCTGATGAATTTGTTTTATTTTTTTTAATTATTTCTAGAGCATCAAGTGAAGATTTTCCACATACACCACACGATGAATTAGTTAAAAAATCTCTTTTTATTTTTGAAATATTCACATTTTCAGAATTATTTAAAGTTGCTAATATTTTATTTTGAATATTGTATTGACCAACTTTATCTCCATAACCTTCTATTGAGTCAATATCACCAATATTTGTTATAATTTGTTCATTATATAAAAATCCTCTTACAAGATCCTCATCATCACCTGGAGTTCTCATTGTTATAGATAAACTTTGATTTATCCATTTATCAGTTTTTTTATACTTTAATGAAATCTCCAATGGTTCTTCAATTGAGATTAAATCATCTATATTTTCAAACTTGTTAGATGAATATTTTAAAACTTTGTATTTGGAATTCATAAAATTATTTTAATGGATAGTTTTTTTTTAATAAATATTTGTTAATTATAATTGCTAATAACAATATAATTATACAACCAAAAATTATTGGATTAATTAAATAATCATAAGAGGCACTCCCAATAATAACTATAATTGGATTTCCACCAGCAGGTGGGTGGACAATATTAAATAAAATCATAAAAAAAACTCCTGCCCCAACAGCAATTGCAATACTGATATAAATAGGTAACGGAATATAGTTTACAAAAATTACTCCTACTAAAGCGGTTACCAAATGTCCAAAAAAAACATTCTTTGGTTGTGCAAATGGGCTTTCGGGAAAACCGAATAGTAAAACCATTGAGGAACCGAATGAAGCTGCAATAAAATATCCTAGTGTACTTTTATAAGTAAGGACTGTTAGCACACCAATTGTGAATGCAGAAAAAAAACCTGCAATTAATGCTTTTTGCAATAATGGCTTTGTAATTTTGATCATTTATATTTTTAATGCTTTCGCAATAGTTCTTAAAGGTAAAAGCAAACACTCTTTCCTTGAAAGATTTTTTTTATCTAAAATTTCTTTAAAATCTTTCCAATGTTTTTCCATACTTACTTTTGCGTCCTCAAAAAGTTGCTCACCAACTTTTATAAATTTTTTAACATCATCAACTTTTTTTTCCTTAACTTTTCTGGATAATAGACTGACTGATGCCTGACAATAAACACACGATTTACACTGATAACCCATATCTTTTACAACATCTTCTTTGACAATTAAGCTTATTTCCATCTCATCACCACATAATGGATTTTTGTGTTTTGACTTATGAGTGTAGTTTTCAACAACTTTATTATTTTCGGTATGGGCTGCTATTTCTAAAATTCTTAAATCCATTTAATTTCTTTAATTCAACTTTGAATGTTTTATATTTTATAGATGGATCATAACAATATTTTAGGCACTGTGCTAGCAGGCGGTAAGTCACAAAGATTTGGAGAAGACAAATCCCAAGTAAAGTTAGCTGGTAAATTGTTAATTGATCACATGTTGACTGAAATAATTGATGAATTTAAGGAACTCTTAATAGTATCAAATAATAAAATTAATTTTCATAATTCAGAAAAAATTTCAATAATCGAAGATTTTGAAAAAGGTCTTGGTCCGTTAGGTGGAGTTTTATCAGCTATGAAATGGATAAAAGAAAATCAAAAAGACTTCAAATGGATAGCAACTTTCCCTGTTGATACACCTTTTTTTAAGAGACAAATACTAAAAGATTTTATTCAAAATATTAATTTCAATGAAAGCGATTTATTTTTCATTAAGTCAAACAACACACGACATAATATATTTGGCTTATGGTCGATTAATTTATTAGATAAGTTGGAGAAGGATCTAAAAAATGGAGAAAGAAAAGTAGAGTTGTGGGCTAATAATACTGGGGTAAAAATAATTAATATGGAGTTTTCAAATAATGATCCTTTCTTTAATATAAATACAAAAGAAGATTTAAAAAAAGCTGAAGAAATATTCAAAAATGATTAGTTACGAAAAATCAAAAACAATTTTAAAAAAAGCCAAAATTAAAATTAAAGACGAAACTATAAAGAGTATAAATTCTCTAAATAGAGTAGTTTCTACCAATATTTATTCTAATATAAATTATCCAGCAGGGAACAATGCTGCATTTGATGGTTACGCAATTAATTCAAAAGATACTAATGGATTAAAAAAAAAATTCCCAAAAAAATTTAAAATTATTGGTTCAATTGCTGCAGGAATGAAACCATTTAAAAAAAAAATAAAAAAATTTGATACTGTTGAAATAATGACTGGAGGAATTATCCCAAAGGGTTTCGATACAATTATTCCTATAGAACAAATAATTTTTGCACCTAATAAAAAATATATTTTAATCAACCAGAAAATAAAAAAATTTAGTCACGTCAGGTTTGCGGGTTCAGACTATAGAAAAGGAGAGGTTGTAATAAAAAAAAATACAATTGTTCAACCAAATCATATTTTAGCTTTTAAAAGTTTAGGTATTAAACAAATTAAAGTAAAAAAAAGAATTAACATATTATTTTTTTCAACTGGAAACGAAATATCAAACAAAGACAATATTCCAAATTGGATGGTAAGAAATTCTAATACACACTATATAAAAAACTTAAATCAAAATTTTTTATTTAATTTTAAAAGTGGCAGTATATTAAGAGACAATCATCAAAATACTTTTAAACAAAAAATAAATAAATTAATTAAATCTAAAGATGATATAATTATTACGTCAGGTGCAGTGTCTGCAGGTAAGTTTGATTTTATACCTGATGTTGTTAAAAAATTTAAGTTATCAAGCTATTTTAAAAGTGCTGCAATAAGACCAGGAAAACCAATAATGTTTGCAAAAATTAAAGGGAAAGAAAAGGCAATATTCGGACTCCCTGGAAATCCAATTTCTTCAGCTGCATGTTTTAGATTTTTTGTAATTCCATATATTTTAAATGCCTTAGGATTATCAGAAGAAAAATCAATTAAAGCTATTTTGACAAATAGTTTTGATAAAAAAAAGAATTTTACAAGATTTGTAAAAAGCCAATTAAGCACAACTAAAAATGGAAAACTAAATGTTGAAATTCTAAAAGGTCAAGAGTCTTTTAGAATTAAATCATTTGTAAAATCAAATATTTGGGTTTTGTTACCAGCAGGTAAATCAAAATTTAAAAAAGGGGATATCGTTGATTGTTTTTTCCCCAATCTTTCAAATCAAAATTTAGTTTAGAAACGTATTTTTGTTGTAGAAAATTCTATTTACAATTAGATTTCCGAATATGTTAGAGTTGAGAAATCCAAGAATTGCTATTCCTGTTGTACTTTTTGCTGGTCTCTTGTGGTCGTTTGGCCCATTAGTAGTTCGATACATGGATAATCCTCAATTGGTGCCTTGGCAGTACATTTTTGGCAGAGGTTTAACAATTTTCATCCTATTAAATCTTTATTTATTTTTCGAGGAAGGAAAAAATTTTTACAAAAACTATTATAAAATAGGTTTATCTGGGGTAATTGGTGGATCTGGATTGGGAATCGCTATGATTACGTTCATTTATTCAATTACAAATACTAGTGCAGCAGTTACTTTGCTTTGTTTAGCAGCAATGCCTTTTTTTACAGCATTATTAGCATTTTTATTTTTAAGAGAAAAAATTTCTCTCAATGTCTGGATATCAATAATAATTGCAACAATTGGTATCATTATTATGG
The DNA here is from genome assembly GCA_902592275.1 of uncultured Pelagibacteraceae bacterium. GTDB lineage: Bacteria > Pseudomonadota > Alphaproteobacteria > Pelagibacterales > Pelagibacteraceae > Pelagibacter. The sequence goes on from CACJDW010000002.1 coordinate 154,565, forward strand.
CACTTGGAAACACTGGTGAAAAATCATTAATTGGTTTTGTGTTTGGTTTAACTTCCTCAATTGGTTTCTCAGTTTTTTCTGTAACGCTTAGATGGAGAAAAGAAACACCAAAATTTACAACTGTAGCTTTTGCTGGTTTATTTTGTTTTGTATTTGCAACAATTATGATTTTATCCAAAGACTTAGTTTTCTTTTCATCTAGCTATAACGGAGCTTTATTTTCTTTGCATGGGACACTAGTTTGTTTTGGTTTAATTTTATATTCAATTGGATCTAAAGCGATACCAGCAGCAGAATTGACTTTATTATCTTTAACTGAAGTTGTAGGTGGAATTTTTTGGGTTTGGTTACCATTGTTTGGTATTAATGAAGTACCATCCACAAATACTATAATCGGTGGTTTTTTTCTTTTTGTATCTATATTTTATTACAGTTTAATAATGAGATGGAACAAAAGATATATAGCATTAAATTAATATGGAACGACCAGATTTTTTTGAACTTAAAAATGGTGAAAAAGTAAAATTACCTTTCACAGATAAAGAATATAATGATCGAGTAAGCAAACTTAGATCAGTGATGGACCAAAATGGTCTCGATATGGTTATCTTAACATCTATGCATAACGTTGCATATTACACCGGATTTATTTATTGCTCTTTTGGAAGACCATACGGATGTGTGATCACTCAAAATAAAATCTCAACAATTTCAGCTAACATTGATGCAAGTCAACCATGGCGTAGATCTCATTGTGATAACGTTATTTATACTGATTGGAAAAGAGATAATTTTTTAAGAGCCATTGTTTCAATCATTGGAAGAGATGAACCTCCAAAAAATATTGGAATTGAAAATGATCATGTCACGTTAGATATGCGAGAAAAAATAGGGTCTATTTTTACTTTTTCTGTGTTTAGTGATGTTTCAAAAGATTTAATGAAACTTAGAATGATTAAATCAAACGAAGAAATTGAGATCATTAGAAATGGTGCAAGAATTGCAGACATTGGTGGTGAAGAATTAGTTAAAAATATTAGAGAAGATAATACGGAGATCGAAGTAGCAATTGCAGCAAGAGATAGAATGGAAAGAGAGATTGTTAAAAGTTATCCAGGCGCAGAGTACATGGATACTTGGGTATGGTTTCAATCGGGTATCAATACAGATGGAGCTCACAATCCGAAGACTAATAGAAAATTAGTCAAAGGAGATATTCTATCTTTAAATACTTTTCCTATGATCTCAGGATATTACACCGCACTAGAGAGAACTTTGTTTTTGGACCATGCTGATGATGCTTCACTTAAAGCTTGGGAGGCAAATGTTAAAGTTCATAAAAGAGGATTAGAATTAATTAAACCAGGTGTTAAATGTTCAGATATTTGTCATGAGCTAAATGAATTATTTGCCGAGCTTGGTTATCTTCAGTATCGAACATTTGGTTACGGACATTCATTTGGTATGCTTTCACACTTTTATGGAAGAGAAGCTGGTTTAGAATTAAGAGAAGATATTGATACTGTTCTTGAGGAAAATATGGTGGTGTCTATGGAGCCAATGATAATGATCCCAGAAGGTAATCCTGGTGCAGGTGGATATAGAGAACACGATATTTTGGTGATTGGTAAAGATGGAGCAGAGAATATTACAAAATTTCCTTTCGGCCCTGAGCATAATATTATAAAAAACTAATCTTTATGAGCGAGAATAAAACTATTGTTAATAGTTGGAATGAGTGGGATCCGTTAAAACACGTAATTGTTGGAAGAGCGGATGGTACTTGTATACCAGCACCAGAGCCTGCATTAGATGCAAAAGTTCCAGAAGACAGTGATATGCGAGGTCAGTTTGGACCAAGAACCAAAGATACTGTCGATAAAGCAAATGAATTATTAGATAACTTTTCAAACATGCTTGAAAAAAGAGGCATTAAAGTTGATCGACCAACACCAATAGATTTTAATCAAAAAACATCCACACCAGATTGGGAAGCAGAAACCATGTTTGGCTGTATGCCTCCAAGAGATGTTTTGTTAACTGTGGGTAATGAAATTTTAGAAGCTACAATGAGTTACCGATGTCGTTGGTTTGAATATTTATGTTACCGACCACTTTTAAAAGATTATTATAATCAAGATCCTAACATGAGACACGAATCTGCTCCAAAGCCAAGATTAACTGATGCAGATTATAGAAAGGATTATTTATCAGATAAAATTGGTGTTCAAAAAAGATTAGAGTGGACTGAGAAAAAATATTTTGTAACCACTGAAGAAGAACCATTATTTGATGCAGCGGACGTATTAAGATTTGGTAAAGATTTAGTTGTTCAACATGGATTTACAACAAATTTAAAAGGAATTGATTGGCTAAAGAGACATTATAAAGATCACAGAGTTCATGCAGTTAACTTCCCAGGTGATCCTTATCCAATTCACATTGATGCAACTTTTACCCCAATTAAAGAGGGTTTAATCATCAATAACCCACAAAGAAGACTTCCTAAGGAACAAAGAAAACTTTTTGAAGATAATGGTTGGGAAATCGTAGACAGCGCACAGCCAGCACATAACGAACCACCACCATTATGTTATTCTTCAACATGGTTATCAATGAATGTTTTAGTTTTAGATCCTAAAACTGTATGTGTGGAAAAAAGCGAAAAATACCAAGCTGAACAATTAGATAAATTAGGAATGGAAGTTATACCCGTAGAACTTAGAGATGCCTACGCTTTTGGTGGAGGTTTACATTGTTGTACTGCGGATGTTTACCGAGAGGGTGAACTTAAAGATTACTTTCCGAAACAATAATTATGGCAAAAATTAAAATAAAAAGAGAGCGAGTTAAATTCGCCTCTGATAATGTTTCTGGTGCTTGTCCTGAGGTATTAGATGCAATTTTAAAAGCCAATGAAGGGGATAGCACACCTTATGGGAATGATCCAATATCTACAGAGTTACAAGACAAGTTTTCAGAAATATTTGAAAAGGAAGTAATTGTTTTTCCTACTGCCTCAGGTACTGCAGCTAATGCTTTAGCTTTATCTACAATGACACCTTCGTATGGAAACATTTATTGTCATAAAATGTCTCATATTAATACTGATGAATGCGGTGCGCCTGAATTTTATACAGGAGGTGGAAAATTAATTCCTTTAACTGGAATAATGGGAAAAATAACTGCAGAAGAATTACACAATTCTATAGGTGGAAAGGGAATTGTACATCACACCCAACCTTCATCAGTCAGTATCACTCAAGTGTGCGAAACAGGTGAAGTTTATCAATTAGATGAAATCAAAAAAATTGCAGAAGTTACTCATAAACATAACTTAAATTTACATATGGATGGGGCTAGATTTGCTAATGCACTGGTATCTTTAGATGTAACTCCTGCCGAAATGACTTGGAAATCAGGCGTTGATGTATTGTCATTTGGCGCAACTAAAAATGGATGTTTAGCGGCTGAAGCAATTATATTTTTTAAGAAAGAATTAGTAGGGGATATCGCTTTTTTAATGAAAAGAGCAGGGCACTTGTTATCAAAAATGCGTTTTGTCTCTGCTCAACTAGATGCTTACATTTCAAACGATGTTTGGTTGAGAAATGCAAAGCATGCTAATGCTATGGGTAAAAAGCTAAGTGAAGGTTTAAGTAAGCATAATGATATTGAAATTGCTTACCCAACAGAGGCAAATGAAGTTTTTGCAAAATTTCCAAGAGAAAAAATAGAATATCTTAATTCCGAAGGTTATAAAATGAATCAAGAAGAATTAGATGGTAAAGCGGTAAGATTAGTTGCTGCTTGGAATACTAAAGATAGCGATGTTGATGAATTGTTAAATACAATAAAAGCTAACTAGGATTTTCTTTTAAAAAATCAATATATTTTATTACTTCATCGAATTTTTCGTCAGGAATATCTTTGTAACTAGCATTAAATTTGCTCTTCACACAAATTGCAACATGAGCGTAGGGGTTTCTTCCTTTAGGGTGATTTGGGTGATCAGGTAATTGCCCCACTAAATAATCGCCAGCTTCCTGAATAATTTTCCAGAGTTTACTTGCGTTTTCTTTGTTCACACTTCACTAAATCTTGCTTTATCTCAAAATCCTCTAGTTTATTACCTAGTGTCCTATAAAATCCAATATTAATTAATTTTAACTATATTTAATTGGTTGCGGGAGTAGGATTTGAACCTACGACCTTCAGGTTATGAGCCTGACGAGCTACCAGACTGCTCCATCCCGCGATATTATACATTTTGATATTATGATTATTTAATTGTGTCAACAATTGCTTTTTCTTTATTATTTAAACCATACAATTCATAAATATAATTATTTAAATTACTTTCATTTTGCTCATTTGGAGCATTAATAAGTAAATCAACCATCTTTTCAATTTTAATTTTTTCATTGGAGCTGGGTTTTACAACTGGAAATTCTGAAATTGTATCTACTTTACACATATAACCTCCATCATCAAACATTCTCCCAACTTTTTTAAAATACCATTTATGAACATTACTAGAATAAATTCCAACAAGATATTTTGCGTACTTATTGTCTGCAACAAAATTACAAGATGCTTCTAAAAAAATATCTTTATCAATTAATGAAAACTTCCACCCACGATTCATATTCATCCATCCAACCTTTGTTTGATTAAAATCAGAAACAAAAGATGTTCCAGGTCTTTGTAGTACATACCATTCATACCTAATTCCTGTTTCTTGCTCATTCCTTCGGTTTAAATCCTCTTTGAAATTTAAAAGATATTTATATAGGGATTTATATTCTTTTTTGAAAGCTAACTCCGCTTCATCTGATGCTCCATTTATACCTTCAGCATCTAATGGAAAATGCCACGGAATATATAAAAGATAATCTAATCCTTTATCATATGTATATTTATACATATTTTTACCTCTTACGATTTTCTTTATTAACAATTGATTTTTTTTATCCTCATTAATTAATTGTTTTCGTACTTTTTCATTTATTAAAAAAACACTATTAAGTCCTGTGGTAATACCACGACGGAATTTATTACGTGGAAGATCTAATTTATTTTTTATATTTTTTATTTTTGTAAGAAGTAAATTTTCATCTCCATGAGATATAGCCCAAGAACTAAGTAAATTTTCTCTTTTAAGAGTAATGTTTTCATTTTTTAATGTATTCTCAAAATTTTGATATTTATCAAAATCACTGATTTCACAAGCTTTAATTGTTTTACTTGAACCTTTTTTTAATAAAACTATTGATGTATCAACTGAAGCTTTTTTAAATATTTGCAAAGATTTAAAATCAATTAATTGAATAATATTACATTTATCTAAAAAAAAATTTCTCAACAAGGAACCATATGCAGACTTTAACCATTTGTTTGAAGTTATATATGCAAGGCAACCTTTGTCATTAAGAAGTTCTCTTCCTTTCTCAAAAAATAAACAATATAAGTCAGCATTTCCTGTGAACACTTTATATTCATTTTTTAGATTACTTTTATAAAGACGATCTTTTATTTTCTGTATCTGAACGTAAGGTGGATTTCCAACAATTAAATCAAATCCTTGTTTTTGATCGAAAACTTCTTGAAAAAAGATTTTAAAATCAAAGGAAACTTGCCCATCCATTATAGAGTTAAATTGAAAATCAATTTTTTTTTTTAATTCTAATTTCTTTTTAATATTAGTAGTTTGAAAATATTCATTTTTTAATAATGCAATTTCATCTTTTTTTTCAAATCCTAATAAATTTGACTCAAGGCTTAATAAGCTATCACCTTTAAAAATTTTATAATCTAAATTTGGAAGTGGTAGTATTTTGTCATAATCCTCTTCATCAAGTATTAATGATAACCACAATCTCAATTTTGCTGTTTCGATTGCAGAATCCTCTATATCAACTCCATAAATAGAATTTCTTATAAAATTCCTTTTTAAAAGATAACTTGTTCTTTTTTTATCATTATAAAAATTGTTTAGACTCAAACGTATAGAAACACATAAATTCATTAATTCTACAGGAAATTCACCAGATCCAATTGCTGGGTCACAAATCTTAATATTTTTAATTTTTTCATCAATCAGTTGATAGTTCTTTTTAATAAAATTATTTTGTTTAAAGTTATAAATATTTTTAACTAATTGATTGATTGTAGTTTTGTCATCACCACCAACTTCGTTAATTAAATAATTAATTAATGCTTCCTCACAAATATATTTAGCTATCTTTCTTGGCGTATAAAATGTTCCTTTAGATTTTTTATCCTTGATATCTAATAGATTTTCAAAAACTTTTCCAAGCATCTCTGGATCTATTGCTACTTCTTTTTCTTCAGGATCTTCCTCTTGAATTGTAAAATTATACATTTCAAAATTATCTAATATTTCATTAATAAGTCCGTTTGATATTGTAATTTTTGTATCTAACCAATTATAATTTTTTATTGGATCAAATAGGCCACCATTTAAAAAAGGAATTTTTGTATCAAGTTTTGAATAATAATTTTCAGGCAGGTCAGTTGAAAATGCAACAAAAAGTGGCTCTAAAACATCATTGAAAAAGTTATCATATTTACAGTATTTTTTGTTAAACAAATTTCTTATAAAATTTTTATCACCAGATCCCCATTTTTTAAAAACACTGTCTTCATTTTTTTTTATTCCAAGCCATCCTTTTTTTTGTAAAAAATAAATAAATACTAATTGTCCTAGTAATTTTTTAGAAAACTCTTCTATAGTGATTTTATTTTCTTCAAAAGTATTTTTTATATTTTTATCTTTTTTTATTAGATTTTCTAATTCATCATATAATTTTAAATATAATTTTTTATATGTATTAAAGAAATCATCAGTAATTTTATCAACATTAAATGCACTTAATATATCTTCAATTTTTAAATTATCTTTTTGATTAGAAAGCAAATGCAATCTTTCAGCTGGAGTTACGCAGGACTCATTTTCTCCTAAAAGATAGGTATATCTTTTTGGAGCTGTTTCAACTTCTATAATGTTTCCCTCTTGGTCAAAATCAGAATATTTTGAGGAAAAAGTTAATCTATAATCACTTCCTTGATTGTCAAAAACCACGAGTACACCATGGCTAGAATATTGATCAATAAATTTAGTAACTAGATTTCTTAATTCTATTTTATTTTTATATATGTTTAAGTTTTTTGTTAATTTTAACTCAAATAAGGATACAGTTTTATTATCGTTTAAATTTAAATTTCCTAATTGGATAAAATCTAAAACTTTCTCATTATTAGTTTGTATTTTTTTTGGTTCTTTAAAATACTCAACATCTTTAAATATTTTTTTTGCAAGAGACTTCCAATCCTCTCTATCGTATTTTTTGTTTAGTATTTGTTTGATTTCTTGTTTTTGCATTTAATTGTATGACTCTGAAATTATAATTTCAGGAATAGTTTCATCGTTTATTTTTTGCGTATTATTTATATCTTCCAAAGGAAATTTTTTAAGTATTCTCAATAGACCATCAATTGTTTGAGTAATTTTTAATTTAGTCTTTTTTGATAAGTTTTTATGTCTATTTATTTCTCTTTGTAATTCTATAAATCTTGAGTCTCGAATACATTTTTTAGCCATAAGAATTTTTTCTTTCTCAACTAAATTAAGAAAATCTGCTCTAGAACATAAATCTAAAAAAGCTAAAGCCTGTTTGCTTTGAGGACCAAGAGTTGTGTTAACACCTTGATTTTCAGAAATTTTTTCATATTGTTCCTTTTCAAATTCTTTGAGAGCTATATCGACTTGTAAGTGATGATTTTTATGCAATTGAATTGCTTTTTCATCCTTTTTTGCTTTAAAAATTTTAATTGTTTCAACAAATGTTTTTGGATGAACATTTTTTTTTTCATCCACAAGATAAAATCCATTTCTCTTTTCACTTCTAATAAAAGAAATAGTACTATTTTTTAATAAATTATTTTTTCTTCCAACACGTTGTCTTTTAGACATGTTTAAAATTTTTCTATAGTAAATTTCATTATTTTTTTTAAATTCTCTTAAGTCCATCAGAAAAGAGAGTTTTTCATTTTTCTCCTCTTCAATATCTTTATCAAATATTCCAAAAGTTTTTGTTTCTTCAGCTTCATGATAAATTTGACTATCTTCACCTAAAGCTTCATGAAATGATTGTAACTTTAAAAAAGCTTTTTGTTCTAATTTAATATCTCCTTCTACATTTGAGGTAGGAAAAAAATTAAACACATGAATTTTATCTGCTTTACTTCCAATTCTATTAACTCTACCTATTCTCTGTATCAATCTAGTTGAATTCCAAGGGGTATCATAGTTAATTATAATATTGGATCTATGTAAATTAATACCCTCAGCTAAGACTTCCGTTGTTATTAATATATTATAATTATTTTCCTTCTCTCCATCAAAATTTTCGTCAAATTCTGTTTGTAGTTTGGATTTTAATTTGTGTCTATTAGATGCATCAATATTTAATATTTTTTCAAAACCATCTTTTTTAAGTCTATTTAATAAATAATCAGTTGTTACTTTAGCCTCTGAAAATATCACAACTTTACCACCAGTGTTCAAAGGTTTTTTAAAAAGATTATTTTTTAAATTGTTAATTAATATTTCATATTTTGGATCTTCTTTTACATCTTTCCATTGATCATATAATGGTTCTATAAGTTCATAATCTTGTTTTAATTTTTTTAAAAAATCCTTATTAAAATCTTCTGGTTTATAAATATCCCCTTTGCTATCGTCGTTTAATAATATTTTTTCTAATTCTTCTTCACGATCCTCTAGAACATATTCCGAAATATCAATACTTTTCAATCCTGGAAGAATAAATATTTTTTTATTTTCAAATTGTTTTATTTTAGATTTAAGTTTAATCAAAAAGTTATAAAGAGATTTTTTAAAAGCCTCGAAACTACTATCGAGTCTTTTAACCAACAGTGTTTTCATTATGTCAGCAAGTGCAGAATATGCTACTTCAGGAATTTCATACTTTTTTCTTGCTTCTGGGTTTAAATTTTTAATTTCATCATAAATAACGTAGTTTAGCTTACTTATGATAATAAAAGTTTTGTCATAAAGCTCCTCAAGATTTTCCTCTAAAATATAAAAAACTTTATTAGGCTTTCCCACTTTTGGAAAAATTATTTTTTGATCATCTAAATTCTTTTTATATTGTTCAATATTCATAAGGTCAGTTCTGGTTCTTCTGATCATGATTTGAGATATAATTTTTTCTCTTATTGAACCGTATATATCTTTTACTTGTTCTTTAATTACTTGTTTATCTTGTTCTTTACTTAATGCCTTGTACTGCTTGATTTTTTGATTAAAAAAATAATCTATATTTGAAATTTCTAAGGTTGAATTCTTTCCATCTTGAAATAATAAAATTTGATTTTTAATATCCTCTGGAGAGTTATTTAATGGAGATGCTGAAATTAAGATAATTTTTTTCTCTAGAATTGAACCATCATCTAATTTAAAATTTGTTGGTGTTTTACACAATTTTTGTAATTCATTATAAGAGTCTGCTGTATTAGATCTAAATTTATGGGCCTCATCTACAATAATTAAATCAAATGATCTAGGATCATATGCTGGTTTTTCATATAACCAGTGAAAACTTCTATTTGGTAAAAATAAATAGTTTGGCAATCCAAAATCTTTTAAAACTTTCTCCCAATCATCCCTAATTGTCTGAGGTGCAATTATTAATGTCTTATTTATTTTTCCCTCATATTTATGAAGATCATAATTAAATAATTTTTTGGCAATTAAAGTTGCTATTATGGTTTTACCAGTTCCAACTACATCTGATAAAAAAAAACCTCTATGTTTCTGTAAAAGCGAAAAACCTTCGTTAACAGCATCTGCCTGGTAATCTAATTTTTTATAGTTTGGAGGAAGATCGTTTATTGAACTTGGATCAAAATCAACACTTGATCCAAAGTATTCGATTAACATTTTATAATAAAGTTCATAAGGTGTAATACTGTCCGATAAATATGTTTCATTGATTAATTTTTTAATATTTTCTTTAACTACCTCAGCTGGAAGAATTTCTATTGACTCATTCCATAATTTTTCAAATTCTTTTGATGCATAATTCACATCATCATAATCTCTAAGCTCAACATTAAATTCATAATTAGATTCAGGTAAAGCCCCTATACCAGTAGCAGATAAATTCGATGAGCCAGTTATTACACTGCCTGAGTTATGTTTGTTAAATGGTTTTGGTTTAAAAATATATATCTTAGCATGAATATTTTTAGATGGATGGGCTGCAATTTCTATTTTTTTGGAACTAATATCTTTAATAAATTCCAAAATACCTTCTTCAGTTTCTTTATTGTATGGTGAATTTTGAATATCACTTTTAAGATCTTTGTTTAATTCCTCTAAAATTTTTTGTTCATTGGTTGCAAATTCTAATCCAATTTGATGATAATGTTTGATGGCTTTATCAACATTAATTCCAACAAGTATTCTTATTTTAGGAACTTTTTTTAAAAATTTTCTGATCTTAAAATATCCTGAAGCTCTTAAATATCCAACCAAAGCATCAAAATCGTTTACTTTGGTGTATTTAAAAATACCCTCAAATTTTTTATAGAGAGTGTTATCACCTTGATTTGTAAAAAATTTTGTAGTCATAATTTAAACTAAATAAAATTATTTAATTTTAATTATAGCTAGTAATTTTAATAAAATCATGAAAATTTATTAATATAAATATAATGAAAAAAATTAGATATAGAAAAATTCTTTTTGAGAGATATTTAGTTTTTAAGGATTTAATACAATTAGAGTCAGATGCTTATGGTTATTGGCCTAATTATAGACCAATGAAATATTTTCATGATGACTGGGCAAAAAAAATTTTAAAATTAAATAAAGAAATAGAAAAGTTTCCCTCAAAACATAGATATGACCATCAATTTATTACTGAGTTATTAAAATATAACTTAAAAATGTATCGTAATGGAGAGTACTATTCGACAACTTTTTTGAAAACACTTATTCCCGTTAATTTAAATAAGAAATCACTTATAAATTTATTAAAGCATATAAAGTATTTTAGAGATGCAAGAATGGATACTTTAATGGGCTTTATAGTTATGAGAGCTAGGTTAGAGGAAATGATACTTAATTTGTTTTTTTTGTTTAAATCAAAAAATTTAATCAAATTAAAAAAATGGAATGATTTGTTTGTTTTGATTCATAAAATAAATTACTCAAATTATGATTATGAAATTGGTTTAAAAATTAGAAAAAGAGATAGAAAATTTAAAAATTTTTTAGAAAAGATAATTAAAAAAGACAGTAAATTACACATCAATGATATGATTAAATTTGTAATAAGTAAAAAAACTTTAAAAGACGATTATCGCCCAAGCTTTTATGCCAGTGAAAAAGAAGCTATTGAAAATCAAAATAAATATTTAAGTAAAAAAGAAATTTTAAATTTAAAAAGATTTAGTAAATTTTTAGATTCAAGTAAAGATATAAGAAAATTTGGTAATTTCTCTTTGAAACCAATTGTAGAACTGTATTCGCTTCTAAGTGATGAATTACATCCTAATAATCTATTTTTGAGAAATATATTAACCTCTACAAAATCAGATGTTGAGTTATCTATAATTCTTAAAGATCACATTCAGAAACTTTATAAATGTAGTGAATTTATTACAGATACTTCTGAAATAATTTACAAACAAAATATAGGTATTTTAGATTTTTTTATAAATAAGATAGATGGCTCAAAAAAAGATAAATTAATTTTAGATGGTTTTAATCAAAGTGTTCAAAATAATTTAAATAAATTTAAAAAATAATATTCCAAATTTCTTCTTTCGGTCATTATGATGACTTAATCTAGACATTAAATTATGTTCTTATAATTTTCATGAAAATTAATGAAATTCATGAAGTTTCTAGGATAATATCTAAAGATTTAAGATTATTTATAGATCCAATTAGACTAATAGTTCCTTTATTATTTTCACACGCTAAAAACAAAAGGGATTTCTTTATTCTATTTGAGTTATCTAAATTTCAATCAATTAGAAACAATATATTAAATATAATCAAAAAAGACCAAGCTATCCCAATGAAACTTGAAGAGATAATAAGAAAAAGATCAAACAAAAGAATAATGAGTAAAATCAATATTTTATTAAAAAAAATTGATAATAATGAGGAGGTCAGTTTATGATTGATTACTTATTTTATTTGTGTGTTGATATTCTTGTATGGTTAGCAAAAGCTACAGGAACAACGTATGAATTTGTTAATATAGTAATATTTGTTTTAGGATATCCATTATTTGTAATAGCGTTGTTGCTAGTAATTTATTTTCAATATAAAAAAATTAAAAAAATAGAAAATAATTTTGATTTATGAATTTCTAATAGTATTTTTAATTAAACAATTTCTAAGTTTAATTAATTTAATTATAGAAATTTTACTTTTAGGTTATTTCCCTCTTTGGTTTATTAAAAAAATTAATCTTTTAAAAAACATAATTCAGTCAAAAATAAAACACCAAAGAATGATTTACTGATTAAATGCATTGGATTTCAATCCTTTTCTATCGTATTCCGCTGTTTTTATTATCTCCCTTGTTGCGTAATTCGAACAAGCAGAAAAGGATTGAGTCTATTACCAATTATAAACTTTTAACCTTAAAAAAATTAACTAACCTTAGGAGTTCTAATACATGGAAATAAACCGTGTCTGTAAGTATTGCCACGTGAATACATACATTGCATACGACAATTGTAGCCCCGTATACAAACAATCATTTAAATTTGAAATAAAACCTGGAGAACACAACAGTTTAGTCTGGGATAAAATTATAAAAATTTTTAGAAAACATGGATACAAAGTGGAGCTCAAATCATGAAGAGAGTTTTGCTTATTATTTTATTACATTTATCACTATTTTTTATTATATTTGCATATCAAGCCCAAGCCGAAGAAGAATGGACAATTGATACCTTCAAAGATTTAACTTATGCAAGGGTTTATGGTGAAGTAACACATGGTGATAGTTTAAACTTTTTTATCTCAAGAAATGATGATTGTTTAAAAGTTTATAATAATTTTACTTTCTATACTTATGAAAAGCCTGGTGACATTAAACAATTAATAGATAAGAACATCCCTATTAAATTAAATGGAACTGATTTAACCGCAAATGTAATGAGTGTTTCCCCTTTCTTAATGGGATACAGAGTGTCTTTTAGCCTTGGTACGTTTCCAATCAGAGATTACATCTACTTCTTAAAAGAATTTTATGATGAATTTCAAAAGTATGAGATTGAAATTGTTGATGGAATAGATTTCAAGGCAGCAAAATACTTTGATGTTAGAGTTAACAATTGGAAGTTAGATAATCTTGTTCCATCTGTGCTAGAGGCACACAAGAGATGTAAAGAAATTAGCGATCTGGATAGTTAATGTTTTATCTAAAAATCCTCTAGTTTTTTACCTAGTTCGTATCTAAAATTTATGAGTCTTAATGCGAATTATTTTTAATTAGTTTTTAATTATCCGCGTAACTAGTGTGAAGTAGTGTGAGGTAGTGTCAGGTAGTGTGTACCACTAGCACCCCAAATAATCGCCAGCTTCCTGAATAATTTTCCAGAGTTTACTTGCGTTTTCTTTGTTCATACAGTTTAGTTTTATCTAAAAAATAAATTTTTTCTAATATCTATAATTTCTCTGATCTGTTTGTCTTTAATAGCATTCCAAGAAACAAATAAAGTACATAATTGATACAAGGCAAATATCTCATTTTTTTGATTTTGTGATAAATTACTATCTGCTTCAACATAGTTTTCAAAATAAGAAATTTTATTTCTTGCACAGTTTAAATAATATTTACAAGCATCTGTTACTGTAGCAGTTGACCACCAGTTAGAGTCTCTGAAAAGATTAGATATTTCTTGATAGAAAGAACTTGTTTCAGAAATAGTTAAATCTTTTTGAACATTTTCTGAAAATTGATCTAATTCAAATTGAATTAAAGCTAATATCTTTTTTTCGCTACTTCTCTTCACAAGTAGTTCAATGACATTTTTATATGACATTGATTGGATTTTATTCCAATTTTCAAAAAAATCATTTGGTGCTTTGTTGAGATCACTCATATTTTTTAAAATTTTTAAATTTACTATTGAAATCACACTAAATTAACTATGCCAATATTAACAGTTTTAATTTTAAATTTTTAGTCTAGTGGAAATTAAATGAAAAAATTATTTATATTTTTATTTATATTTTTAAATATTGTCAATTATTCCAAGTCAGACGATTTCTTTGAAGATATAACTTATCAAATATTAGAAAATCAACCTAGATTAAGTTATGGCGTGTCTGTTTCGGACGTAAACAATGATGGTAGCTTTGAATTTATAGTTACTGGATTTGGATTTAATAATTTAGCCTTAGCTCATAAAAAAGGTATTTTGTTTAATTCAATTGACCAAAGTATATTTGTAGACAAAAATCGTAAAACAATAGGAGTAGCATCTTGTGATATTGATCAAGATGGTTATGAGGAAATATATTTTTTAAACACAGACACTTATAGTGGAAACAAAAGATATTCTGACAGATTATTAGATTTTGATGGAAATAAATTTTTCGATTTATTTGAATTAGAAATAAACCAGAAAAATTTAAATCTTACAGCAGGTAGATCAGTTGTATGTGTAGACAGAAATGGAAATGGAGCTTATGGAATATATGTTGCAAATTATGGAGGACCAACAAGATTTTATGAAAAAGATGGAAATGAAATAATAGATAAAGCTTCGAAGCTAGGTATTGATAAAATTACTGGAGGAAGAGCAGTTATTTCAGGAAATATTTTATCTGGAAGATCAGATATTTTTGCTGCCAATGAGAGAGGAGAGAATTTTTTATATTATAATAATAGTGGAAATTTTGTTGAACTTGCAAAAGATTATGCTGTTGATGATACATTTCAAAACGGGCGTGGAACTGCGCTAAGCGATATTTATTATAGAGGTAGATTAGATATATTAACTTCAAATTGGGAAGGGCCTCACCGAGCATTTGTTTTAAAAAATGATAAGTTTGTAGACATAGCTGACAAACCATTTAGCGCCCCATCGAGAATTAGAACAGTAATCTCTGCTGATTTTGATAATGATGGTTATGACGAAGTATTCATGAATAATATTGGTGAGCCAAATAAATTATTTAAGATTTTAGATAATGGTGAGTTTAAAGAAATAAATATTCAAAATGCTTTAGAAACTAACGGATTAGGAACAGGAGCTGCAGTAGCAGATATAGATGGTGATGGAATACTTGAACTTTTAATAGCTCATGGTGAGTCAGGTTATCAACCTTTAACTTTATACAAGGCAAATTCAAAAAATAATGATTATTTAAGAATAAAACCAATTAATATTTATGGAGCTCCGGCAAGGGGTGCCACAGTTACACTTATTTCAAATTTAAGAAGTCATTCCAAAACAATAGATGCAGGCTCGGGTTACTTGTGTCAAATGGAGCCAGTGGCACATTATGGAATTCGAAAAAATGAGAGAAATATTAAAATTTTGGTCACTTGGACAAATGGTAAAGAAGATATTTTTGAAATTAAAAATTTAAATGAAACATTGGAAATTAAACAAAATAATTAATCTTTTTATAAAAAAATTTTTGTTAATAATATGTACTGCACTTTTAGTTTTGTCTTATAACTCAAGTTTAGAAGCACAAGAAAGAAATTATTATCAAGAATTAGTAAATGAGTGGAGTAAAATATTTCCAGATAGAAATAGAAACGCTGCTGGTCCAAAATTTTTTAAACATATATTAAATAAAGATATTACGTATCAAGAATTTGTAGAGTTTAATAAACTTTATTGTGCTGTATCTGGTTCTTTAATTGATCCTAACGCTGTACCTGAAAAAGTATATTTAAAAGAAGTCAACACAAATAAAAAAATTTGTGGGGATTACTACAGATGCTGTATTCCATGTTCTTGTGATGTAATGAAATATTCAAAAGTTGAAAAAATGAAACATAAATTTAGAGATATCGAAAAAGAGTTTTATGTTTTAACAATTAAAAACCCATGTGGTAAAAAAAATTTTCCAAAACAAGTAAATAGAGATTACTTTTGTGATGGTGAAAGTTTATCAAAAGATCAAGTTATAGAACTAAATAATAGGCTGGTTATTGGCTTATTTCATAAAGCTAAATCTTGCGACAAATCTGAAATTGTCAAAATTGACAATCATCAGGTTACAGGTTTGTTTTGTGAATTTAGAAACAATACGCCTGATGAAGAGTTGCAAAGTGGGATGGGAGATATTTTTATAAAATTGGCACGATAATTTAAGAAAAATGAGTAAAGAAAAAAATATTAAAACGTATGAAATTTTTAAACAAGATAGATTTCTAAGTATTCTTGTTCATTTGTTGACTGGATTTGGAATTGTTGCTGGTTTCTTTGCTTTAATTGCTGTTATGAATAACAACCAAAAAGAGGCCTTTCTTTGGCTTGGGTGTGCATTTTTAATAGACAGTGTTGATGGGTCTTTAGCTAGAAAATTTAATGTGAAAAAAAATCTACCACATATTGATGGCAAAATGCTGGATAGTATAATTGATTTTTTTAACTATGTCATAATACCATCAATAATGATTTATTGGTTTAGGTATGTACCAGACCAGTTTATTTTATTAATTCCTGTAATTTTGATTTTTATTTCTATTTATTCTTATGTGAATTTGAATATTTTAACAAAAGATAATTACTATAACGGTTTCCCTGCTATTTGGAATGTAATTGTACTTTACTTTTATATCTTTGGCACTAGCCAAAATTTTAATCTGATATTTTTAATTTTATTAATATTACTTAAATTTTCTCCTTTAAAATGCATTCATCCTTTAAGAGTTAAAAAATTCAAAAGTTTATCAATTCTTTTTGCAATCTTTTGGTTCATTACTTCAATTTTGCTAATTTTAATAAAAGATTTGAATATTAACCCAGTATATGAGGTTTTCTTAATGTTGTTATGGGTTGTTTCAAATATTTATTTTATATCTGTAAGTATATTTAAAACATTCAGAAATTAATTTATTTATTAAGGGAGCCAGGAATTATAAAGTTTATTTTTTTTATCTATTGGAATTTCAATAATTTTATTTTGTCTAGATGAGGCATAGACAGCAGTAACAAATTCTAAAGAATTTCTAGCATCTAATAAAGTTACTTCATCACTAGGAGATCCATCAAGTTTATTTGCAATTTCCTCAAACATACCTGCGTACCATGATTTTGGTTCCTTTACTTTTGATAGCACTTCATCTATTAGAGATTGAGTTATAGGAGCTCTTGGTAAAAATTCCCATTTATCATCAGCTGGACTATATGGTTTATCTGGTGATGCACCAGACTCAGCTGTTAATCCCTCAAAACAAAATCGAAGTCTACTAGTATCATTTGCAGCTCCAAGTGTTATTGAGCTTGTAACCAATGTCCCATTTTTCATTTCAATAGAAAGAGCAGCACAATCCTCTACTTCAATATCATTTACTTTAGTCGATAGATTGGCAAAAACATTTGAAACAGGGCCTAGGATCATAGTAACTAAATCATGAATATGAATAGAGTGACTTAAAATTGCCCCACCTTGTTCACCTTCCCAAGTTCCTCTCCAAGGTTTTGAATAATAATCTTTACCTCTATTCCAATGAGTTTCTAAAGAAGCAACCAATGGTTTTCCAACCAAACCAGATTTGATTAATGCTTTTAACTTTGAAAATCCAAGACCATATCGATATTGAAATACTGGGAAAATAATCTTACCTGTTGCTTTACTGATCTTTTCTAATTCATCTACCTCTTTAAGACTTGAAACCAATGGTTTTTCACAAATTACATGCTTTCCAGCTTCCATAGCTTTTTTACAAGCAGAAAAATGCAAATGGGGTGGGAGGCAAATATCAATGATATCAATTTCTTTAACTTTTAATATATCGTCAAAATTTAGAGAAACTTTTGTCTCAGTATTTGATTTTAATATTTTATCAATAGCTTCCCGAGTTAAACCACATAATGTGTGAACATTAAATCTCTCAGATACTTTTTGAAAATCTTCAAAATGTTTTGCTCCTATATTGGTTCCAATTATTGCTACTTGATATTTTTTCATTCTTTTTCAGCTTGTTCTTGAGCTTTAATAGCAAGTTCCATTGAAAGATAAGTAAGATCTTGAGGACATGCAGTTTCTGTTCTGTTTAAAACATCATTAATTAAATTACTGAAGTAGGGTAGCTTAACATTAGAACAATCAACATGTTTTACCTCATCATTATTTACTAAATATAAATGATTACCTTTTTCTGATTTTGCTAAGTCTGTATATTTTCTTATTTCAATAAAACCTTTGTCTCCAAGGATTAACAATCTTCCATCTCCCCAAGTTGGAAGGGCATCTGGAGTAAACCAATCCAGGCGAATATAACCATGCCCACCATTACCAGTAAGGTTAACCTCACCAAAATCTTGAAAACCAGGCATATCTTTCTTTGTCGTATTTTCTGCTAATGCATGGTTGATTTTTGCTTGCTTTGAGCTTGTAAAAACTAAAAATTGATGAATTTGGTGAGAACCAATATCGGTAATAATTCCTCCATAACTTTGACGATTATAAAACCAATCAGGTCTTTCATAGTTTCCTTGCCTATGTGGACCTATACCAATTGTTTGTTTTACTTTTCCTATTTTGCCTTCATTCACTAATTCTTCAGCTTTAGCAACTGCAGCAACGTGAAATCTTTCAGAAAAATTTATAGACCAGATCTTTCCAGTTTCTTTAACAGTGTTTTTCAAATTATTTAACTGATCTAAGGTAGTACAGCCTGGTTTATCTACCATAACATCTTTCCCAGCTTTTAAGGCATCTATTGAATGACCAGCTCTATCTACAGGTATCGAAGATATTAAAATCATATCAATAGACGGATCATTTAATATTTCCTCTTTATTTTCTTTTCTTTTAATATTTGGATATTTTTTATTAAATTCTTGAAGAGTTAAAGGGTCCCCATCTGTCCAGAAATAATTACAGCTACAACCTTCTTTAATCATTTCATCTAGCATATCGAAAATATGACCATGATCTATTCCAATTACTCCAAGGTTTAATGTTTTTTTCATTAACTAGTAAGAACCTTTTTGTTTTGAACCTTTATAAAAAATTTCTTGCAAGTAATCATTTTCTTTTTTTCGAAGTAAAATACTTTCTTCACTCATTAAAGCATTAGTTCTATTTATTATTTCATGATGATGATATTTATCCTTTCCTCTTGCAATTTGAACACTATTTTTACCTAAGGTTTGTTTTACGTTTGTGCCTATATAACTTTGAATAACAAATCCTATTCTTCTATCATTACTCTTATTTATTCCTGACCCGTGCACTACTCTTGGGTGATGCAAAGACATTTGACCAGCTTTTAGTTCTATAGATTTAACTTCGTCTTCAGGTACATTTTCAACTGTTTGTCCTCGAGTAAGCAAGTTGCCTTCATTAAATTTCTCATTGTGATCTTTAATATTTAAATGTGATTTAGGCCACATTTTCATACATCCGTTGTTTTCGTTCGAATCTGTTAATGCTACCCATGCTGTGACCCAATTGTGTGGTTCTAATCCAATGTATTTTGCATCTTGGTGATAACTTACAAAACCTTGCTCGTTAGGGTTTTTAATAAATAAAGTAGTGCTACAAACCAAGATGTTTTTTCCAATAATACTTTCTACTGCATCTAAAATTTTTGAATTATGAACGATCGAATCAAGTTTTGGTGAAATTAAATGCACATTATATCTTCCTGACTTATCTATTTCATTTGGCATTTTTTTTTCAATCAATTCTATTTCTTCTCTTGCCTCTAATGCTTCACTACTAGACAAAACTTCAATAGGGGATATGTATCCTTGATCTTCATACTGTTTAAGTTGATTTGATGATAGATAAGTCATATTATTTTGAAAAGATTATATGAGCTCAACTATTTCTTCAATAATTTATGGCCGAAGTATTTAAATTAGGAATTACTGCTAACAACAATCAACCCATTAAGGAAGTAAATTCAATTGAGGTTTTAGCAAATAAAGGAATAGTAGGTGATCGACATTTTCATGATTTTAATGATCCTTACAATCAATTATCTTTAATAGAGTCTGAAAATATTGATGAATATAATATTAAATTTGGGCTCGATATACCTTACATCAATTTTAGAAGGAATGTTGTTACAAAAGGGATTCAGTTAAACGATTTAATTGGAAAAAAATTAAAGGTAGGAAATGTTGAATTAGAGGGAATTGAATTATGTCGACCGTGTCGACATTTGACTGAAATGCTTGATCAAAAAAATATCCTTAAAGAATTTATGAGAAAAGGTGGACTTAGATGTCAAATATTATCGTCTTCAAAAATTACCGTAGGGGATAAAATTAAATTGTTAGATTAGACAAGTCATATCAAATTCTATATATGCATAAGATTAAATGAACAGACAAAAAAAACTAATCATTGCTTGTGATGGAGAATCAGCAAGTGGTAAAAGCACAGCTGCCAAACTTATATCTAAAAAATACAAATTACTTCTAATAAATTCAGGACTTTTATATAGGTATGCTAGCAAGCTAATAATCAAACACAAACCTAAAAATCAAATTACATTTGTAAAAAATAAATTTAAAAATATTTCTTATAAAAAAATCTCAAAACAAAATTTACATTCAGAGCAAATCAGCAATCATGTAGCTGGTTTAGCAAAAATAAAAAAAATTAGAGAAATTGTTAACAAAGTACAAATTTCCATAATTAGAAAAAATAAAAGAATATGTGTTGAAGGAAGAGATATTGCCAGTAAAATATTATCAAAAAACCCCAAGTATGATTTAGCATTTTATTTTAAATGTAGTTTAGATGTTGCAAGTTATAGAAGGTGGTTAGATGTTAAAAAGAAATTACCATTAAAAGAGGTAAAAAAGTCTTTAAAAAAACGTACTTTAACTGACAAAAACAGAAAGCACAGCCCACTAATTAGAGTTAAAGACTCTATTTTGATTAGATCAGATCAGCTGACAAAAAAACAAGTTCTGTCAAAAATGTCTAGCTATATAGACAGGTTGAATAATATAAATTAATTATTTTGTTGTTGATAATTTGGTTCTTCAATCGGTTTTGTATCAGGATCTAATTCTAAACCGGCTGGTGTTATAGTAGCTGGTACCGGAGTAAAGGTTGAGTCTGGATTTTCAACAGTATCTCTGACTCTCATTCTATATAAACCAAAACTTCCAATAATTGCATGGGTAATAATTAAAAAAATAAATAAACCATTTAAACCAAACCATTCCATAAATATAGAACACAAAATAGGACCACTAATTGCACCTACACCAAAGATCAACTGCAAACCACCTCCAGCTGCCACGAATTTTGATTTAGGAACGAAGTCATTTGTATGAGCAAGGTTTAGTGAAAACAAAGGAAGACATAAACTTGAATACAATCCTACAGCAATAAAAAATATAATTTTTCTAAAAGCAAACTCGTCCATGTAATAAATATTTTGAATAGGATCATTTGAAGTTAGAATTGAAACAAAAGCTAAAAAGGAACTTCCAAAAGTTGTAATTACGATTACCTTTCTTCTGTCAAATGTATCTGAAAAATAACCTATTGGCCCTTGACCAATCACTCCTGCAATTGTTGCAATAAATAAAAGTATCGATGTTTCAACCAATGTAAATTTTGCAAGTGTTGCATAAACAGATATTAAAGAAAAGAATGCTGCATGAATTATACCAGTAAAGAATGAACTCAATGAACCTAGTGGTGAAATCTTATATAATTCTTTAATACTTATTGTTTCTATTTTTTTAAATTTAGGTGCTGGTCTTTTTGTTAACAAAATAGGAACAAGCGCAATAGAAAGTAAAATAGAAACTAAAATAAATGGTTCATAATCATCTGGTTTACTGACATTAAGCAACAACATACCTACAGCTAATCCAAAATAGATTACCATCATATAAGCAGATAATAGTTGTCCTCTATTTTTATTAGTTGCTCTATCGTTTAACCAGCTTTCTGTAACCACATAACAACTAACTAAACTTATACCTGTTATGAACCTGCTAATTGTCCACATGAAGGGATTTACATAAACAACAGCAACTAAAGCACTTAAAGATGCAAGCGAAGCGAATGCAGCAAATACTCTTATGTGACCAACTTTTGAAACAAAATTAGGAGTAGTTCTCGAGCCCACAAAGTAACCAACATAATATCCAGACATAAAGATACCAGTTGTAAAAACACTGAAATCTTCAAGCACTGATCGAATACCCATAATTTGCATTTGCAAACCATGAGCAATCATCATTACCCCTATCCCTATAAATAGAGCCCAAGACTTTTTTACTTCTTTTTGCATTTGTAATTTCTAAGTTTAAATAATTGCTGGCTAAGTAGTTTTGGTTTGTGTTTTTTTTATGGCCAGTAAAGAATGAATTGCTATCGTAATAATGATAACGATACCTCCATAGATAGTCTCGTTAGATGGTTGTTCTTTAATAACCATCCAAACCCATATTGGTCCAAGGATAGTTTCTAGTAGGAAAAATAGATTAACTTCAGCTGCAGTTATAAACCTTGGTGCTATGGTGACTAAAACAAATGGAATAGCTACACACATCACACACATTAAGGGTATATAAAAAAGATCATTTCCAACTAATGTAAAGTCTTTAACAAAGAAAAAGGCAAAAATTGCTACACACGATTTTCCAATTACAGCAGCAGGAACTAAATCAATAGTTTTAGCATATCTCGCAATGTTAGCATTACAAGCTAATCCAAAAGAAGTGATTAAACCAAACATATCTCCATAAAAATTGCCAAGACTTAAAGAGTCGTAAAAAATATAAACACAAGCAATAAAGGTAATTATTATAGCGACCCAAGTTTTATTATCTGGTTTTTCTTTTAAGAAAATAGCTCCTAAGATTGCTGATAGCATTGGCGCAAGAGCTACCATTAATAAAGTATTTGCTACATTAGTGTTTTGGATTGAGATAATAAAAGTAATATTACAAATAGAAAAACTAATTACATAAAAAATACCTGGGTAACCAATTTTAAACAAAGCTTTTAAGAAATTATTTTTATAAAATAAAAGAAGACCAACTAAAACTACTAAAAATGGTATTGCCCCTCGGTAAAAAAGCATTCCCCAAGTATCAATATTTGATAATCTAATTAGTAAAGAATCTGGAGTTATAAACATAACTCCTATAAAAGCCATCAGTGAACCTTTTTGCTGATTGGTTAAATTGTTCACGCTTTAAGCTCTTTCCAAAAAGTTTTAGCTAAATTTTTTCCTGATAGATCATAAAGTGTTTTAAGTCCAGTTGGAGATGTAACATTTATATCTCCATTGAGTTTTTGATCGATAAAATCAATTCCTGCAAAATAAATATTTTCTTTTTTTAAATCTTTTGCAATTAGTTTTGAAATTTTAATTTCTTTTCTTGTTAATTTTATATTGGTTGGTTTTGCTCCTTTACTCATATTACTTAAAATTGAACCCTTCTTTGGAACCCTTGAAATTGCACCACATACTTTCCCATTAATAATAAAAACCCTTTTGTCTCCTTTACTTATTTTAGGAAGAAATTTTTGGCACATGATATGATCATGTTTTTTTATAAATTTATTTACTAATTTTGAATTAAATCTAGTTATTAAATGAATATCATTTCCACTGAAACTATGGATGGGTTTTAAAATGACTTTTTTGTTCTTTTTAAAAAATTTTTTTATTTCATCCATATTTTGAGTAAAAATAGTAGCTGGCATGTATTTTTGATATTTAGATGAATATAATTTTTCAGAAATATTCCTTACAGAAGTAGGGTTATTAATTATTTTAACTTTAGTCTTAATTGTATCCAAAATGTATGTTGTTGAAATATACTCAAGATTAAATGGTGGATCTTGACGAATAAGAATAAATTTACATTTTGTTAAGTCTAGATTTTGTTTTTTTGTGATTTTGTAGAATTTTTTATTACTGTAATTAAATTTAATAAAAAAACCTTTAGCTGTAACTTTCGAATTAACAACCGATAAGTCTTTTGGATCGTAATAGAAAATTTTATATTTTTTGTTTTGAATTTCGTTTGCTAAAAAAACACTTGTATCTGTTAAAGGATTTAGTTTTGAAGGATGGTTTCCTTGAACAGCAACAATTTTACTTATCATACAATTCGTCTAAATTTTCGTTTTTTGAAAATTTACTAATCATATGATCTGCGTTTGTTGTCTTATTATCAATTACTTTTTGTAGATGGTTTAGGAATACAGTCTCGTTATTACCTTTTTTACTTAAAACATCTCTATTCTCTAAACCTTTTCTTGAAAGATCTAAAAGTGTAGATGACCAATAAAGAAGATCTTTACCCATTAATTGAGTATTAAATCCCTTTTGTGGCGCCTCTAGATAAGCGTTAATTATTTTATCGTTGTCCCATGTTGAAATTAATTCATGAACTTCGTCTAAATTTCCATAAAGCATACCTATATTGAAAGCTGGTCCTGCACATAAACAATCCCAACCACAGGTATCCATTGATCTTAATTCAATATATTTCTTAACTCTGTTTTCAGTAAATATTGTGCTTAAGTGCGTTGTTAAGTCTGCTTCAGCTGGAAGTCTATTTCCAATTTCTTGGATTTTTCCTTCCATAAAATCTTTAAAAATATATTTCCTTCCTGAAATATACTGATCTTTATGTTGTATGAATAATATAGGAAAATTAATTACAAAATCTGCATATTTTTCAAAATTCATATTTTCAAAATATAATTTAGGTAATCCACCTCTAGAAGTACTTTGCCATACTTTAGATCTATAAGATAAATAGTTGCTATTTTTTTTCTCCACAATTGAGGAATTCGCAAACAAAGCAATAGCAATAGGCACAATAGAATTTGCTACTCTGAACTTTTTAATAAAATCTTCTTCCGAACTATAATCTATATTTAGTTGTGTACCACATGTTCGATACATCATGTCCAAACTAAGTTCGCCACCCAGAGGCATATCCTTAGTCATCAATTCATATCGTTGTTTAGGATTGTTTGGGATTTCACTTAATTTAGATATTGGATCGAACCCTGCACTAACAATTTTAATATCTAATTTTTTTGTAACTTGTTTTAATTCAAACAAATAGTCTTGTGACTCTGCACAAGCTTCGTGCATATGGTTTAATTGATCTCCTGATAATTCTATCTGATTGCCTGGTTCAAGCGTTATATTTTTACCACCTTTATTAAGCGCAATAATATTTTCTTTTTCAAAAACTGGATTCCAGCCAAATTCAAGCAGGGCTGTAAACATTTCTTTTATTTTTGAATAATCAATTCTTTTATCGTCCGAATTATTAAATAAAAACTTTTCATGCTCTATCCCAATTTTGAAATTTTTAGGTTCCTTAATACCTGATTTAAAATAGTTTATAATTTTTTCTTTTGAATCAATCATGCGCTGTAAGTAGTGATTTATACCTAAATTTAAAGATAATAATAAGGCTCTTTTGCGAATATTTTTTTAACTAATGGCTTAAAATCATCTAAAGTCATACTTTTGTAATCAGGGTCAAAAGAGCATTGGTCATATTTTTCACAAAAATCTATGGTGTCTTGATAATACTTGTGGTCTTTAAATTTATCTCTTGCATTTCTATCACCACCTAAATGATGAGCACTGTAGTAAGTTTGAAAAAGACCATGATGAAGAACAATCCAATAAGTTCTTTCTGAAACATAAGGTCTTAGTATAGATGCAGCATATTGAGAATGATTCATTGGCGCTAGATCATCTCCAATATCATGTAGTAAAGTTGCAACAACCATTTCATCACTTTCTTTATTTTTAAAAGCTCTTGTTGCTGCTTGTAAGGAGTGTTCTAGTCTAGTGATTTTATAACCTTCTAAGGTAGTAGTTTGTTTTGATAAATAATTTAAAACTCTCTCAGCTGTTTGTCTTTCAAAGTTTTTCTCAAATTTTTCAAGAAGCTCATAATCTTCCTTAGTTCCATTTTTCATTTCAGTAAAATTTACTGTTTTCATAATTTAATTGTTTGATCCTGTGCTTAGTAAAGATAATTGAGTTATTTTATTATCTCCTAATTCATCCACTAATTTAACGGGATATTCACCCGTGAAATAATGATCTGTTAATTGAGGATATGTTTCGTTTCTTTTTTCAAAACCAATTGCTTTATACAATCCTTCAATTGATAAAAATCTCAAAGTTTTAGCTCCAATATATTCACAAATTTCATCATTTGTTTTATTTGCTGCTAATAATTCTTTTTTTGTAGGTGTATCTACACCATAGAAATCTGGATATCTTATTTCAGGACATGCAATTTTAACATGAACTTCTTTTGCACCAGCATCATAAAGCATTTTAACAATTTTATAAGATGTGGTTCCTCGAACAAGAGAGTCATCAATTAGAATAATTTTTTTATCTTTAATTGTTGTTTGATTAGCATTTAATTTTAGTTTAACACCCAAGCTTCTAATTTTTTGGCTTGGTTCAATGAAAGTTCTTCCAACATAATGGTTTCGAATTAATCCATGCTCAAAATTCATTTTTAATTCTTGAGAAAAACCCATAGCTGCGGCATTTCCTGAGTCTGGAACCGGAACCACTATATCAGCATCAGTGTCATTTTCTTTTGCAAGTTCTCTACCGATATTTTTTCTATGTTCGTATGCTGTTTTTCCTCCTATTAAACTGTCTGGTCTTGAAAAATAAATATATTCAAATACACAAGGCCTAACTTTTTTAGCAGGGAAGGGTTTAATACTTATAAGTTCATTATTTTCAATTAAAACTATTTCACCATTTTCAACTTCTCTTAAAAATTTTGCACCAATTATATCAAATGCACAAGTTTCAGACGCTAAGACATAACTATTTCCAAGTTTACCGATTACTAGTGGTCTAATTCCATAAGGATCTCTAACCCCAATTAGTGAGTTTTGAGTTAACATCACTAATGCATACCCACCTTGGATTTGAAAAATTGCATCAATTACTTTGTCAATTGTTTTTGGTCTTTTTGATTTAGCAATTAATTGAACAATCGTTTCAGTATCTGAAGTAGTGTAAAATATAGCTCCATCTTCAACTAGTTTATTTCTCAAAGCAATTGAATTAGTAAGATTTCCATTATGTGCAACTCCAATACCACCTGCATTAGTATCAGCAAAAAAAGGCTGTATATTTCTTAATATATTGTTTCCAGTTGTGCTGTATCTGTTATGGCCAATTGCATAATTTCCCTTAAGATTATTTAACACTTTTTCTTTGTTGAAATTATCACCAACTAAACCAAATCTTTTTTCAGAATAATATTTTTCACCATCAAAAGTAACTATACCACAGCCTTCCTGACCCCTGTGTTGTAGAGCATGAAGGCCAAGTGCAGTTAGAGCTGAAGCATCCTTTGAGTTGCTAATGCCAAAAACCCCGCATTCTTCCTTCAATCTTGGATTATAGTTCTTTAATTTTTTCTTTAGAATCTTGATATGTTTTTTCATTAGGAAATTCTTTTATCAGATAACTACTACCTTTTTCTAAATATGGAAAGACGTATGATTTGTCAAAATTTATTGGCCATTTATCATAATTATAAACGATATGAACACCCGAAAAGATACAAACAGAAATAATGTAGGCTCTTATAAACCCAAAAAAGAATCCAAAAGTCTTATCTAAGCCACCGATTCCTGTATATCTGACCGCTTTACTGATTCCTTTATTAATTAATAAAACTAAAAAGATTACAACTATAAATATTATTATTCCCAAACCAACATCGAGCACATATTCATTATCAATTATGTTTTTTACATATGGCTTAATTCTTGGAAATAGAATTAATGTAATTATGTATGCTAGCAACCATTTAGCCATTGAAAGGATACTTAAAATGAAGCCCTTTTTATAACAATTAATTAAAGAAAGGATTGTTAAAATTAAATAAATTAAATCAATAATTGATATTGGTTTATAAAAATCTTTTATGATTTCTAACATTAAGATGATTTGCTAAAAGGTTTAATAATTAAAATTAATGCAGGAAGTAGTGTTAATACTGATATCATAGCCAATAGCATAGCTAGGCCAGTAAACACACCAAAATAAATTGTTGGGATAAACTTTGATAATACCAAAATTGAAAATCCAAAAACAATCGTAATTGAAGTGTTTAATATAGCAACCCCAACAGTTGAATGACAAGTTTTTAATGTTTTATTATAATCTTTTATTTTATTAAACTCTTCTTTAAATCTGTAAATATAGTGAATGCTGTTATCTACAGCAATTCCTATTGTAATTGCTGCAATAGTTATAGTCATCATATCTAAAGGTATTCCTAACAATCCAATTATTCCCAGTATAAAAAAAGCAGCAATAAAATTTGGAACAACGCCAATTAATGAAAGTTTAATGTTTCTAAATAAGATTATGAACATTGAAAATATTCCAATCATCACCAATCCTAATGTTAATATTTGAGATTTAAACAAACTTTGTAATAAATTATTAAATAATATTAATACACCTGCTAATTTATAATCTTTTTCTTCTAAACCAAATTTATCTTTTAGATCAAAATTAATTTTGTTAATTAAATCATTTCTTCTTAAATCTTTCTGGGAGTCTATAATTCTTAAACTAATTCTAGCCTCATTATCTTTAATTGAAAGATAGGGATCAATGATTTCAGTTTTAATGCTCTCAGGAATTTTAGAGTAAAGTACTCCCATTTCTAAAGTGCCTAAAGGCTTATTATTATTTAATTGAGTAGCTACTTCTATAATTGATGAAAAAGATAGAACTTTACCAATTTCTGGTAAGCTATCTAAGTAATTATGAACAGATGCA
Organism: uncultured Pelagibacteraceae bacterium; assembly: GCA_902592275.1. Taxonomy (GTDB): domain Bacteria; phylum Pseudomonadota; class Alphaproteobacteria; order Pelagibacterales; family Pelagibacteraceae; genus Pelagibacter. The sequence goes on from CACJDW010000002.1 coordinate 183,643, forward strand.
ATCAGATCAATTTTATCTTTGGTAAACCAATATTTTTCATCATTAGTATCTTCTTCATCACCCCAATCGTCAAACTCTTCATCTTCTTCAGATTTTTTTACCTTCTTTTTCTCAGGAAATTTTATAATAACTTCTAAAGGAGTGGTTCCACCTAGCTCCTCATCTATAAGCTTCATACCTTTGTAAATTTCAGTATTCTTATCAAAGTAATTTATAAAACTATTTTCAACTTCAAGCTTACTTATTCCAATAATACTGAATATTATAACTATTCCAGTTACTAAGAAGATAGAGTTTTTATTATTTATAGAAACTAAACTAAGTAAATTCGTGATTTTAGATTTCTGTTCTTTTTTAACTGAAATATTATTTGTGGGTGCAAAGTTTAAAAGGGTAGGCAGTAAAGTAAAAGTAATGATAAATGATGTAATTAACCCAAAAGTCATCATCCAGCCAAAATCAATAATAGGTTTTATTTCACTAAAAATTAAAGATAAGAAAGCGAAAATTGTCGTTAGAACAGTATAAAGAATCGGCCAAAACATTTTTGAAGTTGTTAAGGAAATAATTTCAAAATTATTTTTTGATGGAAAATCTTTTTTAAGCTGAAGAAATCTTGTGCTCATATGAATATTCATTGCCATTGTTAGAATTAACATCAGTGCAATAAAATTTGATGAGATGACTGTAACTTTCCATCCTAGCAGTCCAAGTAATCCCATCATTATTATCACAGAAAAAAGACAACTACTTATAGGAACCACAATCCAAAGAGGGTTTCTAAAAACAAACCATAAAGTAGCAATTATAAATAATAGAACTCCCAAACCAAAAACAATTATATCGCTTTTGATAAAAGTCATCATATCATCAGCAATCATTGGTATTCCTCCTAGATAAATCTTTCCAACATCATAATAACTCTGAATAACCTGTCTAATTTCTAAAATATTCTGGTGGTTTTGTTTTTTGATTTGATCTTTAATTAGTTCAACTTCTTGTTTTGATTTATTTTCTATATCTTTTAATTTTTGAGACTGTTTAATGTTAACGATAATTCCACTAGTTTTACCATTTTCGCTGATGACAAAATTTCGAAAAACAGGACTATTTAAAATTTCTTTAAAACCTCGATCTCTATCAACATCTTCATCTTTTAATGTTTTAAAGTTTTCTAGTCTTTCTTGAAGGGGTGCTTCTGAATTATTCAAAAGTGGAATATCTAATAATGTGATCACGCTATGGACCCAATTGAGGCTCTGAATTTTATATTTTAAACTTAATAAATTATTAATTGACGAGTCAGTTACCATCCCTTCATTTGGTGTGTAAGTAAGAATTAAAAATTCCTTAGATCCATATCTTTCAGAGACTTCTTTCAAATATGCTAAATCTGGGTCTCCCTCTATTAATAAGGTTTCTGATGAAGCATCTAGCCTAAAATTTTTTGAATAGTATCCAAAACTTAAAATAGCAATAATTAACAACACAAATATTGCTTTGGGATTTTTAAGGATAATGTTTTGATAAATATGAGCTATCATTCAAGCTCTTTATATTGGAATTTAACTTAATTGAGTATCCTTAAATTTTGTAAATCTTTCTTCAAATTCAAGAGTTACATTACCAATAGGACCATGTCGTTGTTTTCCAATTATAATTTGTGCTAAATGTGCAACTTCATTCATTTTTGCTTGCCACTCTGCATGCTCAACAGTTGCCTCTCTTGGTTCTTTTCTAGAAAGATAGTATCCTTCTCTATAAACAAACATTACAACATCAGCATCTTGTTCAATAGAACCAGATTCTCTTAAATCTGCCAATTGAGGCTTGTGATCATCTCTCTGTTCTACTTGTCTAGATAATTGCGAAAGAGCTACCACAGGAACTGACAGTTCTTTGGCTATCGCTTTAAGTCCTTGAGTAATTTGTGATATTTCTTGAACTCTTCCATCTTTATTAATTGTAGTTCCTCTCATTAATTGGATGTAATCAACTACAATCATATCGAGACCAAAAAGCCTTTTAATACGTCTCGCTCTATTGCTTAGAGCAGCAATGCTTATTGCCGGAGTTTCATCTATATAAAGTGGCAGTTCTGAGATATTTTTTGATGTTTCTAAAAACTTATCAAATTGATCGTCAGATATTCTTCCTCTTCTAATATCATTAGAACTTATTCTTGCTTGCTCAGAAATAATTCTAGTTGATAACTGTTCTGAGGACATTTCCAGTGAAAAAAAAGCTACAGATGATTTCTTTCCACTCTCTTGTAGTTTTTGTGCAGCGTTAAATGCAATATTTGTTGCGAGTGAGGTTTTACCCATAGAAGGTCGACCAGCAATTATAATTAAATCTGATTGGTGTAAACCACCAAGCTTATCATCCAAATCTCTTAAACCAGTTGGTACACCTACGATTCCCTCTTCATTCTTATAAGCCGCTGAAGCCATCTCAATTGTTTGTTTCATAGCTTCATCAAATTTTACTAGGGAAGAATTGAAAGATCCTTTTTCAGCTAAATCAAACAATAATCTCTCAGAACTTTCGATTATAGATTGACCGCTAGTATCAAGGTCATTTATTTTTGCACTATCAATAGTTTGTTCAGAAATTTTTATTAATTCTCTTCTCACAAACATATCATAAATTATTTTTGAATACTCTATTGCCTGCCTAACCGATGTAGAAAACTTTGTAATCTTAACTAAATATTCTGGAACATTTAAATCATCTTTTTCATCTTCAAAATAATTTTTTAATGTAATTGGGTTAGCTAACATTCCTTTGTAGATAAGACTTTCAACTGCTTCAAATATTTTTTGATGCATTGGATCAAAAAAATTAACACTAGAAATTATTGTATTTATTTCATCAAATATATCATTACTTACAAGGATAGATCCTATGACAGCTTGTTCGGCCTCAATATTATTTGGCAATTCTTTAAATTGATCTTTGACTATACTTAAATTGTTTTCCATAAAAATAATTTATATGAAAATTAATTAAATCAAATTGTATATTAATGCTGGGGAAAAGAATGTATAATTATTGAATTGTATCAGCTGGAGAAACGTTAATTGTAATTTCAGCATCAACTTCTGAGTGTAAAGAAATTTTAACTTTAAATTTTCCTAAAGCTTTTATTTCTTCAACTGGTTGTATCATTGAAGGCTTTATATCAATTTTGTTTTCTTCTTGAATAAGTTTTGAAATTTCAGTTGGTTTAACTGAACCATATAATTCATTATTTTCTGTACTTAGTTTTTTGACAGAATACTCTTTACCATTTATTTGCTCAGCAATTTGAGAGGCTTCTTTTTTCTTTTCGTTATCTTTTATAGATAACTCAGCTTTAATTTTTTCAACTTCTTTTATATTTTCTTTTGATGCATAAAGAGCTTTTTTATTGGCAATTAAAAAGTTTCTAGCAAAACCTCTTTTTACATCTATTACTTCACCAATAGATCCAATTCTTTTTACGTTTTCTAATAATATTACTTTCATTTTATAACAAGGCTAAGTTTCTAGCTCTTTTAATTGAAAGAGATAGCTCTCTTTGTTTCTTTTGAGATACATTTGTAATTCTTGAAGGTAAAATCTTACCGTTTTCAGATACATATTTTTTTAAAAGTTTAATATTTTTATAGTCTACTTCTGGAGCACCTTTTACTGACAATGGACAGTTTTTTTTAAATTTATATTTATTTGGTTGGAAAATACTCAATTTTGCAAAGTTACTCTGTTTACCTTTTTTATTTCCACTTTGTCTTTTTGGCATTAGTTTTTATCACTTTCTTTTTTTTCACTATCTTCTTTTTTTCCAAAATAGTTTGTTTTTAAGTCAAATTTTTTTACTCTAACTGTTAGATATCTTAGTAATTTTTTATCTATAGCTTCATTTTTTTCTAATTCATCAATAACATTACCTCTACCCTTTATTTTAAAGTGTATGTAACTCCCTTTTTTATTCTTTTTAATCAGATAGGATAAGTTTAGTAATCCCCAGTTTTCAGTTTTAACAACTTCACCATCATTTTTTTCAACAATTTTAGAATACTTTTCTGTTAATTGCTTTAATTCACTTGGTGAAGTATCTTGCCTGGCAATAATAGTATGTTCGTATAAATTCATTTAAGTTCTTTAATAAAAAGTGAGGATATACTATTATAAAAGTTCAATTACAATAGTTAAAAAGGCAAAAATATTAGTTTTTTTTATATGTTTTCAGTAATTTTTCCAGGTCAGGGATCTCAAATAGTGGGAATGGGTAAAGAGCTTTATGACAAATTTAATATAGTAAAAGACTTATTTAAACAGGCTGACGATGTGTTAAATTTTTCCATTTCTAAACTTATTCTCGAGGGACCAAAAGAGGAATTAGATTTAACAGTCAATACACAGCCATCAATATATTTAATAAGTTATTCAATATTTAATGTAGTAAAAAATGAATTCAAATTGGATTTAAATAAAGCAAAGTACTTTGCTGGACATTCTTTGGGTGAATATTCAGCATTATCATGCGCAGGATATCTTGATTTTTCAGATACTTTAAAAATTTTAAGAATAAGAGGAGATGCTATGCAAAACTCTGTGCCTAAAGGGCAGGGAGGAATGGTTGCAGTATTAGGCTCAACAGTTAATGTTATTGAAAAAATTTTGATAGAAAATAAAGAAAATTTTAAAGCACAAATTGCAAATGATAATTCTGAAGGTCAAATTGTTTTGAGCGGAAAAACAGAGGATTTAAAAAAATTAATTCAAATTTTAAAGAATAATTCAATCAAAAATATTAAACTTCCAGTAAGTGCACCTTTCCACTGCGATTTGATGAATAATGCAACAAAAATTATGACAGAAGAATTAAATAAACTTAATTTTAAAAATGGAAAAAATAAATTAATTTCAAATGTTACTGCTAATGAAATTAAAGGTCTGGATGACCTCAAAAATCTTTTAATTAAGCAAATAGAGAGTAGAGTTAGATGGAGAGAAAGCGTGGTTAATATGATAGAAAATGATGTAAATCATTTTATAGAAATTGGACCTGGGAAAGTTTTGTCAGGTTTGGTAAAAAGAATTAATAGAAATGTTAAAATTGATACAATTAATAGTCAAATTGATATTGAAGGTCTAAAAATATGACAGAGTTAAATGGAAAAAATATTATTGTTACAGGTGCCTCAGGAGGAATTGGAAATTCAATAATTGAAAAATTAAATCAAGCAGGGGCAAATATTTTAGCTTCAGGTACAAGAATAGAAAAACTTGAGGAACTAAAAGGAAAATATGGAAATATTAAAATATTAAAGTTTGATATTTCTCAAAGTGATAAAATTGAGGAGTTTGTTGAAAACGCAACGAAAGAGCTTGGTGGCAAGTTAGATTCCATAGTTAACAATGCTGGTATCACACAAGATAATTTAGCAATAAGGATGAGCATAGATGAATGGAAAAAAGTAATAGATGTTAATTTAACATCAACTTTTTTAATGAGCAAATCAGCAATTAAAAAAATGCTTAAAAATAAATCTGGAAAGATTGTTAATATTACGTCAGTTGTTGGACATACAGGCAATTTAGGACAGGCTAATTACACTGCTTCTAAAGCAGGTATAATTGCAATGTCTAAAAGTTTGGCAATAGAATACGCTAAGAAAAATATAAATATAAATTGTATTTCACCTGGTTTTATCAAAACAGCTATGACGGACAAATTAGATGATAAATTTAAAGAGGCTATAATATCAAAAATTCCTTCTGCTCGACTAGGAGAGCCAGATGATATTGCAAATGCAGTGCTTTTTTTATGCTCAAATCAATCAAATTATATTAATGGCGAAACCTTGCATGTTAATGGAGGCATGTATATGGCTTGACAAAATAGGTTTTTAAACTATTAAGAATTTATAACAAAAAGGGATCAATATGTCAGAAGACGTTTCAAGCAAAGTAAAAAAAATTGTAGCCGATCACTTAGGTATAGATGAAGCTAAAGTAACAGAAGAGTCTAGTTTTATAGATGATTTAGGAGCTGATAGCTTAGATACAGTTGAGTTAGTGATGGCTTTCGAGGAAGAATTTGGATCTGAAATTTCAGACAGTGAAGCTGAGAAAATTTTAACTGTTGGAGATGCAGTTAAATTTATCGAAGGAAAAGCTAACTAGAAATTTTAATGCCATCAGAAAAAGATGGGATAATGATAATATTATCTTCTCCTTCAGGAGCAGGTAAAACTACTCTTGTTAAGAAATTATCCGAAGAAGAAAATTTTGAAACTTCTATATCACACACAACTAGACAGCCAAGACCAAATGAAAGTCAAAATAAAGATTATTTCTTTGTTAACGAATTAGAATTTAAGAGATTAATTAAAAATGAAGAGTTCCTTGAATATGCAAAAGTTTTTAATAATTTTTATGGCACAACAAGAACGCCTGTTATAGATAAACTAAATAAAGGTAAAAATGTACTATTTGATATTGATTGGCAGGGGGCTGATCAAATAAAGAATAAAAAATTAGATTATAAATTAATTACTTTTTTTATTCTTCCACCTAGCAAAGAAGTTTTGTTTGAAAGATTATCTAAAAGACATTCAAGCGATAAATTAATAGCTGAAGAAAGAATGAAACAATTTGAAAGAGATGTCTTACATTGGATTAATTATGATTATGTAGTTATAAATAATGATTTAAATCAATGTTTTTTTAAAATTAAAAATTTAATTGATGCAGTAATAAATGATGGCTCAAAAGATTATGACTTAGATTTTATAAGAGGTCATGTTGACAAGTTAACTTCTTAAATTTTCATATTCACATGCTAGATTATAGTAAGTATCTAAACTTAAGTTTTGAGGTCTCAAATTTAAATCAATTTTTAGTTTGTTTAATATTTTTTGATCTCCATTAAAGAGTTGATTGTAAGGTTTTTTTATCATTTTTCTTCTTTGATTAAAAAAAATTCTAGTAATTTTTTCTAAATTATTTGGATCATTAATTTTGACATAATTGTTTTTTGGAATGAGAAGTAATAAAGAGCTGTCAATTTTAGGCTTTGGAGAAAATGCTCCAGGTTTAATGTCGCATATCTTTTTAATATTAAGTTTCCAATTACAAACGATTGATAATCTTCCATAATTTGAGGTATTGAATTTAGCAATTATTCTATCTGCTACTTCTTTTTGAAACATTAAGACCAAATATTCAAACCAAAAATTACTTTTTAAATTAACTATCCATTTACTTAGAATCTCGGTTGAAATATTATAAGGTAGATTTCCAAAAACTATGACTTTATCTTTAAATAAGCTAGTTTCATCTATTTTCAAAATATCATCGTTGATGATTGTAATCTGATTTTGAAATTTATTTTTAAGTATAATTGCAAGTTCATTATCTTTTTCAATCACAAAAGTTTTTTTCGGTTTTTTTTTTAGTATGTATGATGTTAGATTTCCTGTGCCTGGTCCAATTTCAAGAACTGTTTTATCTTCAATAGCAGTAGTATTTACAATTTTTTCTAAAATTTTCTTATCAATTAAAAAATTTTGACCTAGACTTTTTTTTGCTTTAATCAATTTTTATCCAAAAATTCTAATGCATTAATTATGCTTTGTGGATTAGATTTATTTTTTTTATACATCTTTTCATTTGGACCATGATCTGGTGTTACTCTAAAAAAAGGCAACCCTAAAGTAACATTTATAGCATCGTATTCAAATTTAGTTTTAAATGGACCTAAAACTTGATCATGATACATTCCTAATATTACATTGAAATTACGGCAATTCTCTCGTTGAAAAATTGTGTCTGCAGAAAATGGACCATAAACACTTAATCCTAATTTTTTTGCTGCTTTTAAAGAGGGTATAATTATTTTTTTTTCTTCACTATTCTTAAGAATACTTTCACAATGTGGATTTAAGCCTGTTACAGCTATTTTGGGTTTAATTTTATTTAGTTTCAAATAAAAATTATTAATTAAAACAATTTTTTGTAAAATTTTTTTTTTATTTATTTTATTTGAAACTGTTTTTATTGGTTGGTGAGTTGTTAAAGGACATACTGATAAATTTTTATTATAAATTAGCATTGCATTATTTTTTACATTAAATTTTTTTGAGATAAATTCAGTTATACCTAAAAATTTTTTATTAAGAAAACTAGTTTTATTGATTGGACCGTTAATAAATTTATCTGTATAACCTGTCTTTAGGATTTTAAAAGCTATATCAAAGCAGTTGTATAAATATGAATTGGTATATTTCATATTTATATTTTTAACTTTGCTATAATTTAAATTTACATTAATAAGATTAATATTTGTATTATTGATTTTATTTCTTCCTAACGAATCTATATTTTGTAATTTAATTTTTTTTTTAAAATTAAGTCTCTTCATTTCACTAGTTAACAATTTTAAAGATGAGATAATAATAATAGGACTTTTAATTTTTTTTTTTCTTATTGATTTAAAAAAAATTTCAAAAAAAATACTTTTGGGTTGTCCTGCAACAATTAAAATTGGTTTAAATTTCATCAATGGAATAATTAATTTTTGCTTTGTTAAAATATATATTTGAAAACTGATTAAGTTGTCTGTTTGTCTCAAAATTTATCATTTCTTTTAATTGTTTCTCCTCATTTATGGAAATTTTAGTTGTTCTTTTATCTTCAATTTTTAAAATTAGATAATTATTTCCAACTTTTATAGGGTTTGTATATTCTCCAACTTTTATTTTATTTAATTCAATAAATATTGTTTTTGATAAATTGCCCTGATCAACCCAACCAATTTTTCCTCCATACTTTGAACTTTGACTTAAACTATATATATTTGCAGTATTGTTAAAACCTTTATTTTCAATACTTTTTTGTATTTGAATAATTTGTTCATCTAACGAAATATTTTTTTGGTTACTAAAAAAAATTTCTGATAATAAAAATTCGATTTTATTTTTATCTTTTTTTTCTTTAATTTTTTTTAATAAATTTTCTTCATTTATATTAATTGAATTTTTATATTTCGTATAAATCAATTCATTCCAATACAATTCAATTTGTAATTTTTTTTTTATTTCTTTAATTGTGTAATTGTTCTCGTAATTAAGGTTATTTTCAAAGTCATCTAAATTTTTAAAGTTACTCCCTTTATATAAATCTTCTAAAACTGTTTCAATCAACGGATGTTTTTTTTCTAAATCTAAAAATTTTTCAATTTCTTTTTTTTTAATTATTTGATTAATTAAAGAATTTTTAGAAATATTTAAAATTTCATTTTCATTTAATTTCAGCAAATCTGGATTAATTAGTTTTAAATATTTTGACTCCTTTAAAATATCGTGATTTGTGATTATTTCATTATCAATTTTTACTTTTATAAAAATTTTTGATGCTGAAAAAGAATTATTTATTCCTATGAAAAAAAATAAAACCATAAATAAAAATAAAATTTTATTTTTCATTATTTTAAATTAGGAGTTGAAGCTGTTCCGAATGGTACGAATGTTAATTTAAAAAAAACATTTTCTTTTGGTTTAATATCTCTATCGTTATAGAAATCTTTGTTATATTCTATTGAAGCTCTTAAGCAATCATTTTTATATTCATAAATTAAGTTATAATATTCCGTTAAATTAGTTTTTTTATTTTTTCTAGTCGAAAAAGAAATATTATTCGAGTCATTAATGCTATAAGTTGATTTATTTGATAGATATGAGTTTTTTTCACTAGTGTTATTTTCATTTAAATAATCAAAAGATGTCACAAAATTATTTAAATTCAACTCAGCTCCTATGTTTTCATAACTTATTTCTTGTAAATTATTTTTCATAGAAAACTCATATTTAGTATTTAGTATTTTGTTTGGAGAATACGACACTTCTCCAAAAAAATTAGATGTTTTTGCGGATAATTGATTGTTTCTAGGCAAATTATTATTTTCTTTTATTCTAATATTGTTTGCAAATTTAAAACTTATAATTTCATTTGTATTTTTTAGATCCGAAACAATAAATTCGTTTCCATAGGTTAATGATATGCCTCCTTCAACAGTATCTGATGAAGAAATTCTTTCTAAGTTGTAAATATTATTAACATTTAATTTGTTAAATTGATCATTGATATTTTTATCATTCTCAGGGCTTATTTTTAAAGAGAATTTTGGTTTTAAAATTTTTTGATAATTTTCTGATTTTTTTATCATAGGAAGCTCAGAATTGAATTGAAATAAACCAGATAGGTAATAATTTTCATTTTCTTTAAAATTATTTGAATTTTGAGTATCTGTATTAGAGTTTTTAATTAGAAATTGATAATTATTATTAAATCCAACTTTTGATATCTTTTGATTCGAGTCAAAATATAAATTGTTGATGTTTACTTTTTCTAAAACATTTGTCTGATAATTGTGAATATAATTATTTGATATTAATGTGAAAATACCCTTTAAGTTATTTTCACTTTGAAATTGCTTTGTTAAGTCTATATTTGGGAAAATATATTGATATCTATCACTGCTTTTAAGTGTCAAATCTTCAAATACTGTTACATTAGAATTTATTTCTAAATCATCAGAATTTAAAATAATGCCAGCAGTATTCTCTATTAAATCATAATTAGTAATTAATGGTGAAATTAATTTATTTCCTTTTAAATAAGTTTGATTAGAAACTTGTTCAATTTTTAAATTTAAAATTTTTTCGTTAAATCTTGTATTTTTGTTACTACTGTCTTCTAAATCTTTTTCATAGTTGTAAAAAAGGTGACTTTTAAGCGTTTCTCCTTTTTCGGTGAATAAACTAAAGTCTGCTATGGTTTTACTAGATTTATCAACCTTTCTAAATTCATTTTGAAGCAATAGCTTATCTTCACTATAAAGTCTTGGTGAAACAGTAAAATCTTTATTTTCACTTAAAACATTAAAATAAGGCAAACTAAAATAACTATTTCCATTTGGTGAGGTTTTAAAGGTAGGCATTAAAAAACCTGATTTTCTTTTTACAGTAGGGTCTGGATGGAAAAACTTAGGAAAGTATACTACGGGTTTATCATAAAGTTTAAGCCATACATTATTATAATTTATAATCTGATTTTTTTGATCATGAGTGATTTTTTCTGCTGTTAGTTGCCATGGAGGACATTTATCTGTCTTTTTGCAAGGAGTAAAAATACCCTTTGAAATTTCAGATTTGCCGTTTTGATATTTAATACTTTTTCCTTTAAATCTAGGTTCATTGTTCTTATCAAAAAATAAATTATTTAAATTAATTGATATATCTTTACCTGATAACTCATTAGATGAAGTATTTATATGTGCTAATTCTATTTTAAAATTGTTTTTTTCAACGTCTTGCATATAGATATTTTGTGCTTTGAGAGAATTTTCCTTAATTTTATATTCAAATTTAGATGTTTTAAAATAATTTTTAAATTTATCCTCAAAAACCGTTTCTGTAGATGAAGATAAAATATTATTTTTTCTATTAAATTTTAGAATCTCAGTCTTTAAGAATAGATTGTTGTTTAAATCATCAACTCTTACATTACCTTCCGCTATAACCAGTGAATTTTTTTCATCTATTATTGTTTTTTCGAAAGTAATAATAATATTTTCAGCTTTAAAAAAAATTTTTCCATCAGAAACATTGAGCGTTTGAAGTTTTTTGTTATATTTAAAATTTTTTCCATTAATTTCAAGATTTTTGTCTTTAGAAGTGGCCTTTCCAGCAGATGCTAAGATTAAATTATTTTCAATTATTTCTATTTTGGAAACCTCAAACTCAAATTGATCTGAATAAGATAAATTACATACAAATAAAGTAAGATATGTTAAGATTATTATGAATTTATTTTTCATTTATCCTAACTAAACCTATAATTGTAATAATGGAAATGAATATTATGGGCAAAAAGATTGATAAATTTGGCGGAATTTTGCCAGTATTTCCTAAAGAAGCAAAAATAAAATTTAAATAATAAATTAAAACTGAAATAAGAATACCCAATAATGCATGAAAAAAAAGTGATTGGTTTTTTTTTATATTAAGCATTACTATTGCTGCAAGTACAGTGAGCAATGAGTACAATAGTGGTGTAGAAAACAATTTGAACAAATGAATCAAAATTTCATCTGATGAATATCCAATACTCTCATAGTCCTTTTTTAGACTAATAAGCTCAATTAAATTTAAAGTTGAAAAATTTGAAAAAAGACTATTTATTCTTTCTTTATCAAAATTAGTTTTTAAAATTATTTGACCATCTATTTTTTCTGATATATTTGCTTTTGTTATTTTTGGTTTGAAAATAATCCAACTTTTATTGTTTATATCAACCTTATCTGATTGTATTGTGCTTTGATGATTAAAGTTATTATCAAAAGTATTTATAATTACATTTATTAGGTAATCGTCCTTTATATTGCCTGATTTCACAATTACCACAGAACCATTAATTTCATCTTTTATCCAAATTCCACTATCATTAACTACGGCTAAATATTTATTATCATTTGTAAATTTATTTTTTATGTCGGTATAAACAAATTTTAGACTAGAAGCGATGTTGTAATATAAAATTATCATAAAAAAACCCAAAACAAATGAGACAATAAAAAGTGTTTTAATAATACTTAAATTATTTAAGCCATTATTTTTTAATATTAAAAGTTCATTTTTTTTATAAATATCATAAAAAAAATATTGAGTAGAAATTAAAAATATAAATGGAAAAATTTCAAATAATGTAATTGGAGCAGTTAAAAATGTTAAGAAATATGGAAGTAAAAAATTAGACTCAGTATTTTTAAAAAAAGATATTTCCTCAAATATATTCAGGATAATAGTAAGACTAAAAAAAATTAAAGTAACAAACAATAATTTATTAAAAAAATTATACACAATATATTTTTGATAAATTTTAAACATTTTTTACTTTTCTATAAAAATTAATATATGCAAACAAAAATAATAGCCATGGTATTAATAAAAATATTATTAAGGATATATCAGACTTTGTTGCATATCTTAAAGATGTTTCAGAAATTATTAATAATAAAAAACTTAAAATAAAAATTTTTTTTCTATTTTTAAAATATCTAATACTATTTCTGGGAATTATGATCAAAAAACAACAGGTGATAGCAATAACCGGTAGAAATAAAGGTTTATAAAATCTTTTTAGTAACTCTTGATTTATTGTACCTTTAATTTCTTTATTACAATTAAAATATTGAAATTTTATAGGTTTATTATTTTTAAGTAATTTTAAAGAACATTCAAAAAGATCTTTTGATGATACTTCTTGAATTTTAGGGACTAAAATAGTACTTGATGTAAATTCAGATAAACTAAAATCAATTTGTTCAAATTGGAAATTATTAATTTTTTCTTTTTCTTTATTTATTACTTTTCCATTGAACAATCTAAATATTTTCTGTTTATTATTAGATAATAAAATACCATTGCTAGCGTAAATCATTCGTGTATTATTTTTAGAGGAATCATCAATGAATATATTTGAGTAAGTCCCATCTGGATTTTTTTCGTCTATAAAAATAGTTAAACCATCAACGGCATTTATAAACTTACCCTCTTTAATTAATATGGAAAAATAGTCTATATTTGAGTTTTTCAAAAAACCTCTTGCTTTAAATTGTGAAAGTGGAGAAACATAACTTCCTATTAAAATTTGAAAAGTTAAAAGAAGAATTGAAAAAATTATTATGTTATTTGCAAAGCTAATTTTGCTGATGCCATTGCTCCAAAAAATTAAAAGCTCGTTGTTATGATCATAATTAAGAATTACTATAAAAATTGAAACAAAAAAAACAAATGGAATTAGTCTGTGTATTATTTTTGGAAAATTATAAATTGTAAATTGAAAATATGTTTTTAGACTGTGACCATCTTCAGTAATAAAATCAAGATAATTTACTGCCTGTAAAGTCCAAACTATAATACCTAGTGTTAAAGATACAAATAGAAAAAAAAGTAAGATATCTATGATAAATTTTCTAAATATTAATTTTTTCATTGAAAATAATAAATTTCTTAATATATAACACTCAACTCTAATAGATTGAATCTAAATTTATGCATGTTCAAATTAATTATAAAAAAACTCTAAAAAATAAAGCTAATTCGAATTTTGTTATATTTACTGAAAAAGAATTTAATACAAATAGTTTTAAAAATAAAGTTACAAAAAATGAATTTTTATTTATCAATGAATTATTAAAAAATTCCAATGTAAAAGAAAATTTTTTAGATTTTCAAGTAAGCTCAAAAAAAAAAATAATATTAGTTTCCTTAAAGGATAAAATTTTTAATCATGAAATCGAAAGTCTTGGTGCAAAATTCTATGATCATATTAAGAACAGTAAAAATAAAGAATATATTTTTAATACTGACTATTTAGCTCCTAAAAATAAAAACCTAATTGCAAATTTTTTTCACGGAATAAAATTAAAATCTTATAATTTTGATAAATACAAAACAAAAAGAAGTAAGAAAGAAATTGTTATTTTTGGTATTGGTAAAAATATTCCTTCATATAAAGATCAAATTAGATTTAAAGCAATAGAGGAAGGCACCTTTTATACTAGAGATTTAGTTTCAGAACCAGGTAATATTCTACATCCAGACGAATATGCTAAAAGATTAAATTCACTTAAAAAATTTGGTTTAAAAATTAATATCTATGATGAAAAGAAATTAAAAAAACTAGGAATGAATACTTTGCTTGGTGTTGGCCAAGGTAGTATTAGAGGTTCTTATTTAGTGACTATGGAATGGAATGGATTAAAAGATAAAACAAAACCTTTAGCTTTTGTTGGAAAAGGTGTTTGCTTTGATACAGGAGGTATTTCATTAAAACCAGCAAAATTCATGGAGGATATGACTTATGACATGGCTGGCTCCGCAGTAGTTGTAGGTTTAATGAAAAGTTTAGCTCTTAGAAAAGCAAAAATTAATGCTGTAGGCGTGGTAGGACTTGTTGAAAACATGCCAGGAGGGAACGCACAAAGACCAGGAGACATCGTAAAATCTTATAGTGGAAAAACTGTTGAAATATTAAATACAGATGCAGAAGGAAGATTAGTGTTGGCCGATGCTTTAACTTATACAGAGGAAAAATTTAAACCAAAATTTATTGTTGATCTTGCAACTTTAACTGGAGCAATCATTGTTTCTCTAGGTTCTGAATATGCTGGCTTATTTTCAAATGATGATAAATTAAGCAAACAATTAATTGATGCGGGCGAACACATTGATGAAAAAGTTTGGAGAATGCCATTGAATAAAAATTTTGATAAATTAATTGACTCAAAAAACGCAGACATGCAAAACATTAACTATGTTGGTGGTGCAGGATCTACAACGGCTGCTCAATTTTTACAAAGATTTATTTTAAACAAAACACCTTGGGCGCATTTAGATATAGCTGGAATGGCTTTTTCAAAATATGGTGGAGCATTAAATTCGGGCGGTGCCACAGGTTTTGGAGTAAGATTATTAAACAAACTAATAGAGGATAATTATGAGTAATTTAGAACAAACTTTATCAATTATTAAACCTGATGCTGTTGAAAGAAATCTTGAGAATGAAATTAAAGAAATGTTTAAAAATAAAGGGTTTTCAATACTAAAAGAAAAAAAAATTCAAATTGAAAAGTCAGAAGCAGAAAAGTTTTATAAAGTTCATGAAACAAAACCATTTTATAATGATTTGTGTGATTATCTATCATCAGGCCCAATTGTAGTTATGGTTCTTGAAAAAGAGAACGCAGTTTTGGGAAACAGAGAATTAATGGGTGCCACAAATCCAAAAGATGCAGAAGAAGGCACTATCCGAAAAAAATATGGGATTTCAATAGATAAAAACTCAGTCCACGGATCAGATAGTGTTGAAAATGCTAAAATTGAAATAGATTTTTTCTTTAAAGATTAAAAACTTTTAATATAGCTTTTGGGTATAGCCTATGTTCTTGAGCTAAAATTTTTTTAGCAAGAGAAGATACAGTATCTTTTTTTGAAATCCTCACTTTCTTTTGTAGAATAATCTTCCCCGAGTCTAATCGAGCATTTACAAAATGAACAGTGCATCCTGAGTATTTTTCTTTATTATTTAATACTCTTTGATGAGTATTTAATCCTTTATATTTAGGTAGTAAAGAGGGGTGTATATTTAAAATTTTTCCTTTAAATTTTTTTATAAAATTTTTTGACAAAATTTTCATAAATCCAGCTAGACAAATCATTTCAATATTATTTTTTTTCAAGATAGAAAGTAGATTATTTTCGCTTAATTTTTTGTTTTTAAAATTTAAAACTTTTTTTTTAATTTTAAATTTTTTGGCATAATTTAAACCTTTTGCCTTAGAGTTATTTGAAACTATAAATTTAATTGATATAGGTGATATTTTAGTTTTAGAAAATTTAACTAAAGATTTTAAATTGCTGCCCGTCCCTGAAATAAATACAGCTGTTCTAATTCTATTTATACCAGTTGATAGAACCATTTAACTTAACTTTATTTTTACCATTAAAAATTTTTCCGATAACATATGGCTTGTATTCTTTTGAAAAAAATTTACTTATTTTTTTTAAATTTTTACTTTCAACAATAAGACAAAAACCAACTCCACAATTAAATGTTTTCAGCATTTCTTTATCAGAAATTCCATTATTTTTAAGCCAATTAAATATTTTTGAAGTTTTAATTTTATCTAAACTTATATCTGCAGTGAGCTTATCTGGTATTATTCTTTTAATATTATCAGACAAACCTCCCCCAGTTATATTTGCACAGCCATTGATTAAGTTATTGTTAATCAAATTCATTATTTCTTTAACATATATCTTAGTTGGTTTTAAAAGCTCGGATTTTAAAAATTTATTTTTTTTAATATTTATTTTTTTTTGTTTTAATAAATATCTTACAAGAGAATACCCATTAGAATGTAAACCGCTGGAAGGAATTGCAATTATAAGATTATTTTTTTTTATTTTATTTTTATTTAAAATTCTATTCTTTCCTACAACACCTACAGCAAAACCTGCGATATCAAATTTACCTTTTTCATACGTACCTGGCATTTCAGCAGTTTCTCCACCAACGAGTTCACATTCTGATTGATTGCAGCCTTTGTTAATTCCTTTTATAATCGATTTAAGTTTTCTAAGATCAATTTTATTTATTGAAATATAATCTAAAAAAAGTAGAGGTTTAGCTCCTTGAACAATTAAATCATTAACACTCATAGCAACCAAATCAATACCAATAGTATCAAATTTATTTAATGTATTAGCAATTTCAATTTTAGTTCCCACACCATCAGTACAAGCAACGATTCTAGGTTGTTTAATATTAGCTGGTATATTTGTGATTGAACCAAACCCTCCTATATTAGAGAACTTTTTTTTGCCTCTTTTTTTTGCTGAAACTGTAGAAATGAAATCAACAAACTTGTCTGCAGCTTTAATATTAACTCCACTTTTTTTATAGGTAAATTTTTTTTTATTCATTAATATGTTTTATGAAATTTATTTCTCTACTTAGTAATTTAAAGCTTTTATATAATTTTTTTTTATTTCTTGCTTTAATAAATATTTTCTTTTCCACAGGAAAAAGTCATGCAAAGACATTTTCTATAAATGATATTGAAATATCAACACCTTTTGAAATAAATTTTAATAAAAATGAAATTATTGATGAAGGATTTGTTAAGGCATTCAATGAACTAATTTTATCAATTGCTCAAAGTAAAGATCAGGTAAAATTAAAAAATACATCAATTAATCAAATAAAAGGAATGATCGAAACTTTCTCTATTAAAGAAGAAAAGTTTATTGATGAAATTTATTATCTTTCCCTAAATGTTTCATTTAATAAAAAAAATATATTTGATTTATTAGAAACGAAAAATATTTTTCCATCTCTACCTGTGAAAAAAGATTTTTTATTCATCCCCGTACTTGTTGATCAAAATAAAAATCAAGTTTTAATGTTTTCTGAGAATAAATTATTTTCCAGTTGGAATACAAATAATAAAAAATACAACCTTTTAAATTATATTTTACCGACAGAAGATTTAGATGATTTCAGATTAATAAAAAGAAATATTAATAATTTAGAAACTTATGACTTCAAAGAAATTATAAATAAATACAATATAAATGACCACATTATTATGATTGTATTTAAAGATGATAACAAAATAAGAGTATTTAACAAAATTTTTTTTAATCAAAATAACAATTTAAAAAATTTAAATTATACTGAAGTTAATTTTGAAGATGAAGAACAGATATTTAAATTTATTGATAATTTGAAATTAGTTTACGAAGATTTTTGGAAATCACAAAATCAAATCAATACTTCAGTAAAGCTATCTTTAAATATTTCTATTGATAATTCTAATAATATCAAAATTAATAAATTTGAAAAAATTTTATCTGAGATGGATTTGATATATAATTTTTCAATTTATAAGTTCGATAATCGAAATAATTTTTATAAAGTTATTTTTAATGGAACACCTGATAAGTTTTTAGAAGTTATGAGTGATCAAAATTATGATTTTGAAATTAAAAATAAAATTTGGGTTTTAAATGACAAATCTTAATCAGCAAATACTTAAATTTGATTATGATCAAAATTTTAAAGATCAGGATTTTTATGTTTCAAACAGCAACGAACACTCTTTTAGCCTTTTAAATAGTTGGCCAAAATGGGATAAAAATTTTATAAACTTAATAGGCGAAAAATTTTCAGGAAAAAGTCATTTAATAAATATATTTTTAGAAAAGCATAGAGGAATTAAAATTAATGCAAAAGATATTAATAATGACTTTCTTCAACAAATTAAAATATATGAAAATATTATTGTTGAGGATTTAACTGAAAAAATAAATGAAAATTTATTATTTACACTTATAAATATAATAGATCAGGATAATAAGTACTTAATAGTAACCTCAAAAATACCAATAGTTGACTTTAATTTTAAATTAAATGATCTTAACTCAAGATCTAATAATTTTATTTTATCTCAAATTGAAAAACCTGGTGACGATTTAATTTATGCATTAATACTAAAAAATCTTTCTGATCGTCAAATATCAATAGACCAAAAACTTATTGAGTTTATAATTAAGAGAATTGATAGAACTTATGGCAAAATTTCCGATTTCATATATAAAATCGACGAAATTAGTTTAAAAAGAAAGAAACCAATCGATTTTAAAATTATAAAAGAAGCATTAGAGGTTTAATTGAATAAATACAGAACACACAAGTGTAATGAATTAAGAAAAGAGGATGTTGATAAAAAAATTTCTCTTTCAGGCTGGATAAATAAAAAAAGAGACCATGGGAATTTATTATTTATTGATTTGAGAGATAATTATGGAATTACCCAATGTATAATTGATAAAGAAAATAAATATTTTTCTGATTTAGAAAAAATGCAATTAGAAACAGTAATTAAAGTTGAGGGGAAAGTTGTTAATAGATCTAAAGAAACAATTAATTCTGAAATTGACACTGGGGAAATTGAGGTTGTTATTGAGCAGCATGAAGTTTTAGGCACTTGTAAAGAGCTCCCTATGCCAATCTTTAGTGATCAAGAATATGCAGAAGAAATAAGATTGAAATATAGATTCTTAGATTTAAGAAGAAAAAAAATTCATGAAAATATTATTTTAAGATCCAAGGTTATTTCATACATCCGAAATGAAATGACTAAATTAGGTTTTTTAGAATTTCAAACACCAATTTTAACCTCATCTAGCCCAGAGGGAGCTAGAGATTTTTTAGTACCTAGTCGTTTAAATCCAGGAAAATTTTATGCACTACCACAAGCTCCTCAGCAATTTAAACAATTAATAATGGTTTCGGGCTTTGATAGATACTTTCAAATTGCACCTTGTTTCAGAGATGAAGATGCAAGAGCAGACAGAAGCCCTGGGGAGTTTTATCAATTAGATTTGGAAATGTCATTTGTTGAACAAGAGGATGTATTTAATGTTGTTGAAAAGTTAATGGTTAATACATTTAAAAATTTTTCAACTAAAAAACTGATGTTTGATAAATTTCCAAAGATTTCATACAAGGAAGCAATGCTTAAATATGGTACTGATAAACCAGATTTAAGGAACCCACTCATTGTAAATGATATAACTGAAATTTTTACAAGAGAAGATGTTTCATTTGAAATATTTAAAAAATTAGTAAAATCTGGATCTAAAGTAAGATGTATTATTACAAAAAATACGAAAGATAAGCCAAGAAGTTTTTTTGATAATATTGATAAATGGGCCAAAGAAGAAGGCGCTTCTGGTTTAGCTTATTTTACTTTTGAAAAAGATAAAGATATTTCAGCAAAAGGTCCTATAGGAAAATTCTTTTCTCAAGATGCATTGGCTGAAATCATGAAAAAAACAAACTGCGAAATAGGGGATAGTATTTTCATGGCTTGTGGAAAACAAGACGAGTTAGAAAAAATTACTGCACTAGCAAGAGATAAAATTGCAAAAGATCTTGATTTAATTGATGAAAATATTTTCGCATTTTGCTGGATTGTAGATTATCCAATGTTTGAAAAAGATGAATCAACAAACAAGATTGAATTTAGTCACAATCCATTTTCAATGCCTCAAGGTGATTTAAGTGAAAAAGATTTTGAAAACCCATTAAATATACTTGCTTATCAATATGATATAGTTTGTAATGGCATAGAATTATCTTCAGGAGCAATTAGAAATCATAAACCAGAACTTATGTATAAACTTTTCTCGATTGCAGGATACGATAAAAATCAAGTAGATGAAAAATTTAGTGGTATGATTAATGCACTTAGTTATGGAGCACCACCACATGGAGGCATAGCACCTGGTATTGATAGAATTGTAATGTTGCTAGCTAATGAGAAAAATATTAGGGAAGTTACAATGTTTCCAATGAACCAGAACGCACAAGATTTAATGATGAATGCACCATCTGAGGTAAATCCAGATCAATTGAAAGAATTAAATTTAGCTTTAAAAACAAAAAAATAACTTATTTTTTACCTTTTAAACTTATTTTTACATCTGAAAGATCAACTAGATTTTTTTTATAATTATTTCTAACAAAACCTTTACTGGTAATGTCTTTTACAATTTTCAATAATTGATTTTGATCCTCAGAGCTTTGATCTTCTGAATTGATAGAATCGTTTCCTCCAATAGCTGGAGTATGTGCTAGATCTTCTCTGTTTTGATATGAAATAGCTAATTCTCTGAAAATATAATCCAAAATTGAGGTAGCACTTAAAATTCTATCATTACCATGGACTTTGCCTGATGGTTCAAATTTTGTGCCAACAAATGCACTTATAAACTCATCTAACGGAACACCGTATTGAAGGCCTAGAGATACAGCAATTGCAAAGTTATTCATTAAGGCTTTAACAAGTTCACCTTCTTTACTAGTATCAATAAATATTTCTCCAATTTTTCCGTCTTCATATTCTCCAGTATGCAGGTAAACTTTGTGGTCACCAATAGTAGCTTTTTGAATATATCCTTTTCTTCTATCAGGCATGCTAAATCTTTTACCTGACTTCTCGTTAGCTGTGTTTATACTTGCTATTACGTTTTCTTTATTTACTGGGTTTTTTTTATCTGTCTCAGTAACTACTTCTACTTTGTTGTTTTCAAGGACTTTATTGTTTTTAGGATCTAGACTTTTTGTTTTTCTGTTATCAAGTTTTACGTCTAAAACCTCAAATTTACCATCATCTCTTTTTTCTAAATTTTTTAACTCTGCCTCGTTAATATCGTCTAAATAATGATTTACTTTAAAAGTACAGGTATAATAAGTTTCAACTAAATACTTTGCCATTTGACCTCGATTTAAATTTTAATTTGAATAATGAATCAATTAATTTATATACATATTCATATTTTAGTCTAATTTAAATTTTACAATTTTTAATTGAATAAATTAAAAAATATTATGTTGACACTTTTAAGAAAAATTTTCACTTGGTGGAATCAAGATACTTTTGGAACAAGACTAAAAACTATTTTCTTTGGAAAACTAGTTGGTACTGATGAGCTAGGTAATAAATACTATGAGAGTAAAAATGGAAAAAGATGGGTTATCTATTCAAACACAATTGACGCATCAAAAATTCCTGTTGAATGGTATTCTTGGATACATTTTACGCCAAATAAAATTGAGAAAAAACATACCTTAGAAAAATATGAATGGCAAAAACCTCATCAAGAAAATTTAACCGGCACTGACGCAGCATATTATCCAAATAAAAATCAAGATGGTATTAAAAAGAAATACTCAAGTTGGAAAGAATAATTTTAAATTAATCTATTTAGTTTTTTTATTTTATTTTTGCTTAGTTTTAAACTTAAATGCAAAAGGTAAGTTAGAGGGAACTTTTACTGATATAAAAATTTTGGATAAAATAAGTTCTAAAAACACCTTGCTTAAACTTAAAAATGGAGATTTAGTAAATTTTAAAGATTTATCAATTAAAAGTCTTAAGTGTAAAAATTCGGAATTTGATGATAATCCAGAAATAACTGCCTATATACAAGTTCGGGATCTGACTAATAAAAATAATGATGAAGTTTTTGTTTTTAATGGCTGGATGTTTTCATCAAGTCCATCAATTACACCTTTTGATCATCCAGTTTATGATGTTTGGCTTGTAAACTGTTATTAAACAATTGAATCTTTATCTAGCCAACTAACGTTAAAATCCGAATTGATAAATTTTTTGTGGTTTAGTAATTTTTTATGTAGAGGTATTGTTGTGGTTATTCCTTCAATAACAAATTCATCTAAAGATCTATTCATTCTTTGAATTGCCTCTGTTCTGTTTCTACCATGACAAATTAACTTACAAACCATACTATCGTAATAAGGTGTTACTTTATATCCTTGAAATATTGCACCATCTACTCTGGTTCTAAAACCAGATGGTTGATGACACATAGTAATAACTCCAGGCGAAGGCTGAAAGTTTTTACTAGCATCCTCAGCATTTATTCTACATTCAATTGCATGTCCTCTAGGGTTTATATCACTTTGCTTCAAAGCTGTTTCTCCTGAAAAAGCGATCCAGATTTGTTCTTTGATTATATCAACCCCTGTAACCATTTCTGTCACCGGATGTTCAACTTGAACTCTTGTATTCATCTCAAGAAAATAAAATTTCCCATCTTCATATATAAACTCAACAGTCCCAGCCCCCATATAACCAATTTTTTCAACCATTTTTACTGTTCTTTCAAATAAATCTTTTCTTATTTCATCATTTAAAACTGGACTTGGTGTTTCTTCTATTAATTTTTGATGTCTTCTTTGAACCGAACAATCTCTTTCGTGTAGGTGTACTGCTCTATTTTTTCCAGCTAATATTTGAACCTCAATATGTCTTGGATTTTGAAAAAATTTTTCAATATATACTTCATCATTACCAAAGTATTTTTGTGCTTCTGATTTTGCAGTTGAAAACAGCGTTTCAAATTCTTCTTCCTTATAAACTATTTTCATACCCTTACCTCCACCTCCACCTGAGGCTTTGATTAGAACAGGAAAACCAATTTTTTTACAAAGTACTTTTGCTTCAGATACATCTTTTACTCCTCCTTCAGACCCTTCAATAACGGGCAATCCATTTTCTTTAGCTATTCTTTTTGCTTGGATTTTATCACCCATCATTTCTATATGTTTTGATGAAGCTCCAATAAAATTAATTTTGTTCTCTTCTAAAATTCTTGCAAAATTTGCATTTTCAGAGAGAAAACCATATCCAGGATGAACAGCATCAGCATTTGTAAGTTCTATAGCTGACATTAATGCTGGAATATTTAAATAACTATTTGCTGGTTGATGAGAACCAATACATACACTTTCATCAGCCATTCTAACATGCATACTTTCTCTATCTACATCGGAATGAACAGCTACAGTAGGAATTCCCCATTCTTTACATGCTCTAATAATT
Organism: uncultured Pelagibacteraceae bacterium; assembly: GCA_902592275.1. Classification (GTDB taxonomy): domain Bacteria; phylum Pseudomonadota; class Alphaproteobacteria; order Pelagibacterales; family Pelagibacteraceae; genus Pelagibacter. The sequence continues at coordinate 207,674 of CACJDW010000002.1, forward strand.
CTAACTGCAATTTCCCCACGGTTTGCAATTAAAATTTTTTTAAACATTATTTACTCTAGGATAATAATAGTTTGACCAAATTCTACTGGTTGACCATCTTCAACACAAATTTCTTTTACTACGCCATCTGCTGTTGAAGGAACATGATTCATTGTTTTCATTGCCTCAACAATCATTATTGTATCACCTTTTTTAATTTTTTTTCCAATCTCAACAAATTTTTTAGCACCAGGTTCTGGAGCATGATATGCTGTTCCAATTATAGGCGAAGTAATTTCAGTTCCTGATTTAGTATTTTGATTTTGAGTAGGTGCTGAATTTGTTGTAGGTGATGAGGACGAAATAACTTGTGGTTGATTACTAATTGAAACATTATTTTTTGATACTTTAATTTTTGTATCCTTTTCAGTTATCTCAATTTCAGTAAGATTAAATTCTTTTAAATAATCACTTAGTTCTTGAATTATTTTTTTATCTATTTTCATTTTGCAAAGTCTTTTGTAATGAAATTATGGCCAAAATATATCCTTCGGCACCTAATCCAAAAATTCCTCCACTTACGACACCACTTATAAGTGATTTATGTCTAAATTCCTCTCTTTTATAAATATTTGAAAGGTGAAGTTCAATTATTGGTTTTTTAAATAAATCTAAAGCATCTCTTATAGCCACAGAGGTATGAGTAAATGCAGCAGCATTTATAATCATACCATCAAATTTTTTCCTAGCATCTTGAATTATATTAACAAGCTCTCCTTCAATATTAGATTGAGCAAATTCAATATCAAGACCAATTTCTTGTCCTTTTTTAGAACAATTCTCTTTTAGTTGATCAAAAGTTGTTGATCCATATTGTGATTGTTCTCTTTCACCTAATAGATTAAGATTTGGACCATTAATAATAATTATTTTATTATTCATTCAGCATTTATATACGATGAAAAAAATAAAAAAAATAAAAATTAAAATAAATGGTAAAATCAAATCTATAATTAAAGATTCTAACCTCTCTAAAGTATTAAAAAATCTAAAAATACCATTAAATAAAGTAGCAATTGAACTAAATGAAGAAATAATAGATAAAAAAAAAATTAATAAAATAAAATTGAATAAAAATGATAAAATAGAAATAGTTCATTTTATTGGAGGTGGTTAATTTGAAAAAAGATGGTCTAATTATCGCGAACAAAAAATTTAATTCCAGACTAATTGTTGGAACAGGAAAGTATAAAAGTATGTCTGAGTGCGCAAAAGCAATTAAATTGTCAGGAGCAGAAATCGTAACGGTTGCTGTAAGAAGGGTCAATATTTCAGATAAAAATAAACCTTTACTGATGGATTATATTGATCCAAAAAAAATTACATATTTACCCAATACTGCAGGATGTTTTAATTCAAAAGAAGCTTTGAGAACCTTAAGATTAGCTAGAGAAATAGGTGGTTGGAAGTTAGTTAAATTAGAAGTTTTAGGAGATAAAAAAAATTTATTTCCTGACATGATAGAAACTTTAAAATCAACAGAGGTTTTAGCTAAAGAAGGATTTAAAGTTATGGTTTATTGCAATGACGATCCTTTAATGGCTAAGCGATTAGAGAATTCAGGTGCTCAAGCTATTATGCCTTTAGCTGCACCAATTGGATCAGGACTAGGCATTCAAAACAAAATCAATATTCAAATAATTAGAAAACAAACCAAGCTCCCATTAATTATTGACGCTGGCTTAGGTCAAGCTTCAGATGCTACAATTGCAATGGAATTAGGATGTGATGGAGTTTTAGTTAATACTGCAATTGCAAAAGCAAAAAAACCCTTCGAAATGGCACTTGCATTTAAAAATGCAGTTATTGCAGGAAGACAATCTTTTAAATCTGGAAGAATAGATAAAATTTTAATGGGCAATCCATCCTCACCATCAAAAGGAATTATTTAGACTTTTTATAATATCTTTTTTTATTATATTTTTTTTTATTAATTTTTGTATTTTCTTTTTTTTCTGAAAATTTATCTTCTTTATTTTGGATTTCTAAATTTTTTAATTTTTCGTAATATTCTATTAGCTCAATCGTTTTTTTTGATTTATTTTTTATGTCTATAATGTACTCAGGTATAATCAAAGAATTATCACTAATAATATCTATTTTCATTTTATTTTTTTTTTCAAAATAAGTTAAGTCATTTACAAAATTTTCTTTAAGGAAATCTGAAATTTTTTCACAAACTTTTAATTCAACAAATTTAGCTTTATTAATTACAGCTTTTAATTCAACAATTTTTAAAAGCTTTTGAGCAAAAGACTCGTCTGTTAATGTAACTTTCCATTTAATTGCACTTTCTCTTAGTCTTTGTCTTGACATCTCCAAAAGACCAAAATTACTTATTCTTCCAATTTGAATCCTAGCTCTATCTGATCTGCATTTTTCTTTAAGTTTTCTTTCTACCAATCTCCTATTTCCATAACTCAGCATGTCAATAAAATCTATAATGATTAAACCGGACAAATCTCTTATCTTTATTTGTCTTGCAATTTCTTCTGCAGCTTCAATATTTGTATCTAAAGCAGTGCTTTCAACATTTTTTCCTTTTATGGAACTTCCAGAATTTATATCAATAGAAACTAATGCCTCTGTAGGGTTAATAACTAAATATCCTCCTGACTTTAGTTTAATTTCAGAGTCAAAAATTTGATTTAACTTTTGTTCGATATTTTCTTGAATAAATAGTGGAATTTTTCCTCTATATTTTTTTACTTTTTTGACATTTGATGGCATCATTGTTTTCATGAATGATTGAGCTTTTTTATAACCCTCGTTACCTTCTACAATAATATTTTGGGTATTTTCATCAAACATATCTCTTAATGTTCTTTTTATTATTTCACTTTCTTGATGTATTAAAGAAGGAGCAATAGAGTTTATTGCATTTTCTTTTATTTGACTCCAAGAATTAATCAAAGTTTCTAAATCACTATTTATTTCATTTTTTGTTTTATTGCTTCCAGCAGTTCTGACAATTAATCCCATCTCTTTAGGTATTTCAATTTCATTTAAAATTAATCTTATTTTTTTTCTATCAGCAGGATTAAATATTTTTCTTGATATACCTCCTCCTTTAGGAGTGTTTGGCATCAATACTATATACTTACCAGCAATAGAAATGAAAGTGCTTAAAGCTGCACCTTTTTGACCTCTCTCGTCTTTAATAACTTGTACAAGAATTACCTGGTTAGGTTTAATTACTTCCTGAATTTTATATCTTTTAAATTTAAATTTATGCTCTTTTTTTTTTTTTAAATCATCTGAGTTTTCTTTTTCAGCAATATTTTCTTTATTATTTGAATCTTCTTCTATTTGTTCTTCTGATATCTTTTCTATAGGATCATCAATTTCTAGTTTTCCTTCAGCAATATTTTCATCTTCTTTAGCCTGAACTTCTCTTGAAAGTTCTTCTCTAGCTTTTTCTTCCTCCTCTTTAATTCGTTCTAAATCTGCCTTTGGTATCTGATAGTAATCTGATTGAATGTCATTAAAGGATAAAAACCCATGCCTCTCTCTTCCAAAATCAACAAAGGCTGCTTGCAAAGAGGGTTCAATTCTACTTACTTTTCCTAAATAGATATTATTTTTAATTAAGTTATTTTTTAAACCTTCGTACTCGTAATCTTCAATATTTTCACCTGATTTAAGAACAACTCTAGTTTCATTAGGATGCGAAGCATCAATGTATAAATTTTTTTCCATAATTTTGTGAATGTTAATTTCATTAGTAATTTAATTTTAAAATTTTGTTTAATTTTCTTGCCATATCTTTAACAAATTCCAAGATATAATGAAATTAAAATGAACAAATTTTTTAGAAATATCTTTATTTTAATTACTTCTTTTATTCTATTATCAGCAATTTCGATAATAAGTGTTTTATGGACTTATTCTAATGATTTACCAGATTATAAATTTCTTAAAAGTTACAAACCTCCTGTTTCTAGTAAAGTTTACTCTGGTAATGGTGATTTGGTGGCAGATTTTTCAAAGGAAAAAAGAATATTTGTTCCATTTAATTCAATTCCAAAAAATGTAATTAACGCATTTTTATCTGCCGAAGATAAAAATTTTTTCAAACATCCAGGCGTTGATGCTAAAGGTGTTATTAGAGCTATAGTAAATAATATTTCAAATATTTTATCATCTAAAAGGTTAGAGGGAGCATCTACAATTACTCAACAGGTAGCAAAAAACTTTTTATTAACAAATGAAGTAAGTTTAAATAGGAAAATTAAGGAAGCAATTCTAGCTTTTAGAATAGAGAGAGCTTTATCTAAAGAAAGAATTCTAGAACTTTATCTAAACCAAATTTATCTTGGAAGTGGAGCATATGGAGTAGCTGCGGCAAGCTTGGAATATTTTGATAAATCTATTAAAGATTTAAATTATTCAGAAGCTGCTTTATTAGCAGCTTTGCCAAAAGCACCTAGTAGATATAATCCTTATAGAGATCCAGATATAGCAAAATTTAGAAGAAATTTAGTTTTAAAAAATTTGTTAGATAATAATTATTTAACTTCAGAATGGTATGAAAAACTTACAAAAGAGGAAATAATTTTAAAAAAAAATAAAAAAATTTATTTAGAAGATGCTCAATATTTTATTGAAGATGTTAGAAAGAGTGTAATTGAAACTTTGAGCTATGATAAAGTTTACAAACAAGGTTTTAATATCAATACCCCAATAGATTTAAATTTACAAACAATTGCAACAAAATCTCTTCGAGATGGATTAATAGCATATGATAAAAGAAAGGGATGGAGAGGACCACTTACTAACAAGATTTATAATTCAGAATGGAAAAAAGATTTAGAAAATTATAAATTAGAAAATTCAATTAATTGGAAATTGGCAATAGTCAAAAAGATAAATAAATTTTCAGCAGAAATAGAAACAGAAGATGATATCAAAGGCATTATTGAATATCATAGTATTTCTTGGACAAAAAAAGAATTTAATAAATTATTAAAACCTGGTGATATTATTTATGTTAAAAATCTTAAAGAAAATACTTTTAATTTACAACAATTACCAAAGGTAAATGGTGGAATTGTTGTGATGGATCCATTTACTGGAAGAGTTTTAGCACTAAGTGGTGGTTTTAGTTTTAAACAAAGTGAATTTAATAGAGCAACTCAAGCTAAAAGACAGCCTGGATCAGCTTTTAAACCATTTGTTTATGCATTAGCCTTAGAGAACAATTTTACACCAACATCATTAGTTCTAGACGCACCACTGGTTTTAGACCAAGGAGATGATTTAAAAATGTGGAAACCAGAAAATTATGGAAAAAAATTTTATGGGCCTTCGACTTTAAGGGTTGGTTTAGAGAAATCTAGAAATTTAATGACAGTAAGAATAGCCCAAAATCTTGGTGTAGAGAAAATAGTTGATTTTTCAAAAGAATTAAAAATTTATGATAATCCAGAGGAACTTTTATCCATATCTTTGGGATCTGCTGAAACAACTTTATTAAAACTTACATCTGCTTATTCAGTTTTTGTTAATGGAGGAAAACTTGTTGAACCAATACTGATAGATAGAATTCAGGACAGTGAGGGGAATACTATTTTTAATAATGATAAAAGAAAATGTATTAATTGTGATCAAATTTCTTATTTAACCAACGATTATCCAGAGATTAAAAATAACTATAAGCAAATTTTTTCTCCGGAAACAGCTTTTCAAATGACATCAATTTTAGAAGGAGTTGTTAAAAGAGGCACAGCTAAAAAACTAAAAGACTTAAATTTAAATATTGCAGGTAAAACTGGAACAACAAATAAAAATACAGATACTTGGTTTATAGGTTTTACCTCAAATGTACTAGTTGGTGTTTATGTTGGCTCAGACAATCCAATTCCATTAGGAAAATATGAAACAGGATCTAAAACGGCATTACCAATATTCAAAAGTTTTATAAGTGATTCTATTAACAAAAATGATGCAAGACCATTTAAGGCAGCTAAAGATACAGTTATGATGGTTGTCGACCCTTTGACAGGTCAAAAAGCAAAATTTAACTCAAAAAATACTATAATTGAGGTTTTTAAAAAAGAAAATGTAGTTGATGGAAAAGTACTTTATACAAATTCAGATAGATTAGATTCAAATAATATATTAAAGTTTTACTAATGGATAATAATTATCAAAATTTAAAAGAAGAGGTAAAAAAGATTAATAAAAAAATACAGGAGTATCTTTGAAAAAAACAATATCCATTCAAAACTGCAATCTTTAAATTCACAAATGCTGAGAGCTGACTTTTGGCAAGATAAAAATAACTCTCAAAAAGTAATCAAAGAAAAGAAATTTTATGAAGATTTAACTAACTCTTTAAATAATAATGTTGAAAAACTTAAAGATCTAGATGATTTAAATCAACTGGCGCTTGAAGAAGAAAATTTACAGGTCCAAAAAGAAGTTCTTCAAAATATTAAAGACTTAAGAAGTGAAGTTAAAAAAAATGAAATTAAATGTTTTTTATCTAATGAAGCAGACCCTTTAAATTGTTACATAGAAATACATGCTGGAGCCGGAGGTACAGAAAGTCAAGATTGGGCCGATATGTTAAGAAGAATGTATTTAAAATGGTCTGATAAAAAAAATTTTAAGTCAAGTTTGATCAGTGAACATAGAGGTGACGAGGCTGGTATAAAGTCTGCAACAATTAAAATAGATGGTGACTATGTTTTTGGATGGTTGAAAAAAGAGTCGGGAATACACAGGTTAGTTAGAATCTCTCCATTTGATTCCGGGGCAAGAAGACATACAAGTTTTGCAAGTGTTTGGATTTATCCAGTTGTAGATGAAAATATAAATATAGAAATTTTAGAAAAAGATTTAAGAATAGATACTTATCGTTCCAGTGGAGCAGGCGGTCAGCACGTTAACACTACTGATAGCGCAGTTAGAATAACACACATTCCATCAAAAATTGTTGTTCAATGTCAAAATGAGAGATCTCAACATAAAAACAAAGAAACATGCATGAATATGTTGAAAGCAAGATTATATGATTATGAAATTAAAAAAAGAGAGAAAGAAAATCAAAATGTTGAAAGTTCTAAATCTGAAATAGGGTGGGGGCATCAAATTAGATCTTATGTTCTTCAACCTTACAGACTTGTAAAAGACAATAGAACTAATTTTGAAAGTACTAGTCCTGATAAAGTATTAGATGGTGATATCGATGAATTTTTAGAACAATCGCTTTATTAACTAAATGAAAAATAATATTTTAAAATATTTTACACTAATTCTGTCAGTGTTAGTTATTTTGATAGTTTACCTTAGTATTGTTGGTATAGAGACAGATAAATTTAACAATCAAATTAAAAAAAGAATTTCATTAACAAATAAAAATATAGATATAGATTTAAAAAAAATTAAATTAATTCTAGATCTTTTTAAACTAAAAATTTACGTAAAAACAGTTGGCACAACAGTATATTTTGCAAAAAGACCCTTAGCATTAGAAAGCATTAAAACTCAAGTTTCTCTCAGTTCTTTGATTAAAAATGAGATTTCATCTTCAAATATAGAGGTAACAACAAAGTCTATATTATTAAATGATTTAATAAAATTTATTCGCACAACAACCAATAAACCAGAGTTATTTATATTAGAAAAAATTGTAAAAAAAGGTCATGTAATTATAGATCTGAGTTTGAACATTGATGAAAATGGTAAAATTAAAAATGATTATATCATTAAAGGCTTGATAAAAGATGCAAGTATTAATTTTTTAAACAGGGTTAATTTTAAAAATATAAATTTAAATTTCAATTTTCAAAAAGATAATTATCAGTTTGATGAAATAAATTTTAAAGCAGAAGAAGTAAATTTTATTTCAAAAAAACTTAACGTTAAAAAGAAAAAAAATAGCTTTTTAATTGATGCTATTGTTGAAAACGATCAATCAA
>CACJDW010000003.1 GCA_902592275.1 uncultured Pelagibacteraceae bacterium
GAAGAAGCAGCTCCAGCAGCAGAAGCTCCTAAAGAAGAACAAAAATCAGAAAGCTCTACAGAAAAAAAATAATTTTTTTTTCAATGTCTACAACACTATACGATAAAATTTGGAACGATCATCTAGTTGATCAACAAGATGATGGTACATCTTTACTTTTTGTAGATAGACATTTAATTCATGAGGTGACAAGTCCTCAAGCTTTTGAAGGATTAAGAAATTCTAATAGAAAAGTTAGACATCCAAATTTAACTTTAGCAGTTGCAGATCATAATGTTCCAACAACTGACAGATCAAAAGGTATTTCAGATGAAGAGTCAAAAATTCAAGTAGATACTTTAGAGGCAAATTGTAAAGAATTCGGTGTTCAGTTATTTGGTATGGATGATAAGAGGCAAGGTATCGTTCATATCATAGGACCTGAACAAGGTTTTACTCAACCAGGTACAGTTATTGTTTGTGGAGACAGCCATACCGCAACGCATGGAGCATTTGGTGCTTTAGCATTTGGAATAGGAACTTCAGAAGTTGAACATGTTTTAGCAACCCAAACATTAGTTCAGAAGAAAGCTAAAAATTTTAGAATTAATGTCAATGGTGAACTTCCTTTAGGAGTTACTTCTAAAGACGTAATACTTCAAATAATTGGAAAAATAGGTACAGCAGGTGGAACAGGATCTGTTGTGGAATATGCTGGAGATTTAATAAGATCTTTAAGTGTTGAGCAAAGAATGACTATTTGTAATATGACAATTGAAGGCGGTGCAAGAGCAGGATTAATTGCACCAGATGAAAAAATTTTTGAATATTTAAAAGGGAAACCAATGTCTCCAAGAGGTGAAAATTGGGATAAAGCTTTGAACTATTGGGAAACTTTAAAAACAGACGCTGATGCTAGTTTTGATAAAGAAATTAGCCTTAATGCAAATGAAATTTTACCCATGATTACATGGGGTACGTCACCACAAGATGTAATAACAATTGATGGAAAAGTTCCAAATCCAAATAATGAGACCGATGAAGATAAAAAAAATTCAATTGAAAGAGCTTTAAATTATATGGGTCTAAAACCTGACATGGCAGCTACAGATATAAAAATAGATAAAGTATTTATTGGTAGTTGTACTAATGGCAGAATAGAAGATTTGAGAGAAGCAGCAAAAATCCTAAAAGATAAAAAAGTATCATCGCATGTTAATGCTATAGTAGTTCCAGGTTCAGGCTTAGTTAAAGAACAAGCAGAGCAAGAAGGACTAGATAAAATTTTTGTTAGCTCAGGGTTTGAATGGAGAGAACCAGGTTGCTCTATGTGTTTAGCGATGAATGCCGATAAATTAAAGCCAGAAGAAAGATGCGCCTCTACATCAAATAGAAATTTTGAGGGAAGACAAGGTAGAGGTGGTAGAACCCATCTAGTTAGTCCAGGAATGGCTGCAGCAGCTGCAATTTCAGGTAATTTAGATGATGTCAGAAAGTATCAAAATTAAATGCAAAAATTTAATAAATTAAAAAGTATCCCAGCTTATTTACCAATTGTAAATATTGATACAGACATGATAATTCCAAAACAGTTTTTAAAAACTATCAAAAGAACCGGTCTTGGAAAAAATTTATTTTTTGAAATGAGATATGATGATCAAGGCAAAGAAATAAATGATTTTGTCTTAAACAAAGATCCATTTAATAAATCTAAAATTTTAATTGCTGGAAAAAACTTTGGGTGTGGTTCATCAAGAGAACATGCTCCATGGGCTTTATTAGATTTTGGAATTACTTGTGTAATAAGTTCAAGCTATGCAGATATTTTTTTTAGTAATTGTTTTAAAAATGGAATTTTGCCTATAATTCTTGAAGAAGAAAAAATCAAAGAGCTATCTGAATACGCAAATAGACAAGAAGAAATTTCTATTGATTTGCAAGAGGAAAAAATAGTTTATGGGAATAATGAGCTAAAATTTGAAGTTGATCCATTTAAGAAAAAATGTTTGTTAGAAGGGCTTGATGATATTGCTTTATCATTAAAAAAATCAGAAAAAATAGAAAAGTTTGAAACAAATTTAAAAAACGAAAAGCCTTGGGTATTTAATGATTAAAGTAAAAAAAAGAAAAATACTTTTACTTCCTGGTGATGGTATTGGTCCAGAGGTAATAGCTGAGGTAAAAAAAATTATTAACTGGTTTAATGATAAAAAATCTTTAGATTTTGAAATTGATCAGGAGCTAGTTGGTGGTTGTTCTTATGATAAACATGGTACCCCAATTACTGATGAGGTTTTTTACAAAGCACTAGAAAGTGAAGTAATTATGCTTGGAGCAGTTGGTGGTCCTACATGGGATAACCTAGAATTTTCCAAAAAACCAGAAAGAGCATTATTAAAACTCAGAAAAGAATTAAAGCTTTTTGCTAACTTAAGGCCTGCAATTTGTTTTAAACAATTAGTCGATGCTTCAACCCTAAAGCCAGAAATAGTTTCAGGACTGGATATAATGATAGTAAGAGAGTTAACAGGGGGTATATATTTTGGTGAACCTAGAGGAATTAAGCCAATTGAAAATGGAGAGAGAAAAGGAATTAATACACACACTTATACGACTAGCGAAATTACTAGAGTAGCTAGGATCGCTTTTGATTTAGCTAGAAAAAGATCAAATAAGGTTACTTCGTGTGAAAAATCAAATGTGATGGAAGCAGGACAATTGTGGAAAGAAGAAGTCCAAGAACTTCATGAAAAAGAATACAAAGATGTAGAATTAAGTCATATGTTAGCTGACAATTGTGCTATGCAGCTCTTAAGAAACCCAAAACAATTTGATGTAATCGTAACAGATAATTTGTTTGGAGATATGTTGTCAGACCAAGCTTCAATGTTAACGGGATCTTTAGGTCTTTTACCTTCAGCATCTTTAGGTGCAAAAAATAAAGATGGTGAGATGAGAGCAATGTACGAGCCTATACACGGGTCAGCTCCAGATATAGCTGGTAAAGGGATAGCAAATCCAATCGCTTCTATTTTGAGCTTTGCTATGGCACTAAGATATTCTTTAGATCTTGATAAAGAAGCAGATATTTTAGAAAAAGCAGTTCAAGATGTTTTAAATGATGGGTTAAGAACTAAAGATATAATGTCAGAGGGTATGAAAGACACTTCCACGTCAGCAATGGGTGATGCGATAATTTCAAAATTGCAATAAAACTAGAATTATTCTAAGCTTTAAATATGCCAAGTTACACCGCACCAGTAAAAGATATGATGTTTCTCTTTGAAAAATTAAGAGATAATAAGAATTATAATGAGCTTGAAAAATATAATGAGGTGAGTGCTGATCTTGTTAAAGATATTTTAGAAGAAGCAGCTAAAATAAATCAAAATTTAATTTTACCTCTTGCTAAAGCAGGTGATGAAAATCCAGCAATTTTAGAAAATGGTGTTGTCAGAACACCACCAGGTTACAAAGAAGCATATCAGAAATACATTGAAGATGGTTGGACGTCATTGTCTTGTGACCCCAAATATGGAGGCCAAGGAATGCCAAAAACAGTAAGCGCGTTCTTTGATGAAATGCTTTCCTCAGCCAGTTTGTCATTTAAATTATATAGTGAACTTAGTATTGGTGCCTATAATTGTATTAATCATCATGCTTCAAATGAAATTAAAGATAAATATTTACCAAAGATCGTCGAAGGTAAATGGAGTGGCACTATGTGTTTAACAGAACCAGTCTGTGGTACAGACTTAGGTTTGTTAAAAACCAAAGCCGTCAAACAATCTGATGACACCTATAAAATTAGTGGTCAAAAGATTTTTATAACCTCTGGTGATCATGACTTAACTGAAAATATTATTCATTTAGTTTTAGCAAGATCAACGGACTCTCCTGCGGGCACTAAAGGAATTAGTTTATTTTTAGTTCCAAAATTTATTGTAAATAAAGATGGTAGTGTTGGTCAAAGAAATGGAATTTCAACAGGATCTATTGAAAGCAAAATGGGAATTAAGGGTTCAGCAACATGTGTTTTAAATTTTGAAGAAGCAACTGGGTATATGATTGGTAACAAAGACAAAGGTCTTAGCGCTATGTTTACTATGATGAACCTTGAGAGAATAGTGGTAGGTATTCAAGGTTTAGGAATTTCTGAAATTGCTTATCAAAACTCACTTGCCTATGCAAAAGAGAGAAAACAAGGCAAAACAAATAATTCAAAATCTACTAATGGAGCAGATTTTATTATTGAACATGCAGATATTAGAAGATCTTTACTTAATATGAAGTCAATCATTGAAGGTGAAAGAGCTTTATGTTTTTGGTTATCACAACAAACTGAGGTGAGTCTTTATCATCCAGATGAAAAAATTAAACAAGAAGCTTTGGATTATGTTTCATTGATGACACCAGTTGTTAAATCATTATTTACAGATTTAGCTATGGAAATTACGAATGACGCGATGCAAATACATGGTGGATATGGTTATACTAAAGACCAAGGAATAGAGCAGTTATATAGAGATAATCGTATTACCCCAATCTATGAAGGTACAAATTCTGTTCAGGCAGCAGATTTAGTGTTTAGGAAACTATCTAATAAAAATGGTGATGTTATCAATAAGTTTTTAGATATGGTTAAATCTGAATGCGATAGTAAGAATGAAAAAGTAAAAACATTTTCAAAAGAATTAAATTATTATTTAGATATTTTGTTTAAGTTTACAGACTGGGTTAAGGATAAACATAAAATAGAAAAAGACGATGTAAGTGCTGCAGCAAATGATTATTTGAGAAGTCTGGGATACATTTCAATTGCTTATGCTTGGATCAAAATTTTAGATGTAAGTTTTAATGATTTTGATAAAAATAAAGAATTTTATAGCGATAAAATAAATACCGCAAAATTTTATTTCGATAAGGTATTGCCTAGAGCTGAGTATCATTACAAATCTGCTATTTCAGGAAGCTCTAACATAATGAATTTTAAGTTTAATTAATAATGAATCATTACGAGACAAATTTAGATAAAAATAAAGCGAACTACGTTCCACTTACCCCACTAACGTTTCTTAAAAGAGCAAGGGAAATTTATCCAAATTATGAAGCTATAATTTATGAAGATAGGAAATATACTTGGGAGGAAGTTTACAAAAGAGCTGTAAAATTTGCTAGCGCACTGTCAAAAATTGGAATTAAAAAAGGAGATACAGTTTCGTTTTTGGCCTTCAATACACCTGAGATTTTCGAAGGACATTACTCAGTACCTATGGCAGGTGCAGTATTGAATACAATTAATATAAGACTAGATGCAAATACAATTTCATATATTTTAGATCACAGCGATGCAAAGGTGCTAGTAGTTGATAGACAATTGCATGGAGAAGTTAAGAAAGCATTAAAAACATTAAATAAGAAAATTACAATAATTGATATAGATGATAAAAATGCTGATCAATCGAAATTAGAAAAAATTGGCGATTTAGAATATGAAAGTTTTTTAAATACAGGTGATGAAAATTTCGATTGGCAAATGCCAGAGGATGAATGGCAAGCAATATCATTAAGCTATACGTCAGGTACTACAGGAAATCCCAAAGGAGTAGTTTATCATCATAGAGGTGCATATTTAATGTCTACAGGAAGTTCGGTAGCTTGGAACATGCCAAATAGATTAAATTTTTTAACAGTGGTTCCAATGTTTCATTGTAACGGTTGGTGTTATCCATGGACAGTTCCAATGTTAAATGGAAGGACAATTTGTTTAAGAAATATTGATATCAAAAAAATTTTTGAATTAATTGATAAATATGAAGTAACTCATTTTGGTGGTGCCCCAATAGTATTAAATATGATTACAGGAGCTTCTGAAAGTGACAAAAAAAAATTAAAACAAAAAGTTTATGTTTTGACTGCTGGAGCGCCTCCACCGAGTATAATTTTCAAAAAAATGAGAGCATTAGGTTTTGAAGTTATGCATGTATACGGCTTAACAGAAACTTATGGACATGTTACTCAGTGTGCGTGGAATGATGAATGGAACAATTTCGATGAGGAAAAACAAAATGAAATTAAGGCTAGGCAAGGTGTAAGATATCCAAATACCGAAGGTGTAGTTGTTTTGGATCCAGAAACAATGAAAGAAGTTCCTAAAGATGGAAAAACAATTGGTGAAATTATGATTAGAGGGAATGTCGTAATGAAAGGTTACTTTAAAGACAAAGATGCTACCGATAAAGCTATGAAAGATGGATGGTTTCATAGTGGTGATTTAGCTGTAATGCATCCTGATGGGTATGTAAAAATACAAGATAGATCAAAAGATATAATTATTTCCGGAGGTGAAAATATTTCCTCAATTGAAATAGAAAATACACTTTCTAAACATCCATCAGTTTCTATTGCGGCAGTTGTTGCTAAACCTGACGAAAAATGGGGAGAAGTTCCTTGTGCATTTATTGAAATGGTTAAAGATAAGCCTGTATCAGAAAAAGAATTAATTGATTTTTGTAAAGAAACTTTAGCGGGATTTAAAGTTCCCAAGAAAGTTGTCTTCTGTGAGTTGCCAAAAACTTCGACAGGAAAAATACAAAAGTTTGAATTAAGAAAACAAGTTTAGGTAATTTTTGAATTTTCAATTGGAAAATAAAAATGTCTATGCGTCTGATGCAGGACAGGGTATTGATCAAAATAAAGAAACAATAGTATTTCTTCATGGAAGTGGTCTTTCGCATATTGTTTGGTCTCTAACTGAACAGTTTTTTTCAAATAATAATTTTAACGTATTATCTATAGATTTACCTGGGCATGGTAATTCAGATGGCCCTTGCTTAGATAGTATTGAAAAAATAGCAGATTGGTTAGAACGGGTTTTTAACGAACTAAATCTAAATAATTTAACTTTAATTGGTCATTCCCAAGGTTGCTTGGAGATACTTGAATATGCTCACAAATATAAAGATAGATTAAAAAAATTAGTCTTTATTGGAGGCTCAAATAAAATGCCAGTACATCCAGATTTAATTGATCTAGCAAAAAATGGAGACTCCGATGCAGTTAAATTAATGATGAAGTGGGGTTATGAGGGTTCAAAAAGATTTATTGGAGGTAACCCAGTAGAAAAAATAATACAATCACCTCGAGATATAAGAGACATACTGGCGGTAGACCTTGTTGCATGCAATAATTACAAAAATGGTTCTGATGCTGCTAAATTAATACAACTCCCATCAATGTTTATTTTTGGTTCTTTAGATAAAATGGTAAATCTAGAAGCAGGAAAAAAATTTTCTAGTCTAATTAACAACTCATCTACACACATAATCGAGGGTTGTGGTCATATGATTATGATTGAAAAAGCATTTGAAATGAGAGACAAAGTTTTAGAATTTTTGAAAAAATGAAAAACTTTTTAATTGCAAAATCAAGAAGACTTAGAGGTACTCCATATACTTCTCGAATTGAAGAACAAGGTGTTACAGCTTATACAATTTATAACCATATGTTGCTTCCAGCTGCCTTTGGTTCAATTGAAGAATCTTACCATCATTTAAAAGAGCATGTTCAGATCTGGGATGTAGCAGCTGAAAGACAGGTAGAAATTTCAGGAAAAGATTCTTCAAAACTAGTTCAGCTAATGACTTGTAGAGATTTATCAAAGTCTAAAGATGGAAGATGTTATTATTGTCCGATAATAGATGATAATGCTGGATTAATCAATGATCCAGTTGTTTTAAGAATTAATGAAAATAAATGGTGGATTTCTATTGCAGATACGGACGTAATATTATTTGCAAAAGGATTAGCAATTGGAAATAAATTTGATGTTGAAATCATAGAGCCAAAAGTTGATATCATGGCTGTACAAGGTCCAAAATCATTTAAATTGATGGAAAAAGTATTTGGAGAACAGATTACAAAATTAAAATTTTTTGGTTTTGATTATTTTGAATTTGGAGGTGCAAAACACCTTATCGCACAATCTGGATGGTCTAAACAAGGAGGCTATGAAGTGTATGTTCAAAATACAGAAGCAGGCTTAAAACTGTATGATCATTTATTTGAAACTGGAAAGGAATTTAATGTTAAACCAGGATGTCCTAATTTGATTGAACGAATAGAAAGTGGACTGTTATCTCATGGTAATGATATGGATAATGGAGATAATCCTTACGAATGTGGTTTCGATAAATATATTAACATAGATAGCGATGTTATCTTTTTAGGAAAAGAAAAACTAAAGACAATTAAATCTGAGGGAATAAATAAAAAATTAATGGGAGTTAAATTTGATATAGAGAAAATAAGTTTAACAGGATCTTTAGATCTTACTGATGATCAGAACAACATCGTTGGAGAATTACGGTCAGCATGCTATTCACCACATTTTAAAAAAGTGATTGGTATTGCTATGATGAAAAAATCACATTGGAATGTAGACCAGAAGGTAAAAGCAAGCATAAATGGTGATATTTGCAGTGGTAAAGTTTGCGATTTACCTTTTATTTAGTATAACAGCTTTAAAATGAACATAGCTATAGTAGGTGCAACAGGAAATGTTGGTAGAAAAACTCTTGAAGTATTTGATAAAAAAAACTTCAAGTTTGATGATCTATATTTAGTTGCCTCAGAAAAAAGTGCGGGAAAAAAAATCTCTTTTAGAGATAAAAAGTATGTTATTGAAAATTTAGAGACATATGATTTTTCAAAAGCAGATATAACTTTTTTTGCAGCTGGAGGAAAAATTGCTGAAAAATATGCAGAAAAAGCTGCCAAGCACACAATTGTAATTGATAATTCGAGTTTTTTTAGAATGGATCCAGATGTTCCATTGATCGTCCCACAAGTGAATGCAGCTGAAATTAAAAATATGAAAAAAAATATTATTGCAAATCCAAATTGTTCTACAGCACAACTTGTTATAGCACTTAAACCACTACATAATTTGTTCAAAATTAAAAGAGTTGTAGTTTCAACTTACCAATCTGTTTCAGGTGGTGGCAAAAGTCCAATGGACGAATTAATAGATCAAACTAAACAATATTTAGATGGAAAAAAAATAGAGTCAAAAAATTTTACTAAACAAATCGCTTTTAATGTTATTCCACATATCGATGTTTTTGCTGATGATGGATATACAAAAGAAGAATTAAAAATGACAAATGAAACAAAAAAAATATTAGATGATACAATAGAACTTACAGCTACATGTGTAAGAATTCCTGTTTTAGTTTCTCATTCAGAGTCTGTTAATATAGAATTTGAAAAACCATATACTTTAGAAAAAGTGAGAGATGTTTTAAGTAAAGCAGATGGTTGTGAGGTTATTGATAAAAGAGAAAATGGAGGTTATAGCACACCATTTGAAGCAGCTGGGAGTGATGAGACATATATATCTAGAATTAGAGAAGACAAAACTAAAAAAAATTCATTAAATTTGTGGATTGTATCAGATAACCTACTTAGAGGTGCAGCACTTAATTCTGTTGAAATTGCTGAAACAATTATTAACTCAAAATAAAATATGGAAGACAGACCTTTATCACCACACATACAGATTTATAAATGGCATATTTCTTCATTAGTATCTATTTCACATAGAATTACAGGAATAATTAATTTTTTTGCAATTACTTTAATTTGTATTTGGTTTGCATTAATGCTTCTAGGAGAAAGTAATTATCAAACTATTAAAATTTTTTTAGAAACTTTTTTAGGTAAATTTATTTTAATTGGAATAACTTGGTCATTTAGTTTTCAAATGTTAAGTGAAGTAAGACACTTGATTATGGATTTGGGTTATGGATTTGAATTACAAACAACAAAAATTACAGGTTTGTTAGTTATTTTTGGTTCGATTTTTTTAACTATCTTAATTTATTTAATTGGCAGGGGATTAATATAATGCTGCCAGTAACAAAAAAATGGTTATTCTTAAAAATTAGTTCTGCAATCTTATTACCTTTAATGCTTTGGTTTATTATAAATTTAGTGAATATCTATGATAAAAGTTATTTTGAAATAGTGAATTTTTTAACAACACAACCATCTAAATTCCTAATTGGATTATTTTTAGTTATTGCTTATTTTTTTTCAGCTTTAACTATAAGTGAGGTTTTTGAAGACTATATTAACGATAAAAAAACCAAAAATGCCGCAAACAAAGTCCTAAATTTTTTTGCTATAACAATTCCAGTAATTACAATAATTGTAATTTTTAACTTAAATACATGAAAGCATATAATATTATAGACCATGAGTACGATGTTGTTGTACTTGGTGCAGGTGGATCAGGTTTAAGAGCGGCAGTAGGGCTCAGCGAAGCTGGCTTAAAAACAGCTTGTATCTCAAAAGTATTTCCTACCAGAAGTCATACATCAGCTGCACAAGGCGGAATATCAGCAGCACTAGGGAACATGGGGGAAGATGACTGGAGATGGCACATGTATGACACTGTAAAAGGTGCAGATTGGTTAGGTGATCAAGATAGTATTGAATATCTTTGTAAAGAAGCACCTAAAGCAGTTTTAGAATTAGAGAAATATGGAGTTCCATTTAGCAGAACTGAAGAAGGAAAAATTTATCAAAGACCATTTGGTGGAATGACAAAAAATTATGGAAATGGAATAGTTCAAAGAACTTGTGCAGCAGCTGATAGAACAGGACATGCTATTTTACACACATTATATGGACAAGCTTTAAAGCATAATACAGAATTTTTTATAGAATATTTTGCATTAGATTTGTTGATGAAGAATGGAGAATGCAAAGGTCTAATTGCTTGGAATTTGAATGATGGCACAATTCACAGATTTAGAGCGCACACAGTAATTATTGCTACAGGTGGTTATGGAAAAGTTTATTATTCAGCAACATCAGCACATACTTGCACTGGTGATGGTAATGCAATGGTTTTAAGAGCTGGACTGCCGCTTCAGGATATGGAGTTTGTTCAATTTCACCCAACAGGAATTTATGGCCACGGCACATTAATAACAGAAGGTGCTCGAGGAGAAGGGGGTTATCTTACAAATTCTAAAGGTGAAAGATTTATGGAAAGATATGCTCCAAATGCAAAAGATTTAGCATCAAGAGATGTTGTTAGCAGATCTATGTCTATTGAGATTAATGAGGGAAGAGGTGTTGGAAAAGATCAAGACCATGTTCATTTGAACCTAAGTCACTTAGATAAAGATATTATTGAAAGCAGGCTTCCTGGAATTACTGATGCAGCGAGATTATTTGCAAATGTAGATGTAACTAAAGAACCAATTCCTGTTGTGCCAACAGTTCATTATAATATGGGTGGTATTCCAACAAACTATAAAGCAGAAGTATTAACTGTAAATGGCTCAGAAAAAACTGTTCCAGGTTTAATGGCTATAGGAGAAGCGGCATGTGTCTCTGTTCACGGAGCAAATAGACTTGGTTCTAATTCTTTAATTGATTTAGTAGTATTTGGAAGAGCAGCAGCAAAAAGAGCAGCTGAATTAGTTAAGCCAGGAACACCTCATGAAGAAATTCCTGAGTCAGAAACACAAAAATGTTTAGATAGATTTGATAAACTAAGAAATGCACAAGGAAATAATAGTACTGCAGAACTTAGACTTTCAATGCAAAAAACCATGCAGTCGAAATGTGCAGTTTTTAGAACAGAAAAAAATCTTAAAGAAGGTGTTGATGAGATTAAAAAAACCTATGATGGTATGGACTCAATTTCAGTTAAAGATAGGTCTTTAGTATTTAATACTGATTTAGTTGAAACATTAGAATTTGATAATTTAATAAGACAAGCAGTAACTACTGTAGAATCTGCATATCATAGAAAAGAGAGCAGAGGTGCTCACGCGAGAGATGACTATCCAAAAAGAGATGACGAAAAGTTTATGCAACATACTCTTGCTTGGTGTGATGGAAAAAATACAAAGATTAGTTACAGAGCAGTACACAAATCAACTTTAACAAATGAAGTTCAATATTTTCCACCACAAGAGCGAGTATATTAATGGTTCAGCTAAGTTTACCTAAAAATTCAGAGGTTAAAAAAGGCAAATATTTTAAAGACAAAACTGGATCTAAAAATTTAAGAAAAGTAAATATTTATAGATGGGATCCATCGACAGAAGAAAATCCTAGGATTGATACATACGAAGTTGATATGGATAATTGTCCATCTAAGGTGCTGGATATTTTAAATAAAATTAAAAACGAAATTGATCCTACATTGGCCTATAGAAGGTCTTGTGCTCATGGTGTTTGTGGCTCTTGTGCTATGAATATGGGAGGAAAAAATGGACTAGCTTGCACAACTCCTCATGCAGAGATAGAAGGTGACATTGATATTTATCCTCTACCTCATTTAAAAGTTAAAAGAGATTTGATTGGTGATTTAGATGGCTTATATAAACAATATCAATCCATTGAACCTTGGTTAAAAAATAACTCAACAAAACAGACGACAGAAATTTATCAGTCTAAAGAAGATAGAGCAAAACTTGATGGTGCTTACGAATGCATTATGTGTGCTTGCTGTTCTACATCTTGCCCAAGTTATTGGTGGAATGGAGATAAATATTTAGGTCCTGCAGTTCTGCTACAGGCTTATAGATGGATTATTGATAGTAGAGATGAAGAGAGAAAAGCTAGATTAAAAAAAGTTTCAGATGAATTAAAATTATATAGATGCCATACAATATTAAATTGTACAAATGCATGTCCTAAGGGCTTGAATCCAGCAAAAGCTATAGCTGAAATAAAAAAAATGTTAGCAACAGCTAATGTTTAAATAGACTATTCGATATTTTTGATCTAAAACACCGTATTCATGAAATTAATAGAACACTTTGTAAACGGTAAAATAATTCCGGGATCTTCAGATAAAAAAGGAAAAGTTTTTAACCCAGCAACTGGCGAACAAGAGTCTGAGGTAAGACTTGCCTCAAAATCTGATCTAGACAGTGCTGTTGAGGTAGCAAAAAAAGCATTTGAAACTTGGTCTTTAAAACCTGCTCTACAAAGAGCTAGAATAATATTTAAATTTAAAGAATTAATTGAAAAAAATTCTGATGAATTAACGAAGTTAATAGTTTCAGAACATGGAAAAGTTTATGAAGATGCAAGAGGCTCTTTAACTAGAGGACTTGAGGTGGTAGAATTTGCTTGTGGAATACCACATTTATTAAAAGGTGATTTTTCAGAAAATGTTGGAACCAATGTTGATAGTTGGTCAATAAGACAACCATTAGGAGTTGTTGCAGGTATTACACCTTTTAATTTTCCTGCTATGGTACCAATGTGGATGTTTCCAATAGCAATAGCTTGTGGAAATACTTTTATTCTTAAACCATCAGAAAAAGACCCTTCTTGCGCAATAAAGTTGGCAGAACTACTTGCTGAGGCTGGTCTTCCAGAAGGAGTATTTAATGTAATAAATGGAGATAAAGAAGCTGTTGATGCAATTTTAGAAAACAAAGATATCAAAGCTGTTAGTTTTGTAGGATCTACTCCTATTGCAAAATATATTTATGAAAATTCAGCTAAAAATGAAAAAAGAGTTCAAGCTTTGGGTGGAGCAAAAAACCATTTAGTTGTTATGCCAGATTGTGATTTAGATGGTGCAGTAAATGGTTTAATGGGTGCTGCTTATGGTTCAGCTGGAGAAAGATGTATGGCTCAATCAGTTGCGGTTGCGGTTGGAGATATTGGTGATGAACTTGTATCAAGATTATCAAAAAAAGCTGAAGCTTTAAAAGTTGGTCCTGGAATGGATAAAGCATCAGAAATGGGACCTTTAGTTACAAAAGAACATTTAGAAAAAGTTACAAGTTACGTTGATTTAGGTGTCAAGGAAGGTGCAAAGCTAGTGGTTGATGGAAGAGGTTTAAAACTTCAAGGTTATGAAAATGGTTTCTATATAGGTGGATGCTTGTTTGATCATGTAAATAAAGATATGAGAATTTACAAAGAGGAAATATTCGGTCCAGTCTTATCAGTTGTTCGAGTAAAAACTTTTGAAGAAGCTGCAAAATTAATTAACGACCATGAGTACGGAAATGGAGTTAGTATTTATACAAGAGACGGTGATGCAGGTAGAACTTTTGCAAGTAAAATTCAAGTAGGTATGGTTGGTATTAACGTGCCGATCCCAGTTCCAATGGCATTTCATAGTTTTGGTGGTTGGAAAAGATCATTATTTGGAGATAGCGGAATGCATGGTATGGAAGGAATAAAATTTTATACTAAACTTAAAACAGTAACATCCAGATGGCCTTCAGGTGTCCGATCAAATGCGGAATTTGTTATGCCAACAATGAAATAAAGGAAATAAATGACAAAAATATCTTTAATTGGTGCAGGCCAAATAGGTGGAACTCTTGCACATTTAATAGGAACAAAAGAATTAGTAAATGAAGTGGTTTTATTTGATGTAGCTAGTGGTATTGCAAAAGGAAAAGCATTAGATATTGCACAATCTTCATCTGTAGATGGTTTCAATGTTAGATTTTCAGGAACTGATAACTATGAGGATATAAAAAATTCAGATGTAATTATAATTACAGCAGGTGTTCCAAGAAAACCTGGAATGAGCCGAGATGATCTTCTTGGGATT
Source organism: uncultured Pelagibacteraceae bacterium (assembly GCA_902592275.1). Lineage (GTDB taxonomy): Bacteria > Pseudomonadota > Alphaproteobacteria > Pelagibacterales > Pelagibacteraceae > Pelagibacter. Next base: position 14,591 of record CACJDW010000003.1, read on the forward strand.
AACTTAAAAATTATTAAACAAGTCGCTGATGGGGTTAAGAAAAATGCTCCTAACGCTTTTGTGATCTGTATCACCAATCCTTTAGACGTTATGGTTATGGCATTTCAAAAATTTTCAGGTTTGCCATCAAATAAAGTTGTTGGTATGGCAGGTATTTTAGATAGTTCGAGATTTAAATTATTTTTATCATTAGAACTTAATGTGCCAGTAAGAGAAATTGAGGCAATGGTTATGGGTGGTCACGGTGACACCATGGTTCCTATGCCAAGATTTACAAAAATTTCAGGTAAACCATTGTTGGATCTTGTAAAGGATGGAAAGATTTCTTCAGAGAGAGTTGAGGAAATTAATCAAAGAACACGAGATGGTGGTGCGGAAATAGTTAAATATTTAGAAAAAGGATCGGCCTTTTATGCACCAGCAGCTTCAGGTGTCCAAATGGCAGAAGCATATTTAAATGATCAGAAAAAATTATTACCCTGCGCTGTACAATTAAATGGAGAATATGGTGTGAAAAATGTTTATGCAGGTGTTCCCGTTGTCATTGGAAAAGATGGTGTAGAAAAAATTGAAGAGATTGATTTAGATGAAAAAGAAAAAAAAGAATTTATGCATTCAATAGATGCTGTAAAAGCTTTATGGGAAGCTGCATCTAAAATAGATCCTGATTTATCTAAATAATAATGAATATTCACGAGCATCAAGCTAAACAAATATTAAAAAAATATGGAGCTGTAGTTCCCGAAGGAGTATTTGCGCTTGATGTTGATGAGCTTATTGAAAAAGCAAAAGCTCTAAAAACTGAGAAATATGTTCTTAAAGCACAAATTCACGCGGGCGGCAGAGGAAAAGCTGGTGGTGTAAAAATTTTAAACACTATTGAGGAACTAACAGTAGCAGCTAAAGAATTACTGGGAAAAACACTAGTTACTCATCAAACTGGCCCCGAAGGTAGAGAAGTAAAAAGATTATACGTAGAAGAGTCATCAAATATAGATAAAGAATTTTACTTATCTTGTCTGGTTGATAGAGCAAGTTCTAAAATAGCATTTATATCGAGCGACCAAGGAGGGATGGACATTGAAGAAGTTGCAAGCAGTTCACCTGAAAAAATTATAACTACAAAAGTTGATATGGGTGATGAAATTTCTGAGTCAGATTGTGAAAAAATAATTAATATTTTTAATTTAAATGAAGATGCAAAAAAAAAAGCAATAACATTAATTAAATCAATATATAAAATGTTTGTGAGTACTGATGCAAACATGGTTGAAGTAAATCCATTAATTTTGACAAAAGAGGAAAAAATTGTTTGTTTAGATGCAAAAGTTAATTTTGACTCTAACGCTTTATTCAGGCATCCAGAAATTGTTGAATTAAGAGATTTTAATGAGGAAGATCCTACCGAGATAGAAGCTAGCAAGCATGATCTTGCATATATCAAGCTAGATGGAAGTATTGGCTGTATGGTGAATGGAGCTGGATTAGCGATGGCAACAATGGATATAATTAAATTGTATGGTAAAGAGCCAGCAAATTTTTTAGATGTAGGCGGTGGAGCATCCAAAGAAAAAGTATCTGCTGCATTAAAGATAATTCTCTCAGATAAAAATGTTAAAGGTATTTTAATTAATATTTTTGGAGGAATAATGAGATGCGATGTCCTTGCTCAAGGAGTAGTTGATGCAGCTAAGGAAATAAATATTAGTGTTCCTCTAGTTGTGCGGTTAGCAGGTACAAATTTTAAAGAGGGAAAAGAAATTCTTGATAATTCTGGATTAGAATTAATTTCAGCAGAAAATTTAGATGATGCAGCTAAGAAAATTGTTGAGGCAATAAAATAATATGTCAGTTTTAGTAAATAAGAATACAAAAGTTATTTGTCAGGGATTTACAGGCGCGCATGGAACTTTTCATTCAGAACAGGCTATAAAATACGGCACCAATCTTGTTGGTGGAGTTACGCCAAAGAAAGGTGGACAAAAACATTTAGACAGACCAGTTTTTAACAGTGTTTTAGAAGCAAAAAATGAAGTAGGTGCTGACGCAACTATGATTTACGTACCTGCAAAATTTGCTGCAGCAGCAATAATTGAAGCTATTGATGCATCAGTTGAACTTATTGTTTGTATAACAGAAGGAATTCCAATCCAAGATATGCTTAAGGTAAGACAAAAATTAAGTGGCTCCAATAGCAGATTGATAGGACCTAATTGTCCAGGAATAATTACACCAGATGAATGTAAAATAGGAATCATGCCAGGTAATATTCATAAAAGAGGAAGTGTTGGAATTGTATCAAGGTCAGGCACATTGACATATGAGGCAGTAGCTCAAACAACTGAAAATGGACTCGGTCAATCAACTTGTATAGGAATTGGTGGAGATCCTATTAACGGAACAAATTTTATAGACTGTTTAGATTTATTTTTAAATGATGATGAAACAGAGTCTATTTTAATGATAGGTGAAATTGGAGGAACTGCGGAAGAGGAAGCTGCTGAATTTGTAAAAAATCACAAGATCAAAAAGCCAATAGTTGGATTTATTGCAGGAATTACTGCTCCTCCAGGCAGAAGAATGGGACATGCTGGTGCTATAATTTCAGGTGGGAAAGGTGGAGCTGAAGATAAAATTAAAAAAATGGAAGAATGCGGCATTACTGTTGCCAAATCACCATCAATTATTGGAAAAACTTTATTTAATAAACTGTCTAATTGAAAAAAAATATTAGAGGGATATATTAAATAAAAAAGATGTCTTCATCAAAAAATCTTGATTTCGAAAAAACTTCATTTTTAAATAAGTCTAATAGTGCATTCATTGAAGAAATGTATTTAAAATTCATTAATAAAGATGCAGATCTTCCAGAAAGTTGGGCAAATTATTTTGAAGGAATTGGCGAAGAATTAAATGTAATAGCAAAAGAAATTAATGGTCCATCTTGGGGACCAACTAAAAAAAAGATTGATATTGATGAATTACAAAAAAAAATAGAAGAACAAGATAAAAATGATTTTGATAATGTCAAATTAGACACTTCAGAAAAATTTAATTTTCAATTACTTGCTGACTCTAACAAAGACTCTATAAGTGCTGTAGCATTAATTAGAGCATATAGACTAAGAGGACATTTATTAGCAGATTTGGATCCTTTAGAAATGAGAGAGTCAGAATATCTAGATGAGCTTCATCCAGATTTTTATGGTTTTAAAAAAGAAAATTACGATAAGAAAATTTTTCTGAACGGGGTAATTAATCGTAAGTATGCAAATATAAGAGAAATACTTAAGTTTATGAAGAAAACTTACTGTGGAAAAATAGGTTATGAGTTCATGCATATTTCAAACCCAGATGAAAGAAAGTGGTTTAGAGACAGGATAGAGCAAGATAAAAATGCACTTCAGTTTACAAAAAATGGTAAGGAGGCAATTTTAAATAAATTAGTACAAGCAGAAGGATTTGAAAAATTTTTAGCTACCAAGTATGTGGGAACAAAAAGGTTTGGTTTAGACGGAGGAGAAAGTCTAATACCTGCTCTTGAACAAATAATAAAAATTGGTGGCCAAAATAATATAAAAGAGGTTAAGATAGGCATGTCTCATAGAGGCAGACTTAATGTATTGGCAAATGTTTTGCAAAAATCTTATAAAAGAATTTTTAACGAATTTGCTGGTGAGTTTAGTTCTGACACCGAAGATAGCGCTGGAGATGTAAAATATCATCTTGGAGCATCATCAGATAGAGAGTTTGATGGAAACTCAGTTCATGTAAGTTTAACAGATAACCCCTCACATTTAGAGGCTGTTAACCCTGTAGTTTTAGGACAGACAAGAGCTAAACAATTTTTCCATCAAGATAAAGAGAGAAACAAAGTTATACCAATACTAATTCATGGAGATGCAGCTTTTGCTGGTCAAGGAGTTGTAGCTGAATGTTTTGCGATGTCTGGATTACCAGGTCACAATACTGGTGGAACAATTCATATTATTGTAAATAATCAGATAGGATTTACTACTAGTCCAAGATTTGCTAGGTCCTCACCTTACCCATCAGATGTTGCAAAAATGGTAGAAGCACCGATCCTTCATGTTAATGGAGATGATCCAGAAGCAGTTGTTTATGCGACTAGAATAGCAACAGAATTTCGTTTAAAATTTAACAGAGACGTAGTTGTAGACCTAATTTGTTACAGAAGGTTTGGACATAATGAGGGAGATGAGCCTTCATTTACCCAACCTTTAATGTATAAAAAAATTAGATCACATCCTAGCGTTTATAAGATTTATGGAAATAAACTTGTAAATGAAAACTCTATAACGCAAGAATTATTAAATCAAAACGTTAAATCATTTAAGGATTTACTTGATGAACAATATAAGAGTGCAAAAGATTATAATCCTAAAATAGAATGGTTTGAAGGAACTTGGTCAAGATATAAACCTGAAAGAGGTAAAGATAAAAGAGGTATAACGGGCTATGATGAAAACAAATTAAAATTAATTTCAGATAAAATCAATGTTATACCTGAAGAAAAAAATATTCATAAAACTATCTCTAAAATATTTAATGCTAGAAAAGAAAGTATTGAAAAAGGTACTGGAATTGATTGGTCTTCAGCAGAAGCACTTGCTTTTGGATCATTGCTTGAAGAAGGATATCCAGTCAGACTTGTAGGACAGGATTCTGGTAGAGGGACATTCAGTCAACGACATTCTGTTTTAAGAAATCAACTAGATAACTCCAGGTATGTTCCTCTTAATAATATTTCTGATAATCAAAAGCATTTTGAAGTAGTAGATAGTTTTTTATCTGAACTTGCGGTTTTAGGTTTTGAATACGGTTACAGTCTTGTGGAACCAAACACTCTTACTCTTTGGGAGGCTCAATTTGGTGATTTTGCAAATGGAGCTCAAGTAGTAATTGATCAATTTATTGCGTCTGGGGAAAGAAAATGGAATAGAGCATCTGGTATAGTAATGTTGTTACCTCATGGATATGAGGGACAAGGACCAGAACATTCTTCAGCAAGATTAGAGAGATTTTTACAATTATGCTCAAACGACAATATGCAGGTAATGAATTGCACAACCCCAGCAAATTACTTTCATGCTTTGAGAAGACAAATGCATAGAAGTTTTAGGAAGCCTCTAATTATAATGACACCAAAATCACTATTAAGAAATAAATACTGTGTATCAAATTTAGAAGATTTTAACAAAAACAATACCTTTCATAGAGTTCTATGGGACCATGCTATTGACCCTAAGTCTAAAGGATTTATTGAACTAAAAGAAAGTTCTAAAATTAAGAAAGTAATTCTTTGTTCTGGAAAAGTATATTTTGACTTATTAGATGCTAGAGAAAAGCTAAAAAGAGATGATGTTGTGATGTATAGAATAGAACAATTGTATCCATTTCCAGCAAAAGCTTTAGTTAAGGAGTTAAAACCATATGCTAAAAATGCTCAATTTTTTTGGTGTCAAGAAGAACCAAAAAATATGGGTGCCTGGTTTTCAGTAAGAGATTATATCCAATGGACATTAGACACTTTAAAGGCTAATAATAACAAAATTTCTTATATAGGAAGAAGCCCAGATGCAACTCCTGCAACAGGATACGCCAAAAGGCATAATTCTCAACAACAAGAAATAATTAACGAGGTGTTTGATTAATTATTATGAGTGAAAAAATAGTAGTACCAGTCCTTGGCGAAAGTATAACAGAAGCGACTGTTGCAAAATGGCTTAAAAATCCAGGCGATGCAGTTGAAGCAGATGAGCCAATTGTTGAACTTGAAACAGATAAAGTAAATTTAGAAGTGCCATCACCAATTTCTGGAGTATTAACTGAAATTAATTCACAAGATGGATCGGTTGTTGAAGTAGGAGCATTATTAGGTTCTGTATCAGTAGATAGTGGGGCGGTTAAATCTGCACCAATAAAGAAAGAAGAAATAAAGAAAGAACAAATTACTCCTAAAGAGAGCAATGTAATAAAATTAGATGCTAGTAAAAAAGAACCAAAAATATTTGAAGAAAAAGAAATCAAAAAATCTAAAGAAAAACCTCTAGTCTTAACAGAGGAAGTTAAAACAGAAGTTGCTCCAAAAAGAGATATGAATCCAACCTTGTCTCCAGCAGTGAGAAAAATAGTTGCTGAAAATAATATTGATATTAATTCAATTCAAGGCTCAGGCAAAGATGGAAGAGTTTTAAAAGGAGATTTAATAAGTTTGATGGGAGCAAATCCAAAACCATCTGAAAGAAAAATTCAATATGGCGAAGAAGAACGAATTAAAATGACCAGATTGAGACAAACTATTGCGAAAAGATTAAAGCAAGCTCAAGAGAATGCCGCTCTTTTAACAACATTTAACGAAGTTGATATGAGTAGCGTAATGGAAATGAGGAAAGAAAATCAAGAGGATTTCCAATCTCGTTATGGAATAAAATTAGGATTTATGTCTTTCTTTGTAAAAGCATGTGTGGTTGCATTAAAAAATTTCCCTGCTGTGAATGCAGAAATAGATGGTGATGAGATTATCTACAAAAATTATTACAATATTAGTTTTGCTGTTGGAACAGACAAAGGTTTGGTTGTTCCTGTTTTAAGAAATGCAGATGAATTATCTTTTGCTGATATTGAAAAAAATATTAAAGAAATTTCAGAAAAAGCTAGAGATGGAAAGTTAACCATTGAAGACCTTCAGGGAGGAACATTTACGATAAGTAATGGAGGTGTGTATGGGTCTATGCTTTCAACTCCGATACTAAATTTACCTCAATCTGGAGTGCTAGGTATGCATAATATAGTTGAAAGACCTGTCGTTATAGATGGTGAAATTAAAATAAGACCAATTATGTATTTAGCATTATCTTATGATCATAGAATTATTGATGGAAAAGAGTCTGTATCTTTCCTTAAAATGATTATAGAAAACTTAGAAGACCCTAGAAGGTTGTTTTTAGATATTTAAATGTCAGAAAAATTTCAAGCTGTAGTTATAGGAGGTGGACCGGGTGGTTATGTGTGCGCAATCAGACTTGCTCAATTAGGATTAAAAACTGCATGTATAGAGTCTAGAGGGTCTTTAGGAGGCACTTGCTTAAATGTTGGCTGTATCCCATCAAAAAGCTTACTTAATTTGTCTGAAGAATTTCACAAAGTAAAAAGTTTATCAAACAAAGGTATTGAAGTAGGTGAAGTAAAATTAAATTTAGACAAAATGATGAAAAGCAAAGATAAAGCTGTAACAGTTCTTACAAAAGGTGTTGAATTTCTTTTGAAAAAAAACAAAGTTACTTACTTTAAAGGACACGGAAGTTTTAAATCTAAAAATGAAATTTTAATAAAGGATGATAAAAATAAAGAAATCATTATCCAAACAGAAAAAACAGTTATTGCAACAGGATCAGTTCCAGTTTCATTACCAGGAATAGAAATAGATGAGAAAACAATTGTCTCGTCAACAGGTGCTTTAAAGTTAGAGAAGGTACCTAAGAAAATGGTTGTAGTAGGAGGAGGTTATATAGGGTTGGAGATGGGATCTGTATGGTCAAGACTTGGTGCAGAGGTACAAGTTGTTGAATTTTTAGATCATATTACACCTGGAATGGATAAAGAAATCTCTTCAGAATTTATGAAAATTTTAAAAAAACAGGGAATGAAATTTAATATGCAAAATAAAGTTGAAACAATTAAAAAAAATGCAGCAGGTGTAGTGGTTTCAACAGTAGATAAAGATGGTAATAAAAATAATTTCGAGTGTGATGTTGTTTTAATTTCTGTTGGCAGAAAACCTAATACAGATGGTTTAAATTTAGAGTCTGTAGGAGTAGATCTTGATGAGAGAAATAGAATTAAAACTGATAAAAGTTTTAAGACAAACGTTGAAAATATTTATGCAATAGGTGATGTCATTGTTGGTCCAATGCTTGCTCATAAAGCAGAGGATGAAGGTATAGCAGTTGCAGAAAATATAGTTGGTCAATCTGGGCATGTAAATTACGATACAATCCCAGGAGTGGTTTATACAACACCTGAAGTAGCATCAATCGGTAAAACTGAGGAACAATTAAAAGAATTGAATAAAAAATATAAAGTAGGGAAATTTTCATTTATGGCTAATTCTAGAGCCAAGGCTATCGATGATGCAGAAGGTTTTGTTAAAATTTTAGCTGATGAGCAAACAGATAAAGTATTAGGTGCACATATAATTGGGCCTCATGCAGGAGAATTAATTGCAGAGATAGGTGTTGCAATGGAATTTGGTGCAAGCGCAGAGGACATAGCCCGAACTTGTCATGCTCATCCAACTTTTTCAGAAGCAGTTAAAGAAGCCGCTTTATCAGTAGATAAAAGAGCAATACACTCTTAATTTTTTTTCATATTATAAAAATATGAAATTTCCGATTCTTGTACCAAATATTTTTAATTATCCGTTTACTTATGAAAGTAATTTAAATCTTAAAGTTGGTGATTATGTACTTGTGCCTTTTGGAAAATCCAAAATCACTGGTGTTGTTTGGGACGAATTTGAAAAAAATAACAATAAAAATTTTAAGACTAAAAATGTAATAAAGAAATTAGACGTTACTCCAATAAAAAAAAATACAATAAACTTTTTAAATTGGTTTGCAGAATATAATCTTATCCCAAAGGGTATGGCATTAAAGTTAGTGCTCATAAGCAGTAAGGCAATAGAGAATAAAGAAACTCAACTTTATCAAATATTCGATAGCAAAATTAAACAAAACTTAATCAAGCTATCTGGTGATCAAAATAAATCTCTAAAAAAAATGAATGTTTCAAATAAAAAATTTAAAGTTCATGTTTTGCAAGGCACCACTGGATCAGGTAAAACTTTAGTTTATTTTGAAGCGTTAAAACCACTGATAGAGAAAGGTTTTCAAGGATTAATTTTATTACCAGAAATTGGTCTAACCAGCCAGTTTGAACAAAAATTTTTAGAATATTTTGGTTTTAAACCTGCAGTTTGGCATTCGGGTATTTCAAAAAAAAAGAAAGAATTAATTTGGAGCGGCGTTTCTAACGGTAAAATAAAAATAATTATTGGCGCAAGATCTTCACTGTTTTTACCATTTAAAAAATTAGGAATGATAATTGTTGATGAGGAACACGATCAATCATTTAAACAGGATGAGGGCATAACCTACAATGCTCGTGATATGGCAATTTCTAGAGCATTTTTTGAAAATATTCCAATCAACTTGATTACTGCTGTTCCATCTATAGAAACTTTTGAAAATATTAAAAAAGGTAAATACGAGGTTTCTAGATTAAATGAAAGATATCAAAATGCAGCTTTACCTAATTATGAAATTATTAATTTAAATAATACAAAACTTGAAAAACAATCATGGCTATCAAATAAAATTATTGAAAAAGTAAATTTACATTTAGAAAAAAAAGATCAAGTTTTGTTTTTTTTAAATAGAAGAGGTTTTTCTCCAAATGCTTTATGCAATAAGTGTTTTACAAGTTTCACATGTCCAAACTGTAGTATTAATTTAGTTTATCATAAAAATAAAAATAACTTATTGTGCCATTATTGTGGGTACAGATCTGATCTTAAAAGGGATTGTACAAAAGAAGGTAATTGTGAATTTATTTTTAGTGGTCCTGGTGTTGAGAGAATTTCAGAAGAGGTAAAAAGAAAATTTCCAGGTAAAAAAATAGAAATTTTTTCAAGTGATACAATGAATAAAAAAAATTCTAAAGAAAAAATAGATAAAATTATTAATAATGAAACGCATATTTTAGTTGGTACTCAATTAATCTCAAAAGGTTTTCATTTTCCAAGCTTAAATTGCATTGTAGTTGTTGATATTGATCTTTCATCTCAAGGACATGATTTAAGAAGTGCGGAAAAAAATTTACAGCTTTATCATCAACTTTCAGGACGAGCAGGAAGAACTGGAAAACCAGCAACCGTATATTTTCAAACCTATGAAAATAATACTAAGATGATATCAGAAATTACAAGTAAAAATCCAGATGTTTTTCTAGAAAGAGAACTGGAGGTAAGAAAAAAAAATAAGCTACCCCCATTTCAAAGATTTATTTCTTTAATCTTAACGGGAGATAATGAAATTAAATTAGAAAAAGAAGCTATTAATTTTAAAAATTTTATTGAAAACAAAATAGAAGGAAAAATATTAGGTCCAGTGAATGCCCCATTATTTAGATTAAAAAGAAAATTTAGAATAAGATTTTTGATAAGAGGTTCAAAATCTATGAAACTACAGAGTTCTCTTGCAAAAATTATTCTAAAATATAAATTTTCTTCTGGAATAAAACTTTCAGTTGATGTTGACCCAATTAACTTCAATTAACCACAAAAAAGAGGCCTTTTTAATGAATCCGCTACTTGAAGACATAAGGGTCATATGCTATTTAGGGCGTGATTTTTAAATAATCTTCAACATTATAGAGGAACCAAGTTGAGTAAAGATACCGGATTTTCAATAACTTCAGCTGAAAGGTACTCTCTTGCGCTTTTTGAACTTTCAGAGGAAAATAATCTTTTAAGTCAGATCGAAGATCAATCTTCATCTATTCTTAATTTAATTGAGCAAAGTGAAGATTTTTCTAATTTGATTAAAGATCCAACTACAAGCCAGGAAGATTTATTAAAAGTAATCAATACAATCTCTGAAAATAATAAATTTGAGTCTTTATTTAAAAATTTTTTAAGTTTTTTAATTCAAAAAAGACGTTTCTTTTTTATTGAACGTATCCTTAAAAGCTTTATTGAGATTTGTTCAAGAAAAAGAGGTGAACTTAAGGCAGAATTAAAATCAGCAAAAGAATTATCTAATGAAGAAATTACAAAAATTACAGAGGAGTTAACAAAAAATTTTAGCTCAAAAATAAAATTAAACTACAAACATGATGAAAGTTTAATAGGAGGTTTGGTAGTACAGGTAGGAAGTACTATGGTCGATACCTCAATTAAAAATAAATTACAACAAATCGAAAATAGAATGATAGAGGCATAAATGGAAATAAATCCTTCAGAAGTTACAAAAATATTAAAAGAACAAATTAAAAATTTTGGTGATAAAGCAGAAGTCACAGAAGTTGGTCAAGTTTTATCAGTTGGAGATGGTATTGCTAGGATTTATGGTTTGGATAATGTTCAAGCTGGTGAAATGGTAGAGTTTGCAGATGGTTCAAAAGGTATGGCTCTTAACTTAGAAAGTGAAAACGTTGGTGTCGTAATTTTTGGTGATGACAGAAATGTTAAAGAAGGTGATGTAGTAAAAAGAACGGGTAATATTGTTGATACTCCAGTTGGAAAAGAATTATTAGGAAGAGTAGTGGATGGGTTAGGAAATCCTATCGATGGAAAAGGACCATTAGATAAAGGAATTAAAAAAAGCAGGGTTGAAGTAAAAGCTCCTGGTATTATCCCACGTCAGTCAGTTAGTGAACCAATGCAAACTGGTCTTAAATCAATTGATAGTCTAGTACCGATTGGAAGAGGGCAAAGGGAATTAATTATTGGTGATAGACAAACTGGTAAAACAGCAGTTGCAGTAGATGCAATTATTAATCAAAAAAAAATCAATGAATCCGGTGATGAAAAACAAAAACTGTATTGTATATACGTTGCAGTTGGGCAAAAAAGATCAACAGTAAGACAAATTCAAAAAACATTAGAAGAAGCTGGAGCCATGGAGTACACAACAATCGTTGCTGCTACTGCATCTGACTCTGCTCCTTTACAATTCTTAGCACCATACACAGGTTGTGCTATGGGTGAGTATTTTAGAGACAATGGAATGCATGCGTTAATAATTTATGATGATTTGTCTAAACAAGCAGTTGCTTATAGACAAATGTCATTGCTATTAAGAAGACCCCCAGGACGTGAGGCTTATCCTGGAGATGTATTTTATCTTCATAGTAGATTACTTGAAAGAGCAGCTAAATTAAGTGACGAACATGGTGGTGGATCACTTACTGCACTGCCAATTATTGAAACACAAGGTGGAGACGTATCCGCGTTTATTCCAACTAACGTTATTTCAATTACAGATGGACAAATTTTCCTTGAAACAGAACTATTTAACCAAGGAATAAGACCTGCAATTAACGTAGGTTTATCAGTATCTAGGGTTGGTTCATCAGCTCAAACAAAGGCGATGAAAAAAGTTTCTGGTTCAATGAAATTAGAGCTAGCACAATATAGAGAAATGGCAGCTTTTGCTCAATTTGGATCTGATTTAGATGCATCTACTCAGCAGCTTTTAAATAGAGGCTCTAAACTAACTGAACTTCTAAAACAAAAACAATATTCACCTATGACTGTTGCAGAACAAGTTATTTCAGTATTTTGTGGAGTAAAAGGTTATCTGGATGATATTGATCTAAAAGATGTTGCTGAATTTGAGAGCAAAATTATTGAAAAATGTAAATCAGATAAGCCTGAAATTATCGAATCAATTTTAAGTTCAGGAAAACTTGAGGAAGATAAAGAAAAATTACTTGTTGAGGTAATCACTCAATTAAAAGGAAATTTTAAATCTTAATAATTTATGGCAAGTTTAGACGACCTAAAAAAAAGAATAGCTAGTGTAAAGTCTACACAAAAAATTACTAAAGCTATGAAAATGGTTGCAGCAGCTAAATTAAGAAGAGCTCAAGAAAGCGCTGAGAAGGGAAGACCATATTCTGAAAAAATGAATAATGTTATTTTAAATTTATCAAATGGAATATCTGATAAAGAAAATGCACCAAAGTTATTGTCAGGGACTGGTCAGGAAAAAACTCATCTTTGTGTGGTGATGACTTCTGATAGAGGTTTATGTGGTGGATTTAATTCTAATATTATTAAAAAAGCTAAAAGTTATTTTGCAAAAATTTTAGATGAAGGTAAAGAGCTTAAAATTATTACAGTAGGCTCAAAAGGAAATGATCAATTAAAAAGAGTTTATGGTGACAAAATAATTGAAAATATTTCTTTCAAAGAATCTAAAAATGCAAATTATTTTGATGCTGACAAAGTTGGGAAAATGGTAATTGAAAAATTCGAGGAAGGTGAATTTGATGTTTGTACAATTTTTTATAACCAATTTAAAAATGTAATTACTCAAATTCCTCAAGCACAGCAAATTATCCCTTTAAATAATGAAGGAGAAGAAATCAGTTCAGAAGAAAGTTACGAATTTGAACCAGATGAAGATGAAATTTTAAGCAATTTATTGCCAAAAAATATTTCTACGCAAATATTTAAGGCTATGTTAGAGAATTCAGCTAGCGAACAAGGGTCTAGAATGAGTGCAATGGATAATGCGACCCGAAACGCAGGTGAAATGGTTGACAAACTTACTATCGAATATAATAGAAGTCGTCAGGCAGCAATTACAAAAGAACTAATAGAAATCATATCAGGAGCAGAAAGTTTATAATTATGAGCAAAGGAATAATCACACAAGTTATTGGAGCGGTAGTAGACGTAAAATTTGATGGTGAACTACCAGAAATTTTAACAGCATTGGAATGTAAAAATGGTGATAACAGACTAGTTTTAGAGGTAGCACAACACTTAGGTGAAACTACTGTTAGAACAATTGCTATGGATGCTACTGAGGGATTAAAAAGAGGTGATGAAGTTGCTAATACCAAAGCTCCTATTCAAGTTCCAGTTGGACCTGAAACACTTGGAAGAATTATAAATGTAATTGGTGAACCAATTGACGAAAGAGGTGAGGTTAAGACTAAAGAAAGTTGGCCAATTCATAGAGCTGCACCTGAATTTAATGACCAATCAACAGAAACTGAAATACTTGTAACAGGTATTAAAGTTATTGATTTGCTTGCGCCTTATGCAAAAGGTGGAAAGATTGGATTATTCGGTGGAGCAGGAGTAGGAAAAACAGTTTTAATTATGGAATTAATTAATAACGTTGCAAAAGCTCATGGTGGTTTTTCAGTTTTCGCAGGAGTTGGAGAGAGAACTAGAGAAGGAAATGACCTTTATCATGAAATGATTGAGTCTGGAGTAATTAAAAAAGAAGGAGCTGGTTCAAAAGCTGCTTTAGTTTATGGACAGATGAATGAACCTCCTGGAGCAAGAGCAAGAGTTGCACTTACAGGATTAACTGTAGCTGAATACTTCAGAGACCAGGAAGGTCAGGACGTACTTTTCTTCGTAGATAATATTTTTAGATTTACTCAGGCAGGATCAGAGGTTTCAGCTTTGTTAGGAAGAATTCCATCTGCTGTTGGATATCAACCGACATTAGCTACTGACATGGGTAACTTACAAGAAAGAATTACGACTACAAACAAAGGGTCAATTACATCTGTACAAGCAATTTATGTGCCTGCTGATGATTTAACTGATCCTGCTCCAGCGACATCATTTGCTCACTTAGATGCAACGACTGTTCTTTCAAGACAAATTGCTGAAATTGGTATTTATCCTGCAGTAGATCCACTTGATTCTACATCAAGAATTTTGGATCCAAGAATTGTTGGAGATGAGCATTATAGAGTAGCAAGAGATGTTCAAAGAATTCTACAATCATATAAATCATTACAAGATATTATAGCTATTCTTGGTATGGATGAATTATCTGAAGAAGATAAACTAGTTGTGGCAAGAGCTAGAAAAATCCAGAGATTTTTATCTCAACCATTCTTTGTTGCAGAGGTATTTACTGGTTCTCCAGGAAAACTTGTTGATCTAGACTCAACTATCAAAGGTTTTGATGCAATTTGTAAAGGTGAGTATGACCACTTACCTGAAGCTGCTTTTTATATGGTTGGAACAATTGAAGAAGCTATAGAAAAAGCTAAGAAAATGGAACAAGAAGCTGCTGCTTAATGAGCGAAGAGTTTAAAGTTGAAATAGTAAATCCTGAAAAATCTTTTTTAGTAAAAGATGATGTTTCAGAAGTTGTGGTTCCTGCTTTTGAAGGAGAGATGGGAATATTGAAGGATCATATTTCTATTATTTCCTTTTTGAAACCTGGGATAATTAAGATTTTATCAAAATCAGGTGATGAAAATTACTATGTTGAAGATGGTATTGTTGAGTTCAAAAATAATAATCTATCTATTTTAACAAGTACAATTTTTAATCTTGCTGATATGGATAAATCAAAGCAACAAGATTTACTTAAACAGGCAGAAGAAGAGGCTAATAAAACTGATATTAACGATCAATCTAAATATTTAGCAGATCAAAAAGTTGAAGTTTTAAAAACTTTAAATTAATTTTTTTACTTTTTCTTTAAGTTCTTTGTAAACATGATGTTTAAAATCAACCACTACATCAGTAATTAAATCTAAGTCAATCCACTTCCAATCCAAAAACTCTGGATTAGATGTATTTATGTTTATTTCATTATCATTTCCAATAAATCTCATTAAAAACCATTTTTGCTTTTGACCTTTGTACTTACCTTTCCAAATGATACCTAGTAATCTATCAGGTAAATCATAGGTTAATGTACCATCTAGCTCTTTTATAAGTTCTACGCTTTTGATGCTTGTTTCTTCCTCTAGTTCTCTAAATGCAGCTTTTAAATTATCTTCTCCTTCATCAACACCACCTTGAGGCATTTGCCAAAAATTTTTAGGATTATCTATTCTTTTTGCTACGAATACTTTATTTTGTTTATTCAATAACACAATTCCGACCCCACTTCTCAGTGGTAAATCTTTAAAATTTTTATTCATATTATCCGTTAAGTAACTTAATAGCGTAGTTTAATTGATTATCAGTATCAGTTTTTATTCTAAAATCATCACCTTCTTCATTAACTTCGATATCAGGTCTAACACCTACTTCAGAAATAGATTTTCCTGAAGGCAAATAGTATTTTGATACCGTAAGACGTATCGCACCACGGTTTCTAAGAGGAATTATTGATTGAACCGAGCCTTTCCCAAAGCTATTTTCACCAACAATAATAGCTCTCTTATGATCCTTTAAAGCTCCAGCTACTATTTCGGATGCTGACGCTGATCCATAATTAATTAAAATCAACAAAGTCTTTCCATCTGTAATATCGCCTTTTTGCGCAAACCACTTTCTATTTTCAGATTTTTTTCTGCTCTTTGTGGAAACTATTTCTCCATTTTCTAGAAAAAAATCAGAGATTTTAATAGCTTGAGATAAAAGACCTCCAGGATTATTTCTTAAATCTAAAATAAAGGAATTTAAGTTTTTATTTTTTTTAAGTTTTTTAATTTGTTTTTCTATTTGATCACTGCTGTTATCGTTGAATGAAGTAAGCCTAATGTATCCAATACTCTTGTCTATAATTTCAGATTTGACTGATTGGACTTGAATAACTTCTCTAACGATATTAAATGTTAATGCTTTTTTAACACCCCTTCTTCTCACAATAAGCTCAATAGAAGTTCCTACTGGACCTCTCATAATATCAACAGCTTCGCTTAATGACTTTCCTTGAACTTGAATATTGTCAATTTTTACAATGTAGTCTCCAGCTTTTAATCCAGCTCTAGATGCTGGAGTATCATCTATAGGAGAAATAACCTTTACTACACCAGCTTCCATACTTACTTCTATTCCAAGTCCTCCAAACTCTCCTTTAGTCTCAGTTTGCATTTCCTCAAAAATTTTAGGAGACATGTATGCTGAATATGGATCGAGTGATTGTAAAAGACCATTAATCGCAGAATCCATGCTTTCAGATTGATCGATCTCATCAACATATTCTTTATTTATTTTTTCTAGAACTTCACCGAAAAGGTCAATTTTTTTATAAATATCAATTTCAGCTGAAATAACTGTTTTATTTAAAAAAAAAATAGAAAAAAAAATTAGTGATAAAAATTTAATTTTTTTCATATCATCACTTTTTCTTTTGGAATTAGTTCTGACCAAATTTTCTCTAATTCGTAAAATTTTCTTTTCTCTGGGTGAAAAATATGAACAATCAAATCAATCCCATCAACAAGCTTCCATTCTCCGCTTTCTTTGCCTTCGATTTTCGAGTCTTTTACACCGTTATTTTTAAGTTTTTCTAAAACTTGTTCTGATAAAGATTGGATATGTCTAGATGAAGTTCCACTTGCAATGATCATGTAATCTGCCATAGAACTTTTGTCTTTAAGATCAATAGTTACAATGTCTTGAGCTTTATTGAGATCTAGTGTGTTGATTACAATTTCTTTTAAGTCTGAAATTTTGTCCATTAATAGATTTTAGATTATCAAATTTTTCTTAATTGAGAAGATGAAATGTTGACTTTATTAAACTCAATAAACTCTAGATTAGCCTTACTAAGTTGCTTAAATGTCTTTGATTTTAAAGAATTTTTTTTATACCCATGTCGGTCGAAAACTAGAATATTACATTTTTGTGAAATTAATTTAGATTTATGCCACTTATGAAAATTAATAAGGTTGTCGGCACCCATTAAAAAATAAATTTCAATGTTTTTATCTTTTTTTAAATGATTGATTAAATTTATAGTTTTATTTGATTTAATAATTTTTTCATAAAATTTAACCTTAATAAATGAATTTGTACCAATTATTTTTTTACAAAATTTAATTCTGTTAGCAACAGATGTCTTGCTCTCTATTTTAAATGGATTTTTTTTTGTAATTGCCCAAATAACTTTTTTGAGTTTAAATCTTTTTTTTGCTTCCTTAGAAATTGCCAAATGACCTTTGTGAGCAGGATCAAACGATCCACCCAATACACCAATTTTTATTTTTGTGTTATTCAATTTAATTTCTTATTTTACCATTACTAGTGATTTCATATTTATATGAAATCAATTGATTTAAACCTACTGGACCTCTTGGTGGTAGTGTGTTAGTAGAAATTCCAACTTCTCCACCAAATCCAAATTCACCACCGTCAGCAAATTGAGTTGAGGTATTATGCATTGCAATCGAGCTTTTAACATTTTTTAAGAAATAATTTGCTGTCTTTTTATTTTTTGTAATGATGGAGTCAGTGTGCATAGTTCCATATTTGTTGATATGTTTAATTGCCTCTTCAGAATTTTTAACAACTTTAACAGATACAATTGATGCTAAATATTCAGTTGACCAATCTTTTTCTTTTGCGGGATATACTTTACCTTTGTAATAACTCTTCAAAATTTTATCGCCAATTAATTTACAACCACTATTTTCAAGTGCCTCCAAAATAGGGTTACTAAATTTTTTGATTATATTTTTATGAATAAGAATAGTTTCAGTTGCACCACAAATGCTTGTATTTCTTAATTTAGCGTTATAGACAACTTCTTTAGCCATTTTTAATTCTGCATCTTTATCTATATAAGTATGACAAAGTCCCTCTAAATGTCCAATTATAGGTACTTTGGACAATTCTAAAACTTTTTTAACTAAATTTTTTCCACCACGAGGTATGATCACATCGATATATTTTTTCATCTTAGAAAGCATAATATCTACAAGCTTCCTTTGTTTTGATTCGATAAATTGTATAAAGTTTTCATCAACTTTATTTTTTTTAAGTGCTTTTCTAAACAACTTAGCTAAAGCTTTATTTGAATTTATGGCTTCAGAGCCTCCTTTCAAAATCACTACATTCCCAGATTTAAAACAAAGACTAGCAACATCTGAAGTTACATTTGGTCTACTTTCATAAATAACCCCAATAACTCCAATTGGTATTGACACTCTTTTAATATTCAAACCATTTGGTCTTTTCCATTTTTCTAAAGTGTTATCTATAGGGTCCTTTAATTTAGCTATTTTTAAAATAGAATTTATAATTCCATCTAATTTATTTTCATTTAAATGAAGTCTTTTGATTAAGTTTTCTTTTAACCCTTTTTTTCTTGCGTAATTAATATCTTTTGAATTTTGATTAATAATAAATTTTTTTTCATTCTTAATTAATTTTGCGTAATCATTTAAGACTTTATTTTTTACTTCAGT
Source organism: uncultured Pelagibacteraceae bacterium (assembly GCA_902592275.1). Classification (GTDB taxonomy): domain Bacteria; phylum Pseudomonadota; class Alphaproteobacteria; order Pelagibacterales; family Pelagibacteraceae; genus Pelagibacter. The sequence continues at coordinate 33,524 of CACJDW010000003.1, forward strand.
TGTAACTTTATACTCACTAGCTTTTCGAGCTTTTGTTCCAATTAAATTCATATATTTAATCATTTAAATTTCCACCATATCATCTTTATGAATAACTTCTGATTTTGCAACATAGCCTAATAATTTTTCAATTTCATTAGAGTGATGACCCATAATTTTAGTCACCTCATCAGAAGTAAAGGAACTTAACCCTCTAGCACATTCATTATTTTTTTTATCTAATACTTTAATATGATCACCTTTGTTAAATCTCCCCGAAACTTTTCTAATTCCTGCTGCTAACAAACTTTTTCCAGATTTCAATGCTTTTTTAGCACCATCATCAATTATTAATGCTCCTTTAGGTGCTACAGAACTTATTATCCATTTTTTTCTAGCATCTAACTTTGAAATTTTTGAACTAAACCAGGTACAATTATTTTTTTCAATTATTTTTGAAATAGGATTTGAATATAGTCCATTTGCAATAACCATACTAGTACCAGCAAGTTGACATATTTTTGCTGCTTCAATTTTTGTATGCATACCACCACTTCCATATTCATTTACACCTTTAATATAAATTTTTTTTAGATCTTTTTTTAGATCATCAATCTTCTTTATTAGTTTAGCATCCTTAAAAATTTTAGGATTTTTTGTATACAAACCATCAACATCAGATAATAAAATTAAGGTATCTGCGTTTGTAATTTGTGCAACCCTAGATGCCAATCTATCATTATCTCCATATTTTATTTCACTCGTTGCTATAGTGTCGTTTTCATTGACTACAGGAATAAAACCAAGTTCAAAAAGATTATCAAAAGTTCGTTTTGCATTGAGAGATCTTCTTCTTTCCTCAGTATCTTCTAACGTAAGTAAAATCTGAGAAATATTTAATTTATATTTTGAGAAAGTTTGTGAAAATAAATTCATCAGCTCTATTTGACCAATAGAAGCAATAGCTTGACTCTTATCTAATTTGATATTTTTTTTGTTATAATTCATTTTCTTGCAACCCAAAGCTATAGCACCAGAGCTAACAATAACTACTTTTTGATTTTTATCTCTTAATTTTTTAATGTCTTTTGCAAAACTAGATAACCATTGTTTTCTAATTTTTTTATTTTGATCAACTAGAAGTGATGATCCAATTTTGACAACAATTATTTTTGAGTTTTTAAGATACATAAGACAAAAGTTTTGCTTTAATTTTTGATACAGACTTTTTTTCTAGAGTTGTCATTGTCATAATCTCACAATTTTTACCCTTTGAAAAATGATCTATAACTTCATTTGCTGTTTCTTTATCAATCAAATCAATTTTATTAAGCACAATTAGTTCTTTTTTTTCTAATAACTTTGCACTGTAGCTTTTTAATTCATTTTTCACCTGATTATAAGACTCATTCAGATCTAAGTTGGTGACATCAATTAAGTGCAGTAAAGACTTACATCTCTCTATATGTTTTAAAAATTGTATTCCTAAGCCTATACCTTCGTGAGCTCCTTCTACTAATCCTGGAATATCTGCAATGGTAATTTCTTTATCATCGTAAGAAGCTACACCGAGGTTTGGATTAATAGTTGTAAATTTGTAATTTGCAATTTTTGGATTTGCGTTTGTTAACGCTGCTAACAAACTTGATTTTCCTGCATTTGGCAATCCAATAATACCGATATCAGCAATTGTTTTTAATTGAAGCCATATTGTAAATTCTTCTCCAATAGTGCCTTTAGTGAATTTTCTTGGAGCTCTATTTGTAGAACTTTTAAATCTTGTGTTTCCTAAACCTCCTTTTCCACCAGCAGCCGCAACATATTCTTCACCTTTTTTATTAAAATCGAAAAGAAGAGTTTTGTTATCCTCTTCAAATACCTGTGTACCTAGAGGAACTTTTAAAATTAAATCTTCACCACCTTTTCCTGTTCGATTTTGACTAGAACCATTTTCGCCACGTCCGGCTTTGTGGTGCTGTTGATATCGATAATCAATAAGGGTATTTAAATTTTCCTCTGATTTTAAAATAATTGATCCACCTTTTCCACCATCCCCACCATCCGGTCCACCAAACTCAACATATTTCTCTCTTCTAAAACTAGGAGATCCATCTCCACCGTTTCCAGCTTTGATATAAATTTTAACTTGATCGAGAAATTTCATAATACAACATCTATTTTAATTGGTTGTACTATTAATTGGGCTTTACAGAAACGAAAGTTCTATCTGATTTAGATTTTTTGAAGACAACTTTCCCTTTAACAACTGAAAATATTGAATGATCTTTACCCATACCAACATTTTCACCTGGAAAAATCTTAGTCCCTCTTTGTCTAACAATTATGTTTCCAGGAATTACTGTTTCACCACCATACTTTTTTACACCAAGTCTTCTACCGGCACTATCTCGTCCGTTTCGTGATGATCCACCTGCTTTTTTTGTTGCCATAATTTACCTAATAACTATTTGCTTACTGCTTCCTTAACTTCTTCTTTTTTTGAAGTTTTAGAAATTTTTTCAGCTTCTGATAACAACTTACCATCTTTTGAAAAAATTTTGTTAATTCTTATCATAGAATATTCTTGTCTATGCCCATTTTTTCTTCTTGAATTTTGTCTTCTTCTTTTTTTAAAAATTAAAATAGTTCTATTTTTACTATTTTTAATTAAATCAGCCTCTACTTTTGCACCTTCAACATTTGGAGTTCCAATTTCAATTGATTTATTATCACCGTACGCTAAAATTTCATTAAACTCTATTTTAGTCTCAGGTTTGGAGTCTGGTAGTTTTTCAATCTTTAGAATTTCTCCAGATTTTACTTTATACTGTTTTCCACCTGTTTTTATTACCGCGTATGACATAGTATGATTTAATTTAAAGTTACCGCAATATAGTTGTAGTCAGCCTTTAGTCAAGCCGAATTAATTAGAAAATATCCTTAAAATCTCTTAATTTTGAAAAGGTTTTTACATCTTTTGCTCTTAAAAATATATTACACTCCAATTCCTCTTTTAAAGTTGAGGGTATGGTAGGAATTCCATTTTTTCTTAATTTTTCTATTTTTTCTATTTTTTTTTGTAAATCTTTGTTCTCAGAATCATATTTTTTACAAAATTTTGCATTATTAAGAGTGTATTCATGACCACAATAAATTTTTGTATCTTTTGGTAATAATTTAATTTTGTTTAAAGATTCAAACATTTCCTCATAAGAGCCCTCAAATATTCTTCCACAGCCAAGTGAGAAAAGTGTATCTCCAGTAAAAACTAATTTTTCTTTGAAAAAATTAAAACAAATATGGCCTGAAGTGTGTCCAGGTATATGCATAATTTTAGCTTCAAAGTTTTCAGCTTTCCATATTTGATTGTCTTCTAACAATATGTCAATTCCAGGTATTCTTTTTGAGTCTCCTTTAAAACCTACAACAATTGATCCATATTTTTTTTTTAATTCTTGATTTCCTCCGATATGATCATAATGATGATGAGTATTAAGAATATATTTTAATTTTATATTTTTATTTTCTAGGAAACTTATTATTGGTTGAGACTCACTAGGATCTACAACACACGCAAAATTGTTACTTTCGTCTATTATTAAATAGCTATAGTTGTCTTGAAGACAGGGTATAATTTCAATACGCATTTTATTTTTCTATCAAAAATATACCTAGATCTGCAAACAAATTTTTAACCCCTAAATTACTCTCATTTATTATTGATGTATTTAGATTATTTAAAGCGAGTGATTTAAAAATTTTAATATCTTTTGATTTTACAAAGTGAAAAAAATCTTTGATTGTACACATATGTAAATTTGGTGTGTTATACCATTCATCTGGTAATGTTTTTGTAACTGGCATTGTGCCTTTTAATAATAAATGAAATCTTACTTTCCAGTATCCAAAATTAGGAATTGTAACTATTGCTTTTTTTCCAACTCTTAAAAGTTCATCTAAAACTAATTCAGGATTAAGAAAAGCTTGTAGTGTTTGACTTAAAACAACATAATCAAATGATTTGTCTGGAAATTGCTTTAAATCTTTTTCAGCATTTCCTTCAATTACAGTTAAACCTTTTGAAATACATTCTTGCACTTTTTCTTTTGAAATCTCTAATCCTCTTATATTTATGTTTTTATTATCTTTTAAAAATCTCATTAAAGTTCCATCAGCACAACCTACATCTAAGACTTTCATATCTTTTTCAATTAAATCTGCTATTACCTTGAACTCATTTTTCATAATTAATTTTCTTCGTAAGATTTATCTAAAAAGTTTTTAAGTGCACTTAAGAAATCAGGAACGTCTAGTAAAAAGGAGTCGTGACCTTTATCTGACTCAATTTCTACAAATCCAACATCAGCTCCTATTGAGTTTAACGCAATCACAATATCTTTATTTTCTTGGGTTGGATAAAGCCAATCTGAAGTGAATGAAATTATAAAAAATTTCGCTTTTGTATTTATAAATGCTTCTGAAAGATCACCATTGAATTGCTTAGCTAAATCAAAATAATCCATAGCCCTAGTAATATAAAGATAACTATTTGCATCAAATCTATCTACGAAAACTGAGCCCTGATATCTTAAATAACTTTCTATTTGAAAATCAGCGTCAAATCCAAATTTAAGATCTTCTCTTTCTTGTAACTTTCTTCCAAATTTTTCCTGCAAACCTTTTTTAGATAAATAAGTAATATGAGCTGCCATTCTAGCTACCGCCAATCCTTTTCCAGGATTAGTTTCGTTTGATGTATAATTTCCATCCTTCCAGTTACTATCAGCTGTAATAGCTTGTCTACCTAGCTCGTTGAAAGCAATATTTTGAGCTGAATGACTAGATGTGGTTGCTATCGGTATCACTGTTTTAGATTTATCAGGAAAGTTGCTAATAAACTGAAGGACTTGCATACCTCCCATTGAACCACCAGTTATAGAAAATAGTTTATCAATACCAAAATGATCAAGTAAATTATATTGAGCATTCACCATATCATTAATTGTAATAACTGGAAAATTTGTTCCAAAAATTTTTTGATCAGGATCTTTATGACTTGGTCCGTATGATCCCATACATCCACCAATTACGTTAGAACAAATAACAAAATATTTATTTGTATCGATAGCCTTATTAGATCCTACTGCATAACTCCACCAACCCTCTTTTTTAGTTACAGGGTTTATTCCGGTTACAAATTGATCTCCTGTTAGAGCATGAAAAACTAATATTGCATTATCTTTTTTTGAATTAAGTGAACCGTAAGTTTCATAGGCTATAGGAAAATCTTTTATAGTCTTTCCACAGTCTAATTTTAGTGGTTTCTTTACAATTAAAGTTTTTATGTTTTTCTCAGTATTCATACTTTTTGTCTGTTTCGAATTGTGAGAAAAAAAACTATTTTAGCGGTTTTTTTTAAGCGCTCGCAATTCAGTTAAATCAGCGCATAATTTTTTTACTAGAACTTATTTATTATGTCAATTTTTTAAAAAATCCTCTTATTCTCTATAAAATTTTGTAATTTTATCTATAAAGAGCACATAAATTAAAAAAAATGATAACTCCAAATTTCAAAAAATTTAAAATTGAGGCTTATAAGCCTGGTAAATCAAAAGTTAAGAAACTTAAGAACGTAATTAAGCTTTCTGCAAATGAGTCTGCTTTAGGTATGAGCCCTAAAGCAAAGAAAATAATATCAAATAAAAATCTGAATTTAGATAAATATCCAGATGGAAAATCTCAAAATTTAAGAAAAGCAATATCTAAAGCTTATAAATGTAATTCTGAGAAAATTATTTGTGGAGCTGGTTCAGATGAAGTTATTCAAATGCTTTGTCAGTTGTTTTTAAACCCAAAAGATGAGGTTGTGTTACCAGAGCACAGTTTTTTAATGTACAGAATTTACTCAAAAATTGTAGGTGCAAAAGTTGTATTTGCAAAAGAAATTAATTTCAAAGTTTCAGTAAATGAAATTTTAAAAAAAATAACAAAAAAAACTAAAATTGTGTTTATAGCTAACCCAAACAATCCTACAGGAACTTACTTAACGAAAAAAGAAGTTTTAGAATTAAGAAAAAGATTAAATAAAAAAATTTTACTAGTTATAGATGATGCCTATGCAGAATATATGAAAAACAAAGATTATTCATCTGGGTTAGATTTGTTTAAAAATAAAGATAATGTTTTCATACTTAGAACTTTTTCAAAAATGTTTGGATTAGCCTCTCTGAGAGTAGGTTGGGGATATGGATCAAAAAAAATAGTTGATGCGCTAAATGTTATAAAACCACCATTTAATGTAAATGGTATTGCTCAATTAGCTGCCACCGAGTCACTAAAGGATAAAGCTTTCATAAATAAATCGATTAGACATAATTTATTATATTCTGAAAAAATTAAGAAATTTCTTGAGACATATAATATTTTTTCAAATTCAGTTTCAGCAAATTTTTTGTTACTTAATTTTGAAAAATGTAGATATTCAGCAAAATTTCTGTATGAAAAACTTAAAAATAAGGGAATTATTTTAAGATCAACAGAAGATGGTTATCATATAAAGAATAAATTAAGGTTAACTATTGGATCTAAAAAAGAAAACTTAAAATTTATGAGTGTTATTAAGCAAGTATTGAAAAAATGAAAAATATTTTAATTATTGGCTGTGGATTATTAGGTTCATCTTTATTAAGGCGTATTAGCAAAAAAAAAATAGCAAAAAAAATATTTATTTATGAAAAATCAAAATCAAATATTACTAAGATAAAAAGATTAAAATTACCTGGAACAATTGTTAAATCATTAAAAGAAGGTGCAAGTAATTCCGATTTAATTATCTTTTGCACACCAATGAGCGAATACAAAAATATTATTTTAAAAATTAATAAATTTATACCATCGAAAACATTGATTACAGATATTGGTTCTTCAAAAATTGAAACTTCTAAAATTATAAATAAATTTTTAAAGAAAGGTATTCATTGGATTCAAAGTCACCCGATAGCTGGATCAGAGGTCAGTGGACCAGAGCATGGTAAAGAAAATATGTTTACTGATAGATGGTGCATAATAATTAAAGAAGAAAATATTAAAAAAAATAATATAAATATTATAACTAAGTTTTGGAAAAAAATTGGAGCAAAAGTAGTTGTTATGAGCGCTGAAAAACATGACAAAATTTTTTCTATTACTAGTCATTTACCACACTTAATTGCATATAATCTGGTGAAATCCGCACAAGATTTTGAGAAAAAACAAAATTATGAGCTAATCAAATATAGCGCTGGTGGATTACGAGATTTTTCTAGGATTGCAGCATCAAATGAAATCATGTGGAGAGATATTTTTTTTAACAATAAAAATAATATTTCAAAGGCGATTGATTTGTTTATTAAAAATTTAAATCAATTTAAAAAAGATATTAATTCAAAAAATAATAAGTCTATCGTAAAGAAACTTATTCAGACTAAAAAGGTAAGATCAAAAATCATCAAATTGAAACAAGATATAGACAAGCCTGACTTTGGAAGAAATTAATATTTTATTCTAGATACTTTTTTTACCTTTAGCTTGGCAGTCTTTTCAATTCTGTTAATTGTTTCTATAATTGGCATAATAATTACTTTTCTTTCTGGACCATAGGCATGAATTAGTTGTTTAGAATTTAAACACATAGCAACATGACCTTTCCAAAAAATAATATCTCCTTTTTTAAATAGTCTTTTCTTTGAATTCTTTCTTGTATATTTGATCTGATCTTTTGTATCTCTTGGATAAAACGAATTATTATAACAATAAAATATTTGCAATAAGGCTGAACAATCAATACCTTTAAATGTTTTTCCACCCCAAACATATTTTACATCGATAAATTTTTTAAATATTTTTGTAAAATTATTTTCTTTATGGTTTATTTTTTTAATATCTGCTTTTTTAATCCATTTATTTTTTTCAATTTTTACATAATCCTTATTTTGTTCAAATACAGATAATTTGGAGGCAAGTGGAAGCCAACTGCTAGTTCCAATTCCTGGTTTTTTATAAATCTTTGCTTTTAATGAACTGACTTTATAATTGGGGCTAAATTTTTCAATATATTTTGAATTTTTTATAAACCCCTTATAATTATCAAATAAAGTTTTAATTTTTATCCAATTTTTATTTTTTGTTAATATTTTGAATTTTTCACCATGTATAATTTGTGAAGTTACCTCAGATCTTTTCGAAGGATTTTTGTAAATATTCGAAAAATTACCTATGAAATAAAAATTATTTTGCACCAATTTTAATTTTGTTTTTAATTAACCACAAACAAATTAATGATGGTATCACCATTATAGTCGTTAAAACAAAAAATGTTCCCCAATCTCCGTTTAACCAATCAACTAGAGCTCCTGAGGATGAAGCTAAAGTAGTACGACCAGCAGTACCAATTGAAGCAAGCAATGCATATTGTGTGGCTGTATAAGTTCTATCAACCAGTAATGATATAAATGCAACAAATGCTACAGTTGCAAAAGCTGCTGTGATATCATCAGCTATAACCGCAATTGCAAATAAAATTTCTGATTTTCCAGTCCATGCTAAAACTGCAAATAAAAGATTGGTTATAGCCATTAACCCACCAGCAAAGAACATAGTTTTAATTGTTCCAGCTCTCATCGCCATTACTCCACCCAACAAAGTAAATACAACTGTTGTTATCCAGCCAAGTCCTTTTGAATAAATTGCAATTTGACCTTTAGAGAAACCAATTTCCTTATAAAAAACAATAGACATTCTTCCCATAAATGCCTCACCTATCTTAAATAAGAAAACAAATCCTAAAATTCCAGCTGCAATGGCAAAACCATTTTTTCTAAAAAAACTAATAATAGGTCCGCCTATAGTTCCTGTAATATATGCGATAAAGTTTGTAATAATATTGCTAGATCCAAGTTTTCCCTCAATTAATTTGTCTGTTTCTTTCTGTTTTGCTTGTCTGTTTGTCTCTATAGGTTCATGAACAAACATTAATCCAATATTCATTAAAATTATTAAAATACCTAAAATTAAAAAAGTAGCTTGCCAGTAGTCCGCTACCCCTAGGTTTTCAAAAAATTCTGCTGTGAATAAAGCAACAACTCCACCTAATTTATAACCTGTCCACCAACCAACAACAGCCATAGCTGCACCAGCAGCCATTGATTTTCCCTCATTTTCATTTATCTGTTCAATTCTTAATGCATCTACAGTTATATCTTGGGTTGCTGACGCGATGGCAATAATTAAACCTACAGTAATTAATAAAGCCAAATTTTCTGTTGGATTAATCACACTCCAAACAACAAGACTTAACAAAATAATTAATTGCATCAAAACTATCCATCCTCTTCTATGACCTAATTTTTTTGTTAGTATTGGAATTTGAATTCTATCTATAATGGGAGCCCACAAATAATTGAAAGCGTATACTCCAAAAATTAAACCTGCCCATCCAATTGTTGATCTACTAAGACCTTCTTCTTTAAGCCAAAGACTTAAGCTGCTTGCAATTAATACCCATGGAAATCCACTTATTGCACCTAATAAAAGAATTCTTACCATTCGAATATCTTTATAAACCGTAAGAGAATCAAGCCATGTTTGTTTTTTTGTTTCAGACATAATTAATTTCTCCAAAAAGATGGTAAGAACAATACTAATATTGCAAACAACTCAAGTCTACCTAAAATCATACCTATGGTTAAGATCCATTTAGAAATATCAGGTAAAGCTGAAAAATCTCCATTAGGCCCGATAATAGGACCTAAACCAGGACCAACATTTGATATTGATGTTGCTGCTCCAGAAATAGCAGTTATAAAATCGAGACCTGTTAATGATAACAATGCAGCTAAAATAAAAAAAATAACAAAGTAAAAATAAATAAATGAAATTATTGATGAAATAAATTTATCATCAACAGATCCTTGATCATATTTAATTACAAATATTCCCTTGGGATATATAATTTTTTTTAATTGATTTAAAATGAATAAATATAAAATTTGAATTCTAAAAATTTTAACTCCACAAGTAGTTGATCCAGCACAGCCCCCAATAAACATTAATGCGAGAAATATTGTTATAGGAAAACTTCCCCAACCATCGAATTCAGCATTTACATAACCTGTTCCAGTCAATATTGAAATTGTATTAAAAAAAATAGATCTTAAACTAAAGTTTCCGTTATTATTAAATAATAAATAAATTGATAATATAATAATACTTATAATTATTATTTTAATAAATGTTTTGATTTGAATATCGTTTAAAAATATTTTTTTATTACCACTAATAAATTTAATGTATGCAATAAATGGGATACTTCCTAAAATTATAAAAATCATCGATGATATTTCTATAAGAACACTGTCAAAATATCCGATAGATTGATTGTAATTAGAAAATCCACCTGTAGCTATAGTAGTCATAGAATGAGTTAAACTGTCAAATTTTCCCATTCCAAATACCCAATATGATAATGCACAAAGAGCGGTTAGACCCGAATAAATATAAATAAGTCTCAAAGCTATTTCTTTTGATTTAGGAAGAATTTTTTCAGAAGAGTCGTTGCTAGAAATTTTAAATAATTGCATACCACCAACATTCATTATAGGCATCAGGGTAATTGCCATCACAATAATACCAATGCCACCTAGCCATTGTAGTATTGCTCTCCACAATAGAATACCTTTTGGAGTACTCTCTAAGTTAGAAATAATTGTAGATCCAGTTGTTGTAATACCAGACATACTCTCAAAAAAAGCATCAGTAATTGAAAGCTCCATAGTCGAAAATATAAATGGTAAAGATCCAAAAATAGCAATACTTAACCAGGACAAAGCAGTTAATAAAAATGCTTGTTGTAAATTTAATTTTTTGTCGTGATCTAGATTTGAAAGAAAAAATAATGATCCAAAAATTATTGTCACAATAGATGCACCAAAAAATGATGAATCTATTTCAGAATAAATAAATTGAGCAATTATAGGGATGAACATTGAGACCCCTAAAATTATTTGCAAAATTCCAAGTGTAAAAAAAACAGTTTTATAATTAGACATTTTGAAAGAACATTATTTTATGGTAAATAAATTTCAACTCTATAAGAATTAATAAAATCGCCAATTTAAGATTTTTATAAAAGATATATTCGTGATTAAAAAAGAAATTTTAGACAAAACAAGTGCTTGGCCTTTCGTTGAAGCAAAAAAAATGCTTCGTGAGAGAAAATCATTTATTGATAAAAAAGGAAAAATTACTCTTCAAACAGGATATGGTCCAAGTGGCCTTCCTCATATCGGAACATTTGGCGAAGTTGCAAGGACTTCGATGATGGTGAATGCCTTAAAGCAACTTACAGATTTACCAACCGAGATAATTACTTTTTCTGATGATATGGATGGTTTAAGAAAAGTTCCTGACAATGTTCCTAATCAGGAATTACTAAACAAAAACTTACATAAACCATTAACACAAGTTCCTGATCCATTTGAAAAATTTGCAAGTTTTGGAGAGCATAATAATGAAATGTTAAAAGATTTTTTAAATAGTTTTAATTTTAAATACAGTTTTAAAAGTTCGTCATCTTTATATAAAGGTGGTTTTTTCAACCCAACTTTAAAAATTATTTTAGAAAATTACGATGGCATAATGAACATTATACTTCCAACTTTAGGCAAAGAACGTCAGCAAACTTACTGCCCCTTTTTACCAATTTGTCCAGATACAGGTCATGTCCTCGAAATTCCAGTTATAGAAATTGATAAAAAAAATTCTAAAATAATTTTTGATAATAAAGGTACAAAATTAGAATCTAGTATTTTGGATGGTAATTGTAAATTACAATGGAAAGTTGATTGGGCAATGAGATGGTATGCTCTAGATATAGATTTTGAAATGTATGGAAAAGACCTTATTGAGAGTGCAATTTTATCGACCAAAATAATAAATTTAATTGGTAAAAAACATCCATCTGGATTTGCTTATGAATTATTTCTTGATGAAAAGGGTGAAAAAATTTCAAAATCAAAAGGAAATGGTATTACTATCGACCAATGGTTAAAATATGCTTCACCCGAAAGCTTATCTTTATACATGTATCAAAATCCAAAAAGAGCAAAAAAACTTTATAAAGAAATAGTCCCTAAAGCTGTAGATGAGTACCTTGATAATATTGAAAAATCAAAAAAACAAACTGAACAACAATTAGTGATGAATCCTGTTTGGCATGTTCATAATGGACATATTCCAAAAGAAGAGATGATTATGACCTTTTCTATGTTGTTGAATTTAGTTGAAACAAGTAACGCTGATAACAAAGATTTATTATGGAAGTTTGTTAAAAAATACAAATCTAATATTCATGAAAAAAATTTTCCGATTTTTGATGGACTAGTTGGTTATGCAATTAAGTATTTTAATGATGTTATTAAGGCTCAAAAAAAATATAAAAATCCATCTGAAAATGAAAAATTAGCTCTACAAGCCTTAGTTAAAACTTTAGAACAATGTAATGACCAAATGTCTCCAGAGGATATACAAACATTAATTTATTCAACAGGCAAAGAAAATGGGTATGCAGAAAACTTAAGAGATTGGTTTAAGTTAATTTATGAAGTGGTGTTTGGAGATGAAAATGGACCTAGAATGGGTTTTTTTATAAGTTTTTTTGGTGTTAACGAAACAAAAGAATTGATAATTAGTAAATTGAAATAATGTATTCAAATTTAAGATCTTTAATATTTAAAATAGATCCTGAAAGAGCACATTTTTTAGCAATTCAATCACTCAAACTCAATTTAGTTTCAAATATATTTGATGAAAACAAAAACGATCCAATTTTAAAAACAAAATTATTTAATCAAGATCTTGATAATCCTATCGGTATTGCTGCAGGTTTTGATAAAAATGCAGAGGTATATAATCCTTTATTTAAGCTGGGTTTTGGATTTGTTGAAGTAGGTACAGTTACTCCATTAAAACAATATGGAAATGAAAAACCAAGAGTATTTAGATTGGTAGAAGATCAAGCATTAATTAATAGGTTAGGTTTTAACAACCACGGATCAGATACAATATTAAACAGAATAAAATCTAATAAAAAACTAGGTGTGCTTGGTGTAAATGTAGGTCCAAACAAAGATTCTAATGATAGATTGAATGATTATTTAATTGGATTAGAAAAATTTTCTGAAGTTGCAGATTATATTACAATTAATATTTCGTCACCAAATACTGAAAATCTAAGAAACTTTCATGATGAGAATAAATTAAAAGAGTTATTAAAATCTATATCAGAGAAAAAAAAACAATTAAAAACTGAAATTCCTGTAGCTGTAAAAATTTCACCAGATATAAATGAAAATCAAATTGACTTAATTTCAGAAATACTTTTAGAAAATGAAATAAGCGCAATAATAATTTCAAATACTTCCGAATCTTCTCGGGAAACACTTCAAAATATACAGAGACATCAAAAAGGTGGTTTATCTGGAAAACCTATTGAGAAAAAATCAAATCTTTTAATAAGTAAATTCTATAATTTAATAAAAGGTAAAATTAAAATAATTGGAGTAGGTGGTGTTGACTCTGGTAAAGCAGCTTATGAAAAGTTTTTATTAGGAGCAGATTATGTTCAGCTGTATACCGGCATGGTATTTCAAGGACCCAATATTGCTGGGATGATTAAAAAGGACCTAAAAGAATTACTAATAAGAGATGGTGTCAAAAATTTCACAGAAATTGTGGGAAATAAAACTGTTTCTTAAATGTATTAAACTTGACGCCTTCAATATCTCCCCTTATATAGGCACTGTTATTATGTCAAAAAAATGCGAGCTTACTGGTAAAATTCCTATGAAAGGTCATAATGTTAGTCATGCTAACAATAAGACTAAAAGAAGATTTTTACCTAACCTAAAAAAAGTAAAATTTACAAGTGAGCTTACTGGAAGAAGTTTAAAACTTACTGTGAGTAACTCAGGCGTAAGGTCAGTTGACAAAAAAGGTAGTTTTGATGAATTTTTAAAAACTGTAAAAAATAAAAATTTATCTCCTAGATTAAAAAAGTTAAAAAAAGTAGTTTTAATTAAATCCCCTTTTAAAAAGAAACCTGTAGCTAAATCAGCTTAATGAACAAATTATTTATCACCCTGTCAATAATGATGGGGGTTGTTGTACTATCTTCTAATTATTTAGTTCAGTTCCCAATAAACTATTTTGGATTAAATGAGATTTTAACTTATGGAGCTTTTAGTTACCCAATAGCTTTTTTAATAACAGATTTAGCAAATAGGTCTTATGGAAAATTATTAGCAAGGCAAATTGTATATTTGGGCTTTTTAATAGGAATTATATTTACATTGTTATTCTCAACTGATTTTGCAGATTTAATATCTGTCAGAATTGCAATAGGATCAGGGGTAGCTTTTATTACTGCTCAATTATTAGATATTCAAATTTTTGATCGATTAAGAAAAAAAGAGTGGTTTGTAGCTCCACTTACTTCATCTTTGATTGGATCAACAGTTGACACATTTTTATTTTTCTCAATATCATTTTATGCAACAGGGGTACCTTGGGTTACTTTATCTCTAGGAGATTTAGCAGTAAAAGTTTTAGTTGCTCTAATAATGTTGATACCGTTTAGAATGTTATTAAAAATTATTAAACCAATTAAAGTTTAATATAAAAATTTATAAGACAAGATTTTATAAGCTAATTTTGCAACAAGAAAATTATAAGAATTAAATCCTTTTATCGGAGATAGTTCATTAATATCTGCACCAACAATTTTTGAGTTTTTAGCTGCAATTCTTATTATATCTAATGTTTCGTCCCACAAAAGTCCTCCTGGTTCAGGTGTACCAGTTGCAGGCATAATACTTGAGTCTAGTCCATCTACATCGAATGTTAGATAAACAGTTTTGTTTTTAATCAGTTTTTTAAATTTAGACAAATTCCATTTTTTTTTATCTTTTGCCCAAAAAATATTTATTCTTGAAGAATTTTTTTTTAAAAATGGGATTTCACTTTCTGAGATATTTCTTATCCCAAATGAAATTAAAGAAACATTTTTATAATCTAGACATCTTCTAATTGCTGAGGCATGTGAAAATTTTTCTCCATTATAGCTTTGACGTAAATCTGCATGGGCATCAAAATGCAAGAGGCAAATATTTTTATATTTTTTTGTAAAAGGAACAATACACCCAGGAGTTATTGAATGCTCTCCACCTAAAGTCATTGGGAAAAGCTTTTTATCTAAAATTTCTTTATTAATATTAGATATTTTATTCAGTGCTTTTTTAATATTTTTGTCGATTTTAAATGGTTTTAAAGTTTTAATACCTATTTTTTTATAAGGTTCGCAATTAAGCTCTTCATCATATAGTTCAACTTGATGAGATGCTTTTATAATTTCTTTAGGTCCATTTTTTGTTCCTCCCCCATAACTGACAGTTTTTTCTAAACCAAATGGAACAATTACAACTTTTTCTTTAAAGCTAAATTTATTATCAATTCCTAAAAACCCGTTTTTATTTGAGAGATATTTCAATTTTATTCAAAAATTTTAGTAAAGTTTTTTCTTGTTCTATTTTTCCATTCGCCCTTATGATAAGCATCACTTGCTATCAATGGTAAAACACTAGTTGCTTCTGCAAACACCATCTGTTCCTTTGTAATATCTACTTTCCCCCATGAACTTGCTTCTTTTAATGTGGAGCTACTACAAGCACCGTCTCTACTATCAGCAACAGTAATTTGAACAGCATATTTATGCATGTCTACATCTTTTCCTAATAGTTCAGCGCAAATAACAGTATCTTGAATAAAGTTTTTAGGCACACCACCACCAATCATAAATAATCCAGAACCTTTAGATTTGATTTTAATTTCTGTTAGTTCTCTAAATTCTCTAACTGAGTCTATTGTCATATGTTTTTTTGGATTTTGTTCTTGATGCATAACTAACCCGAATCCCGCGCTTGAGTCAGTAAAAGCGGGGCAGAAGATGGGAACATTGTTATCAAAAGCGGTTTCAATTAAAGAGTGTTTTTTCTTTGAGTTATTTTTTAAATATTTTCCCATTTCATAAATGAACTCTCTTGAAGTGTAGCTTCTCGCTTCTAAGTTATTTGCGATTTCACATATGATTTTATCACACATTTGAAGCTCTTCTTCATCTATGTAGGTATCGTAAATTCTATCTATATAGTTATTCCTCAACTCAGTATCATCTTGAAATTGTGAACCTTGATAATGTTTAAAACCAAGAGCTTCAAAAAAGTCCATATCTACTATTGAGGCGCCAGTTGCAACAATTGCATCTACCATATTGTATTTAACTAAATCTTTATAAATACTCATACATCCAGCTGCTGAAGTAGAGCCTGCTAAAGTAAGGAAAATTGTACAATCTTTATCTTTAAGCATCTCATTATAAATATTAGCAGCATTTGCTGTTTCTCTGGAAACAAATGACATTTTTTCCATTGAGGATATAATTTTTCTACTATCAAAAGAAGTTATATCGATGTGCTCAACGGGATTTTTTAAGAAATCTCTTTTACTGTTATGACCTGGATTTTTTTGACCTGACATTAAGCTACCATGTTAGCTTTGTTAATGTCTTTATCATACATTGTCATTATTGGATTATCTTCAACTTCGTAAATTTCATTTGAGTAATAACCATTGAACTGAGTTCTAAATGTCAATCCGTATGCCCCAAGTTGACCAAGTTCAATATAATCATTTTCTTTAATATTATTTGGAAGCAAAAAAGGACCCTTCATATAATCCATGCTATCACAGGTTGGTCCAAAGAAATCAAAAGCAGTTAATTTTTTTGAAATTATTTTATTAGAATTTTCTTTAATCATTTTAGATGGGAATACAATGTTTGGTGTACCTGCATCAAAAAGAGTACCATAAGTACCATCATTAATATAAAGCTTTTGTTTTTTTCTTAAATTAACTCTTACAACTGTTGAACCACTTTCTGCGACTATAGCTCTACCAGGTTCACAAATAATTTCAGGAAGTTTTTCAAGCTTTAAATTTTCTAAACTCTTATTTATTTCGTTAAAATAACTACTTAAAGATTGTGGAATTAAGTCAGGATAGATTGTAGGGAAACCTCCACCTACATTAATATAATCTGGAATAATTTTTGTTTTTTTAATTATATTTCCAATTTCACTAATTCCTTTTGAATAAGAAATTGGATGCATACATTGTGAACCAACATGAAAACTTAAACCAATCTTTTTAGCATGTTGTTTTATAAGCCTTAGCAAACCTATTGCTTCTGATGTTAAGGCACCAAATTTTTTAGATAAATCAATTTCTGCATGTTCATTTGAAACAGCAACTCTTACAAATAATTCTAAATCTTCAGCGTTATTTGTACTTTCAATTATTTTAATCAGTTCATCTTTAGTATCTAATGAAAAAGTTTTTACACCATAATTAAAATATGCTTCTTTTATACTTTCTCTACTTTTAACAGTATGCATATAAGAGCATTTAGCTGTTTTGCTAAAAGTTCTAATATTTTTAATTTCCTCAATTGACGCAACATCAAATTGCTCAACTCCGCTTTCTATTATTGTTTTGATTACTTCAGGATGTGGATTAGTTTTGACGGCATATAATATTTTTCCTGGGAATTTGTTTAGGAAAAATTTAACAGCAGATTTTATTGAATTTTTTCTTATACAGTAAACTGGTTTTTCAGGTTTCAGCTGATTAACTAATTCTTCAACTGATTTAAATTTTTGCATTGTAAATGCCTCCAAAAAAAATTTAATAAAAAAAAGTCTTTTTTAAAAAAACTTTAATATTTTTTGGCATATAAAGTAAACAACACCAATGTAAAGCAAATAATTCAAGCCAGAAATGCGTAAAATTCATATATTGTAATATCTTGTAGAGACCCCATATAAGGCCTATGAAAGAAGAAGCAAAACTACAGAATCTTAGCGATTTTGAGAATAAGTCATTATTAATCGTCGATGATGATAATCCTTTTCGAGAGCGTTTAGCTAGAGCAATGGAAAAAAAAGGATTTGAAGTTTTTCAAGCTGAGAGTGTGCAAAAGGGAGTTGAATCTGTAAAAACAAAAAAACCTGGTTTTGCTGTTGTAGACTTAAGGCTTGCAGATGGTAATGGACTTGAAGTTGTAAAAGAAATTCAGTCTTCAAATAGTGATAGTAGGATTATCATGTTAACTGGATATGGAAATATTCCAACAGCAGTAGCTGCGATCAAAGAAGGTGCTATAGATTATTTGGCAAAACCTGCTGATGCAGAAGATGTAGAGAAAGCATTATTGGCAGATCCTTCAAAAAAAGCAGCTCCACCTGAAAACCCCATGTCGGCTGACAGAGTTAAATGGGAACATATACATAGAGTTTTCGAGCTATGTAATAGGAATGTTTCAGAAACAGCCAGAAGACTTAAAATGCATAGAAGAACTCTTCAAAGAATTCTTTCTAAAAGATCACCTAGATAAATTTTTTAATTTTAATTATTTGCTTAGTCAAAAGAGCTAAAAGCATTATTTTAAAAATCTCAGCTAATAGAAATGGTTTTGCACCTAAAGCAAAAATTGGCTTATCCCATCCAATCAATGTTCCAAGCCAAATTAGACCCAAAATATAGATTGTTGAAGTTGCGATAATTAACTTAAATAAAACAACAAAAAAATTATCATCAATCTTTATTTTAGAAGCTAAGTAACAAGCAGTTAAAAAACCAATTAAGTAACCCATAGTTGGGCCTGTAAAGTAAACTAATCCAACACCTTTTTCAGGAGAATTTGAAAATACGGGAAGCCCTGCAATTCCTTCAATTAAATATAGACCAATTGTAGCTAGTGCAATTTTATGCCCTAAACTTATTCCTAAAAACAATACAACAAATGTTTGCATAGTCATAGGCACTGGATAGAAAGGAATTTTGATCTTTGCTGATATAGTTAGTGCTATTGAACCAAGAACAATAACAACCAGAGATTTAAATAGTTTGGCTTGTGTGAGATTTTTTGTTAATTCCATAATTAAATAATACTCAAAATATAAAAAATAATCTACTTATAATTGTTATAATAATTGAAAGTAAATTTTTTTATATACAGAATATGTTATCATTATAATATTTAATATTACTTCATGAATAAAATTCAAAAAACAGATCATTTTTATTTGATTGATGGCTCTGGTTATATTTTTAGAGCTTATTATGCTTTGCCTCCATTAACTAGAAAAAGTGATGGGCTTCCAACAGGCGCTGTAAGTGGTTTTTGCAGTATGTTATTTAAATTATTAGAAGACTCAAAATCTGATCAAAATTTGCATAAACCAACACATTTTGCAGTAATATTCGACTCAGCAAGAAAAACTTTCAGAAATGAAATTTATAGTGATTACAAAGCTAATAGGTCAGAGGCGCCTGATGATTTGGCCCCTCAATTTGAATATATAAGAAAATCAGTTCTAGCATTTAACTTACCATCTGTGGATCTTCCTAATTATGAAGCAGATGATTTAATAGCCACGTATGTTGATCAAATCCTTAAAAAAGGTGCAAAGGTTACAATTGTCTCATCAGATAAAGATTTAATGCAGCTTTACAAAAAAGGAGTTCGAATTTTTGACCCCATGAAAAACAAATTTATAACTGATGATGATGTCGCAAAAAAATTTGGAGTAGATGCCTCAAAAGTCATTGATGTGCAATCTTTAGCGGGAGATAGTAGTGATAATGTTCCTGGTGTTCCAGGTATAGGTGTTAAGACGGCTGCAGAGCTAATTAACAAATATGGTACTTTAGAAAATTTACTAAAATCTGCTCATGAGATTAAGCAAAATAAAAGAAGAGAAACATTAATAGAGAACAAGGATAAAGCATTAATAAGTAAAAAACTTGTAACACTAGATCATAACTCTCCCGTTAATAGAGAGTTAAGTGAATTTAAATTGCAAAATATAGATAAAGATAAATTATATAAATTTTTAAGAGAAATGGAATTTAACAGGTTGTTAAGCTCTGCAATTTCTGCTTATGGAGAACCTGAAATAGAAAGTAATAAGATTGAAACTCAAAATCTAGAAAAACAACAAACGATAAATAATAAAAATTATTATTTGATTAATAGTTTAGATGAAATTGACAAATGGATAGAGGAGGCAGAAGAAGTTGGTGAAGTTGCTGTAGATACAGAAACCACTTCATTAGATCCTCACCAAGCAGATTTAGTGGGTATTTCCCTCTGTTCTAAAATTGGAAAAGCATGCTACATACCAGTTGGTCACAAGTCACCCAAGTGCCTTAAAAAAGACGCAGTAATTAAAAAATTAAAAAAAATATTAGAAGATCCTAGTATAAAAAAAATCGGTCAAAATATTAAATTTGATTTTATCGTATTTTATAAGTGTGGAATAACGCTTTCATCAATGGAAGATACAATGCTGATGTCTTATGTCTTAGATGCAGGAAAAAATAGACATAATATGGATACTTTATCAGAAATTCATCTAGGACATAAAACTATTTCATTTAAAGATATGGTGGGAACAGGTAAGAAAGAAATTAATTTTAGCGAAGTAGAATTAGATAAAGCAAAAGATTACGCTGCTGAAGATGCTGATGTTACTTTTAGATTATACAAGAAATTTATCAAAAATTTAAAATCAGAAAAAATGATAAATATTTATGAAATTTTTGAAAAGCCATTAATTAAAATTCTTGCATTTATGGAAATAGAGGGAGTTGAAATTGATAGTAAGTTTTTAAAATCTCTTTCATCTAAATTTGAAAAAAAAATCCAAAAACTTGAAAAAGAGGTATTTAAAATTTCTAAAAAAGAGTTCAATATCGCATCCCCAAAACAATTAGGTGAAATAATTTATAATGACTTAAAAATAGCTGGATTAAAAAAAACCAAAAAAGGAAGTTTTGCAACAAGTGCAAGTGTTTTAGAGGATTTAGCTTTCAAAGGTCATGAGTTTCCAAAATTAATTTTAGACTGGAGACAAGTTTCAAAATTAAAAAATACCTATTCAGATGCTTTACCCGAACATTTAAACCCAAATACAAAAAGAGTTCATACTTCGTTTTTGTTGGCTGCTACAACGACTGGAAGACTAGCATCTAGTGATCCCAACTTACAAAACATACCAATTAAATCAGAAGATGGAAAAGATATAAGAAAAGCTTTCACTGCAAAAAAAGGGCATCTATTAATTTCTGCGGATTACAATCAAATTGAGATGAGAATTTTAGCAGATCTGGCAGATGTAAAAGAACTGAAAAAAGCTTTTAAAAATAAAGAAGATATTCACTCTTTAACAGCTAGCCAAATATTTAATATTGATATTAAAAAAGTTAATCAAGATCACAGACGAAAGGCTAAGGCTATTAATTTTGGAATTATTTATGGAATTTCACAATATGGATTAGCTAAGCAAATAAATGTTTCTAATTATGAAGCAGAGGAATTTTTGAATTCATATTTTGCTAAGTTTCCAGAAATTAAAGTTTATATGGATAATACAATTAAATTTTGTAGGAAAAGTGGATATGTTAACAATATTTTTGGACGAAGATCTCACTTTAATGGAATAAACGACAAAAACTTTAATGTCAGAAATTTTCAAGAACGTGCTGCAATTAATGCTCCCATTCAAGGTTCTGCTTCTGAAGTAATGAGATTAGCTATGATAAGATTAGATAAGAAATTATCAGAGGAAAAAAATTCTAATTCAAAAATGCTCTTGCAAATTCATGATGAATTAATTTTTGAAATTCCAAAAAAAGATGAAAAAATAATGATTAAATTAATTGAGAAAGAAATGACCAGTGTGGCTCAGAGTGATTATCATTCTTTTTCAACTCCTTTAACAGTTGATATTAATGTGGGAGACAATTGGGGTATGTTACATTAAATTTATAACATTGCCCAAATTAGGACAATTTAGTATTTTTAAACTACTTTATGCAAAAACAAACAATAGCTTTGATAGATGACGATAGAAATATTTTAACAAGTTTGAGTATCGCATTAGAAAAAGAGGGTTTTAAAGTTCAAACATACATTGATGGTGAAAGTGCATTAATCGGTTTAACCAGAATGCCACCTGACTTAGCAGTTATTGATATAAAGATGCCTAAGATGGATGGAGAAGAATTACTAAAAAAACTTCGAAAAAAAACTTCCTTACCAGTAATTTTTTTAACATCTAAAGATGATGAAATTGATGAGTTGTTAGGTCTAAAGCTAGGCGCAGATGATTTTGTAAAAAAATCTGGAGGTTTTTCCATAAAAGTTTTGATTGAAAGAATTAGAGTGCAGTTAAGAAAAAAAGATTCAAATAATATTCTAGAGGAAAATAAAAGCCTTATATCTCATGGAAGAT
Organism: uncultured Pelagibacteraceae bacterium; assembly: GCA_902592275.1. Lineage (GTDB taxonomy): Bacteria > Pseudomonadota > Alphaproteobacteria > Pelagibacterales > Pelagibacteraceae > Pelagibacter. The sequence continues at coordinate 55,948 of CACJDW010000003.1, forward strand.
TAAAATTAGATCCATCACAACTCGAGTGTGAATGGAATGGAAAACAGCTGCCTGATAAATTGACAACAACTGAGTTTTTAATTGTTAAAGAATTAGCAAAGAGACCTGGTATAATTAAGGAAAGAGCTCAGCTTATGGATATTGCTTACCGAGAAGATACAGATATTGAGGATAGAACCATTGATAGTCATGTAAAACGAATTAGAAAAAAATTTAAAAAAGTAGATCCTGATTTTTCAGCTATTGAAACTAGGTATGGTAGTGGATATAGATGGAATGTTAGCTAATGTTTAGTAAATACTTAAAAACTCTTTCTATATTAAAGAAATTTTTATTTATAAATTTTGTAATTTTTACAATTATTGGACTATTTACGTTCATATATCTTAATAATATTCAGCCAAGTTTAATAAAAAAAAAATCTCAAAATCATACAAACATTATTAACAACACTATTGATAATATTTTAAGGCTAGATGTAAAATTCCAATCTGACGATATTAGAAGATTTTTATTTTCTACAAGGTTTATTTTTCAAAATTTAGATAGAGTAATATTTTTTGATGATCAACTTAACCTTATTGGTGACACTGATACTTTAGATCTTGATCCAAGATCATTCTCTACAAGACTTGATAAAATTGAATTTGAAAGTTTAGATAATGAGGAAATAGAAAAAACTATTGAGGAAAAAAATATAAAAATTGATGAAAAAAAACCTGTTTCATTCAAAGATATATTAAAAAGTTATTCCAGTTCTGAAAATTTAGGAGCTCCTTACACTTTTACGCAAGAAGATTTTAATCAATTTAATGTAACAACAATTAAGAATGTTACAAAGAATGGAATTAATCTTGGTTATGTAGCTATTACAGAAAATGCTAACGAAATAAAGACAGCGATAGATGAGAGAAAAGCATTTGTAATAAGAACGGCTATATCTGTAGGATTTGTAATATTAATTTTTTCTTTTGTTTTAAGTAGATATTTCATTAAACCAATACAAAATCTTGTTGGATATACAATTCGTATCAAAGAAAAAAGTCAAGTTAAACCAGGTATTGAAAATTTAAAAAAAAGAAATGACGAATTAGGACTTTTATCTAATTCTTTAGAAGATATGACAAATGAGCTTCAAAATAGAGTTACACATGCAGAAAACTTTTCGACAGATCTAGTTCATGAAATTAGAAATCCATTAGCATCTTTAAAAAGTGCATCAGAAATTTTACAAGACACAAATGATAGCGAACAAAGAAATAGATTATTGAATATACTTAGTCATGACGTTCAAAGAATAGAAAGATTAATTACCGATTACTCGCAAATGTTAAAGGATGAAGTTGCTTTAAGTAAAGAAAAAATGAAAAAAATTGATATTGAACCTATCATTCAATCTGTTGTTGATGATTATAATAATATTCATCAAGTGAAAAAAGGAATTAAAATTGAATATAAAAATGATGGAAAAACTAAATATTTAATAAATGGTATAGAAAACAGAATTGAACAAATCATTGCAAATTTATTGGATAACTCAATATCATTTAGTAAAGACGGTGCTAATGTTTTTGTTGATGTTTCTGTTAATGGAAAAAATCAAATATCAATTAAAATTGTTGATGAAGGACAAGGATTTAAAGAAAAAGATACATCAAGAATATTTAAAAGATTTTATAGTAATAGACCTGAAAAATTTGGAGAACATTCAGGCTTAGGTTTAAACATAGTAAAAAACTTGGTTGAACTCCACGATGGTGAAATTGTAGCATCTAATCGTATTGATAAAGAAGGAGCAATAATAGAGATAAAATTTCCCAATGTTTAATCATTGCTTGATAAATAAATACTTAGCTGTATAAAGCTTTCAATGGAAGATTATAAAGTAAAAGACATTGCTCAAGCTGAATTTGGTAGAAAAGAAATATCAATAGCTGAAAGTGAAATGCCTGGTTTAATGGCTTTAAGAGAAGAGTATTCTAAAGAAAAACCATTAAAAGGTGCAAGGATTATAGGATGTCTTCATATGACAATTCAAACTGCAGTACTAATCGAAACCTTAGTTGCATTAGGCGCTGAAGTTCGTTGGTCTTCATGTAATATTTTTTCAACACAAGATCATGCAGCTGCTGCAATTGCAAAGGCTGGGATCCCTGTTTATGCTTGGAAAGGTGAAACAGAAGAGGAATATTTATGGTGCATTAAACAAACTATAGTTGGAAAACCTGACTGGAAACCTAACATGTTGTTAGATGATGGTGGTGATTTAACAGCTATCATGCACAATGAATATCAGGATTTAATGAAAGATATCAAGGGAGTTTCAGAAGAGACTACCACTGGAATTAAAGCACTTAATAAAATGGAAAAAGATAAATCGCTTTTAGTTCCAGCAATAAACGTGAATGACTCTGTCACAAAATCAAAATTTGATAATTTATATGGATGTAGAGAAAGTTTAGTAGATGGAATAAGAAGAGCTACTGATGTAATGATGTCAGGAAAAATTGCTATTGTTGCTGGTTTTGGAGACGTTGGAAAAGGAAGTGCTGCATCTTTAAGACAAAGTGGAGCTAGAGTTTTAGTTACAGAAGCAGATCCAATTTGTGCTCTACAAGCTGCAATGGAAGGTTATGAAGTGGTATTAATGGAGGAGGCTATAAGTAGAGCTGATATCGTTGTAACAGCAACAGGTAACAAAGATATTGTTACTGCAGATCATATGAGAGATATGAAGGATAGAGCTATCTTATGTAATATTGGTCACTTTGATAATGAAATACAAGTTGAAGCTCTTAAAAATTATAAATGGACTGAAGTAAAACCTCAAGTGCATGAAATAGAGCTGCCTAGTGGTAAAAGAATTATTCTTTTAGCTGAAGGAAGATTAGTTAATCTTGGTTGTGCAACTGGACATCCAAGTTTTGTAATGAGTGCATCATTTACTAATCAAGTTATTGCTCAAATAGAACTTTGGCATAATCATAAAAATTATGAAAATAAAGTTTACGTACTTCCAAAACATTTAGATGAAAAAGTAGCAACTTTGCATTTAAAAAAAGTTGGGGCAAAACTAACAAAATTATCAAAAGAGCAAGCAGATTATATAAGCGTTGGAACAGAAGGTCCTTTCAAACCAGATGCCTATCGCTATTAAAGATAGCACAATTGATATCACTTCAGAGAAGTTAACCAAAGAATTAGCTAAAGAATTTACAAAATATCTTAAAGGTGGCGAGTTTATTTTTTTATATGGAGAGATGGGCGTTGGTAAAACAACCTTTGTTAAATATTTTATAAATGAGTATCAAAAAATAAATAATTTAAAACAAACAGAAATTACAAGCCCTACTTTTAGTTTATTAAATGAGTATCAGGTGAAAAATATAAGAATAAAACATTATGATTTATTTAGAATTAATAGGAAAGAGGATATCAATAATTTAGATATTTTTGAAAAGGATAATAAATTAATAACGCTTATAGAATGGCCACAATTGATTGCTGATAAACAAGATATAAAATTTATAACTTTAACATTTAATTATTTAAATCAATTAAATGATAGAACTGTAGATATAAAAGTTTAAATTAAAATTTATTTTGATGAAAAGCTTAGCAAAATTGAAAAAAATAAAAGGTGACGCATCTTTTAGAGAATTTTACAGAAACAAACAAAATAAATCAATTGTAGTAGTATCTAAGAAAGAAAGGTTAAAAAATCTTTTAATTTATGATGCGATTAATAAAATTTTAATTAAAAACAAAATTCTAGCACCAAATCTATTAAGAGAAAATTACATAAATAATTATATAGAAATTCAAGACTTTGGAGATCAAACTCTATTTGAAATTTTAAAAAATAAAAAAAATAATAAATTCATTACCTTTAAGAAAATTGTAAAAATTTTAAACAAAATTCAATCAATAAAAGACAAAAAAATAAAAAATTTTAAAAATAAATTTTATAAAGTTCAAGTATATAAAAACAAAATTTTATTTGATGAAGCCAAACTTTTTTGTGATTGGTACGTTCCCAAGATATTGTCTAAATCCGAAAGTATTCAATTTAAAAAGAAATTTAGATTAGAGATAAAAAAATTATTATCAAAATTAAATTATAAAAATGTTACATTTGTTCATAGAGATTTTCATGTTTCAAATTTGATGTATCACAATAAAAAAATTGCAGTAATAGATACTCAAGACGCACTAATTGGCAATAGAGCTTACGATTTAGCATCCTTAATTGATGACGTAAGATTAAAAACACCCAATGAATTAAAAGAGAAAGTATTTAAGTTTTACGTCAAAACAAATAAAAAAATTAATTTAGAAAAATTTAAAAAAGATTTTGAAATATTATCTGTTTTAAGGAATTTAAAAATAATTGGTATATTTATGCGTTTAGCTGTTAGAGATAACAAAAAAAAATATCTTAAATTAATTCCCTACGCTTGGGAATTGATTAATCATAGAATTAAAGAGCAAAATGAATTCAATAATTTGATGTTACTATTAAAAAATAATTTTCCAAAATTTATAAGGTAGAGTAGTGAGAATAAATACAGCTTTAATTTTATGTGCAGGTTTTGGTAAAAGATTAAATCCAATTACATTAAATATTCCTAAGCCCTTATTAGAGATTAAAAATGTAAGTATGTTGGAAAGATGTATTAATTTAATTGAAAAACTAGGTATTAAAAAAATCTTAATAAATACTTTTTATTTAAAGGATCAATTTTCAGTGTTTTTAAACAGTAAAAATTTCAACATTGATATCAAAATAATTGAGGATGGTGAGCATATTTTAGATACGGGGGGAGGTATTCAAAATATGATTAAAGACTCCAATGAAAATGACTTTTTAATTTTTAATCCAGATACAGTTTGGAGCAATAATTATAGAGATGAGATATTAAAAATGGAAGAAATTTATTTCTCAAAAAAAATAGAAAACATTCTCCTTTTAGCAAATAAAAAATTAAGTTTTGATAAAAAGCTAAAAGGAGATTTCAATTTAAATAATAATTTAATTAACAAAGAGTCTGAAAAAGAATTTATTTACATTGGATGTCAAATTATTAATAAAAAATTGTTTACTAGAGATAAAATAGAAAATTATTCAATTTTGGAGATTTGGAATAATTTATTAGATCAAAAAAAGTTATACGGCTATGAAAGTCAAAATGATTTTTATCACTTAACAGATCTGGATATTTTTAAAAAACTAAAAGATCTTTAGCTCTTTCTTGATCAAGATATTTGCAATTAGAAATTTTGCTGTTTTCTAATTCAATTAAAAGTGGATTTCCTGTAGGTATTTCAAGTTTAGAAATTTCATTGTTATCTAAATTAAACAAATATTTACAAAGAGCTCTTATAGAGTTTCCGTGTGCAGAAATAAGAATATTTTCATTTGTTTTTTTTTCTAAATCTCTGTTATAAAAATTAATCACTCTTTCATATGTATCTTTAAGTGATTCAGTATCAGGAATTTTTTCTAAAGGAATTTCTTTGTAAGTTACAATATTTATTGGATGATATGGATTGCTTTTATCTAAAGGGTCAGGTCTAAGATCCCAAGAACGTCTAAATTGATGAACTTTTTCTTCTCCAAGTTTTACTTTCATTTCATCTTTATTTAATCCAGTGAGAGCACCATAATGTCTTTCATTTAATTCCCATGCACTCTTTACTTCTTTAAAATCTTGCAGTTCTTCCTGTATAATTTTTAAAGTATTTTTTGCTCTTAATTGAAAAGATGAATAATAAAGATTAATTTCAATATTTTCTTGTTTTATTAGTTGGCCAGCTTTTTTTGCCTCTGACTTTCCATTTTCTGTTAGATCTACATCAACCCATCCAGTAAATTTTTTTTCAAGGTTCCAAACACTTTGACCGTGCCTTATTAAAATTAAATAACTCATTTGTTTAACTTTTAGATTAATTTGATAAATAACACTATACTATTAATGAATAAATTTTTTTCAAAATATAAATTTATTTTTTATTTTTGCAATTTTATTTTAATTTTTTTATACCTATTCCCAGGGAGTATTTTAGGTTGGTTATTTTATAATAATCCCAGCCAACAACCTCAAATTACTTCAGATTTTTATTTTTCTAATTTAAATATTTCAAGTAATCATGTTTATGCTTTTCTTGTTTTTTCAATTGTTGGTTTTTTTAGTTATAAAAAATTAAATCAATTAAAAATATTAAGCATTTATTTAATATTATTATCTATAATACTTGAGATTTTGCATTTATTTATTCCTCAGAGAACTTTTCAATTTTCAGATTTATTTGGAAATTTATTAGGTGTATTAATAATATTAATCTTATTTTACTTTTTTATAAAAAATGAAAATTCTAAAACTTAATTTTTTATTTTTAATAATATTATTTATTTCAGCTTGTTCATCGGTTCCTAAAAATACAGCAAACAGTTGTTCAATATTTGAAGAAAGATATTTTTGGTATAAACATGCGAAAAAGTCTGAAAAAAAATGGGGCACACCAGTTTACTTACAGCTTGCAATTATTAAAATGGAATCCAGCTTTGATTGGTTAGCAAAACCACCAAGACAAAAGCTTTTTAAGGTTATTCCCTATAAAAGACCATCAAGTTCTTTTGGTTATTCTCAAGCAGTAAAAGGTACCTGGAAACAATACAAAAATGAGACTGGAAATAAGTATGCAGTAAGATCAAGATTTAAAGACAGTGTTGACTTTATAGGGTGGTATACAAATAAAACCGAAAAAATTTTAAAAATCTCAAGGAATGACGCGTTCAATCAATATGTTGCTTATCATGAAGGTTGGGGAAATTATAAGAATTATAAAAAAAACAAAAAAGTGATTAATCTTGCAAAGCGTGTGGAAAAACAATCAAATATTTATAAACAACAATTATTAAAATGTAAAAATTCTTTATCAACGTCAAAGTATATTATTTTTTAATTTAGCTGTTTTTTTAATTCAATATCAACTGCATCAATTCGCTTGGTATTTTTTGCAAGAGCTAAATACATTGTTGGAGTTACATATAAAGTAAAGAAGGTTGAAATAATCATTCCTCCTAAAATTGTAGAACCCACAGCTAATCTAGAGCCTTCACCTGCACCTGGGCCAATATTTCCAATAACTAATGGAAGCATTGCTATCATTGTACTAAGTGAGGTCATTATGATTGGTCTAATTCTAAGTTGGCAAGCTTTAATTATAGCGTCCTGAATTTTAACACCGGTAGTTCTTATCTGATTTGTGTAGTCTACAATCAAAATACTATTCTTTGTGGATATACCAATAAGTATTATTAAAGCGATTTGAGAGAAAATATTTACTGAACTATTTAAAAATAAAATAAATACTAATCCACCAAATACAGCTAGTGGAACTGTTAAAATAATAATAAATGGATGAACAAAAGAGTTAAATGTTGCTGCCATAACCAAATAAGCAGTTAACAAAGCAAGAGCAAAAATTAAGTATATTTCATTTGTTGTTTCTTTTAGTTCTTCAGATTTTCCTTTCCAAGTGATTTGATTTTGAGGAGCAACTCTAATCATTACATCTTCCAGGTATTTTATTGCTTCTGTTAGAGTATAATCTTCTGCAAGCGCAGCAGAAATTGTAACTGCTCTTTGACGATTGTATCTTGGAAGCGCTTCAGCAGTGCCTTTCTCTTTAAACTCAACTAAACTTGCAACAGATACAAGTTTACCAGTTGTTTCAGATCTAACAAAAATTTTTGACAACCCATCTTTATCTCTTCTGTCTGCTAAATATTGTTGTAAAATAATTGGGTATTCTCTTCCTTCTTTACTAAAAGTTGTTACTCTTTTTCCTCCATAAAGAGTTTCTAGAGTTCTACCTATATTTTCAGTAGAAACTCCCAAATCATTCGCTCTGTTTTTATTAGTGATTAATTTAACCTCAGGTTTATTTTTTGTATAATCACTTTCAATTCTAGACATATTTCTATTTTTTCTTAATTCTCTTAAGACACTATTTTGAATTTCTTCTAATTCTTCGTAGCTAGATCCATATATCACCATTTGAACGGGCTTATTGTAACTAGATACTCTTATTGATTGTGGAGAAATTGGAAAAGCAAAAGTTTCAGGCACAGAAACCACTTGTCCAATTGCTTCTCTTAATACTGTTTGACTACTTTTTTCTCTATTTTTCCATTCATCAAGTAATGCAATAATTATAAAGGTGTTATAAGACGTTGCTGATCTTCCAAAACCAGGAACTCTCATTATTAGTCTTGCATATGGACTGTCTTCTGCTTGTAATAATCTTAAAATTCTTCCTTCAATTATTTGAGCTTTTTCCTGTGTATATTCAAATGAACTTCCTTCATCAGTTGATCCAATAATTAAATAAGCACCTCTATCTTCAACTGGTATTAATTCTTTTTTAGAAAAACTAAACAAATAAGCTGAAGCAGCAATTATTAAAATTATAAATATTGAAATAGTCTTTTGCTTATTAACCCAATATTTAAGGGAGTTCACATAAAATCCTGTAAAAGATTTAAATCCATTATTGAATTTTCTTACAAGGAAATTGATTTTTTCTTTTTTATTTAAAAATTTACTCCCTAGCATTGGAGACAAAGTTAGTGCCACAAAAGAAGATACAACTATTGAAAAAGATAAGGCTATTGCTGTTTCTTTAAATAAAGTTCCCGATATTCCTTTAATAAAAATTAAAGGTAAAAATACTGCTATAAGAATTAAAGTCGTTGCAATAATTGCAAATGTAATTTGTTTAGAACCTTTGTAAGCAGCCACTAATGGTGTTTCACCATTTTCAATTCTTGTATAGATAGCATCAGTCATGATCACTGAGTCATCAGTGATTATGCCAATAGCAAGAATAAAGCTTAGTAAAACGAAAATATTAATTGATAGATCAAAAATATATAGACCTAGAAATGAACCTATAAGGCTAACTGGCAATGCAACAGCAGGAACTATTACAGCTTTTAGATTACCTAAAAATAGATAAATAATTAAAACAACTAATACGAATGCAATTACTAAACTTTTATATACTTCTTCAATTGCAGCACCTATGTAAGTTGCTCTATTAAATGCAATTTCTAATTTTAACCCGTCAGGTAAAGATTTGTTAAGTTCTTTTATTTTAGTTTTTATTTGTTTAGAAAGTTCTACCGTAGATGCACCACTTTTTGCATAAATTCCAATTCCTACGGTTTTCAAATCAACTGCATTTTTTCGTTGTGCTTTAAATAAAGTTTTTTCCGAAACAGGTCCAAATTCTATATTAGCCACATCAGATAAAATTATAACTTTTTCCTTATTTTTCTTAAGTGGCAATTGTTTAATGGTATCAATATTAGAATAGGATTTATCAATGTTTAAAGTTAAGTCTTTGTTATTAGCTTCTAAGGTTCCAGCTGGAAGATTTATATTCTCATTTCTAAGAGCTCTTTCAACTTCTTGAATTGTAAGATCATTTGCAGCTAATTTTATTGGATCTATCCAAACTCTAACACTAAGCTCTCTTAATCCACCAACTAAAATTCGACCTACGTTTGGAACACTTGAGAATGCATCTATTAGATATCTTTCAGCATAATCTCCAAGATCTAAATCATTCCAAGTTGGAGATGATAAAGCTACCCACATTGTAGTTGTAAAACCTGCTGCCTGTTTTAAAATTTGCGGAGGGTTTGATTCACTTGGTAAATTATCCACAACCCTTGCAACTCTTTCTCTAATATCATTAGCAGCATCATCTAAATCAATGTCTGTGTTGAATTGAATATTAATTCTACTTCTTCCATTGAGAGAACTTGAGTCAATATTTTTGATACCCTCAGCTCCACCAATTACATCCTCTAATTTTTGAGTTATTTCTTCATCAACAATTTCAGCTGAGGCAGATTTATAATCGGTTTGAACTTGAACTACAGGAGGCTGTATACCATCAGGAAGTTCTCTGACTGGCAATTCTAAAAAGACAAAAATACCAAAAATAATTAATATTAAAGACATGACCCAAGCTACCACAGGTCGTTTAATGCTAACTTCAGTTATATACATTTAATTATTTTTTCTCTTTATCTGATTTTTTAAAAATATTTTTCAACCAATCAAATTTACCTTTTTTTTCTTCAGCTTTTTTTGATTTATCTTTTTTACCCCAGCTAGAATTTCCTTGTTTTTTTTTAGCACCTTTCTCTATAGGTCTGATTGTTAAATTTGGTCTTACTTTTTTTGTTCCTTCTGCAACAATTTTATCTCCATTATTTAATCCATCTAATATTTCTACAAAGCCTAAATATCTATCACCAATGGTTACCTTTGTTTTCATTACTTTATTTTTTTCATCTACTTTATAAATAAAAACATTTTCACCCTCGACAATTGTACTAGTGTCAGGAGCACTTAAACCATTTCTCACATCATATTTAATTGATATTTCTAAAAATGAGCCAGGTAAAATTTCACCTGATGAATTATCCATCTTAATTCTTGTTGCTAAAGCTCTTGTATCTTCACTTATCCTACTAGCAAAAGAGTCTACTTCACCTTTATAAATTTTATTTTTATATCCAGAAAATTTTATATCAACTGGCAGACCAACTTCAATAAATGGTACAAAAATTTCAGGTATATCTACATCACAATATATTGAACTAGTGTCTTCAAGATTAATTAATATTGAAGATTTTGAAACCTCTATATCTTCTGAAAATTCTCTTTTTCCAATAACACCATCAAATTGAGCAATAACTTTTCGATTTTTAAGCTCAGCAATTATATCACCCTTTTTAACTTTTTGATTAAATTTTATAGGTTTCAATATTTCATATTTTTCAATTTTAAATGATTGTGTTTGAATTGGAGTTGCAGTCCCATAGGTACTAACAACATTTTCAAAAACTCTTTCTTGAGTAGTAGTTACTATTATTCCAGGAGGTGGTCTTTTACTGAATTTTTTTTTGAAATGATTTCCGATCATTGTTCTTCCAATAATCACTGTTGCAATTATAAGAAAAAAAATAATTACTATACTTGTTATTTTTGTTGATGTTTTCATAGTTAGTTTTTCCCGTACTCAGCCCAAGAGCCATCGTAAATAGTCGGCATATATTTAGCATTTATTAAAGAATAAGCTAGTGCCAATACACTTGCAGTCACTCCAGAACCACATGAAAATACTAGATTTTTATCATGGTCAAAATTAAAGGACTTAAATTTTTCAATTATTTTATCTTTACTAACGAAAGTATGGTCTTCGTTTACTAATTCAGAAAAGGGTAGGCAAAAAGAATTTTTTATTGAACCACTTCTAAGACCTTTCCTTGGTTCAGCAACTTTGCCTTCAAATCTTTCTCTGCTTCTTGCATCAACAACATTAAATTGTTTTTTATTAATATTTTCATCTATTTGTTTTTTATTTTTAACAAGTTCTTTATTTTCTTTACATGTATACTTAGAAGTTTGAGTGGTCACTTTTTTGTTATCTGTAGATTTATTTTCTTTTTTCCATTTTTTTAATCCACCATCTAAAACATGAACTAGTTTAGGGTCATGTCCATAATAAATTAAATTGTACCAACATCTACAAGAACTAATAACATCAGAGTTATCGTAAACTACTATTCGATCATTATTTTCTATACCCATATTACTCATTATTTTTTCCCAAGATTTAGTATCGGTAAGCATATGCGGTAAATCAGTATCTAATTTAGAATTTTTATCTAAATCAAAAAAAATTGCATTTGGTATATGTTCCTTAAAATACTCCTCAAAACCGTTTCTTTGAGTTTGAGGCATATGCCATGAACAATCAATAATTTTTACTTTATCAATATTATTTTCTAACCAACTTGTATCAACTAAAGACATCTTATCTTTTTTCCAAATATCGTTGATGATACTCTTCAGCTGGGCAATAATTTTTAACTAAAGAAGTTTTTGTTACTACTTTTCCTGATAATTTGACGTTTTCTTTTTCTATCATTTTTTCAGCAGTAATTTTTTGCTGATCATTTAAATAAAATATTTCACTTCTATATTGGGTTCCAAAATCTGGTCCTTGAGAATTTAAGGTTGTTGGATCATGAATTTCAAAAAAATATTCAAGAATTTTCTCGTAAGATATTACTTTAGGATCAAAATCTAATTTTACTACTTCTGCATGATTTGTTGTACCTGTGCATACTTCTTTGTAATTTGTTTCAGCGTTATGACCTCCACAATAACCTACCTCTGTTTTTATAACTCCATCAAGTTTACTAAACTTAATTTCTGGTCCCCAAAAACATCCTAATCCTAAAATTGCTATTTCCATTGATAATTAACTTAATTAATCTAAAGTTAATCATATGCTATCAAAAAATCAATTAGGCTTTTTTTACATGTTCATATCCGTATGTGCATTTTCACTTATGGATGTCATTGTTAAATGGTCTGAGGATTATCCCGTTGGACAAGTATTATTTTTCAGAGGATTTTGCGGAATAATTCCAATTTTATTTCTTATTCCTAAAGATAGATATTTAGATTTTTACAAAACAACGAGACCATTTCTTCATTTTAAAAGATGTTTAGCAGGATTAATTGCTTTGGTTTCAATATTTGTAGCATTAAGAAATTTACCTTTAGCAACAGTTGTAAGTATTTCTTTTGCAGCACCAATATTTATAACAATATTTTCAATTTTTTTGTTAAATGAAAAAGTTGGTATTTATCGATGGCTAGCAGTCCTAGTTGGATTTATTGGTATAATCTTCATAACAGAACCAGGTTTTAGCTCTTTAAATTTATATTATATTTATCCAATAATTTTTTGCTTAGGCTTATCTTATGTTGCTATTGCTATAAGAAAATTATCATCAACCGAGCCTGCTTGGTTAATTAGTTTTTTCTTTTCATTCTCAATTATGCTTCTAAGTTTTTTATCTTTTTATCAGGGATGGATCTTGCCAAGTTTACTAGATTTATTTTTGTTATCAATGGTTGGTATATTAGGTGGTCTTGCAAATTTATGGTTATCACAATCTTACAAGTACTCAGAAGTAAGTTTAGTTTCCCCTTTAAAATATCTTGGATTAGTATTTGCAATAATATTTGGATATTTTATTTGGAACGAAATACCAACTTCTAAAACATTATTAGGTGCCTTATTAGTTATAGTTTCATCTATTATTATATTTAGAAGAGAGATGTATTTGAAAAAAAAGTTATCTGTTTCACGACATGAGTAAAATCCCGTCATATTGGAATAAAGCAAAAAAATATTTATCTAAAAAAGATAAAATCATGTCTTCTTTGATTAAAAAATATAAATCCCCTTCTGAGACAGTGCTAACTTCAAGAAAAGATGTTTTTTTCTCTCTCTGTAAAAGTATAATTGGACAACAAATTAGTGTAGCTGCTGCTAATTCAGTTTTTTTAAAATTTAAGAAAAAATGCAAAAATAGAATTAACCCAAAAATAGTAAGCAAGTTATCTACTATTCAGCTCAAAAGTTGCGGTCTAAGTAGACAGAAAGTGAAAGGAATAAAAAGTTTAGCCCAAAAAATATTAAGTAAAGAGTTTAACCCAAGACTTATTTCAAAAATGTCTGATGAAGATGCCATAATTTATCTATCTGAATTAAGACAAATTGGAAGATGGTCAGCAGAAATGATTTTATTATTTACTTATAATCGTCCTAATATTTGGCCAATCCAAGATATTGGTTTGTTAAGAGCTATTTCAAAAAATTTTAATAAAAAATATCTTCCACCTGAAAGTTATGTGAAATATTTAAACAAAAAGTTTTCTCCTTACTGTTCTGTAGCGACTTGGTATTTATGGAGAAGTATAGATCCCGAACCTATTCAGTATTAAGCCTTTATTAGACTACATTCCCTCAAAAATTATGTGTTCTCTAGTAGCATTATTTTCCAAATGTTTTCTAGCTTCAACATACTCTTCGGAATTGTAACAATTTTTTGCTGTTTCAATATCTGGAAATTCTGCAAGAGCTACTCTAACCATTTCCCTACCTTCCAGGGTTACATTATTTGCACTTCTCGCTATTATTTTTCCAGAATATTTTTCAACCGCTTCTTTTGCTTTAACGGCATATTTTTTAAGTCGTTCGTCGTCTTTTATTTCAGTATAATTCGCAATCCAATAGGCTTTTTTCATTTCAATCCAACCAAAGTTTATATTTTTCTTTATTCTCTTGCAAGTAAAGAGGTAACTTTGATAACGGATAGTCTTCTAATTCACTTCCATTTCCTATTTTGTTCACTCTTTTGTCAACTTTTAAATCATAAATTGCTTGTTTATTTTTTATTATATTTTTTATTTCCTCTAGTGATAGTGGATTAATATCAAATTCTCTATGATGAAGATATGATTTAAGTTTATGCTCAATTTCTTCTGGTGTTTTTATATTAGAAAAATGCCAGCCACCTTTATCTATAAATTTTAAATTGATATATTTTTTTTCTGAAAAAAAGGTATCCAATCTGTAAATGGGGTATTTTTTATCTTTAATATTTCTTAGCCACTGAGGGTTTTTAAAATTCTTTTTTTTGCATCCTTTAGTACCAGACCATAACATGTCTGGCATTTTTAAATTTAACTTATAGTAAAACATATCTTGTTTGAACAGTAGGATTTCACTCTTAATTTCTTTCAAGTTTAAACTTTGTAAATTAGGAATTTCATCAACATCTGATATTAAAATCAAATCTTCATCGTTAGCATTTTTTAAACCTTTAGCAATATAGTTTCTTTGCTCATTTTCTCTATGAGCGGCATTTAATATAAGTTTTCTTGATTTTTCACCTTCACTGTCGTCTTCAAATACTTCTTCTATACCGCTCGGTATCTCATCATAAGTTAGATAAATAATTTTCTCTTTAAATCTATCAAACTTTTTTATGTCAAATTTTAAATTTCTTTTGTCCCCTTTATGTGTGTATGAGCTCTCAACTATAATAAAATAATCAATATATGGATTTAGGATATTTAGTCTAAGATCTAAAATAACCTCTTCATCAAAATACATAAAACAATCGAATATTTTCATATTTATTTTTTTACCTTCTTTACTACTTTTTTGATTAATTTAATTCAACAAATTACTTTTTCTATAATTACTAACTCATTCAGGTTTTCCATTTAATTTTTCTTTTTAATTTTTTTATTTATGATACCAAATTTGAAATGAAAAAATTATTTTTAAATTTGAAGAATGTGCTATTAATTTTAGTATGTTTCTCAATTTTTCAAGCTAATGCAGATGAATTATTTAATAAGGGAAAAGAAGTTTTTCTGGGGGCTGGAAATTGTGCAGCATGCCATATGCTCTCAGATGCTGGATCGAACGCAATGGTTGGTCCAAATTTAAATGAAATCAGACCTGATGTTCAAAGAGTTTTAATGGCAGTTAGAAATGGCATAGGGGTAATGCCCGCAATGGAGGGTATACTAACTGATGAGGAAATAGAAGCTGTTGCTCACTATACTTCTATAGCTGCGGAACAATAATAAAAATTTTAACTGTAATTTTTTATCCAATGTTTAGCTATATCTACTCTTTTACAGATCCAAATATCCTTAAATTTTGTGATGTAATTTAAAAATTTTTTAAGAGACTGTATTCTGCCAGGTCTTCCAATTAATCTACAATGCAATCCAACTGACATCATCTTTGGTGAAGTTTTTCCTTCTTCATAAAGAGCATCGAAACTATCTTTTAAATAATTAAAAAATTGTTCGCCTGAATTAAATCCTTGATTGGTTGCAAACCTCATATCATTGTTATCAAGTGTGTAAGGAACCATTAGTTGTTGCTTATTACCTTTTTTTAT
This sequence comes from uncultured Pelagibacteraceae bacterium, assembly GCA_902592275.1. Taxonomy (GTDB): domain Bacteria; phylum Pseudomonadota; class Alphaproteobacteria; order Pelagibacterales; family Pelagibacteraceae; genus Pelagibacter. The sequence goes on from CACJDW010000003.1 coordinate 71,816, forward strand.
CCAGTAAGGAAGATCATCACTATATGTATCGCTACAGTATAAAAAACTACCATTATCAATTACTAAATCTAAAGTATTTTCGCTACACCTACCGGTGTACCAACCAGCAGGTTGATTACCAAAAATCTTCTTTATAGATTTGACTGCAAGCTTCATATCATTTTTTTCTTTTTTCTTTGATACATTTTGATAGTCAATCCATCTCCACCCATGACTAGCAACTTCATAATTTGCTTTTTTTATAGCCGAACAAACTTCTTTATTTCTTTCCAAAGCCATACCAACTCCAAAAATAGTAAGTGGAATTTTCTTTTTATTAAATAGATCATGAATTCTCCAAAACCCTCTTCTTGATCCATATTCATAAATTGATTCCATATTTAAGTGTCGACCTTTAATTGGTTTTGCCCCTATAATTTCTGATAAAAATACCTCTGAAGTTTTATCACCATGAAGAGTACAATTCTCCGCTCCCTCCTCGTAATTAAGCACAAATTGCAAAGCCAACTTAGCATTACCAGGCCACTTTACCTTAACTTTTTTGGAACCATATCCTACCAAATCTCTTGGGTATTTTTTTTTCATTTTTTCAAAATAATTTTATCTTTTTTAAATTTATAAATAACAAGATTGTTTCCTTTTCCTTTTCTATCAACAATTAGGAAATTCATATTTTTAATAGAAATCAACGGAAAGTGCCAAATACCAGCATTGTAATTAATCCCAGTTTGTTTTGGGACCACAAAAGATTGGATTTTATTTATATTTGGTTTATCTCCTTTTGGTGCTACAAACACTAAAAATTTTGTGTCTTCCATTGGTATAAAGGCTTGGCTTCCTAAAGGATGTTTTTCCATCATATCAATTTTCATAGGAAACCTTCTTTTTTTTGCTTTAAAAATACTAACAATTGCTTTCCCTTTGTTTTTAGATGCATCTAAATTTATCAAATTATCAAATCTTTTTGCATATCCATCATTAATATTTATAGGATTTTTTTTTGATGTATCTATTAATTGACCAAATTTAGAAAAATTTTTTTTGGTAATTTTTTTTGCTTTTATTACTTTCATTTTACAAAATTTCCAAATGCCCTTATTCTTGAAATTCCACCATCTGGATAGATATTTATTTTAAGATAATTTTCCTTACTTCTTTTAATTAAGAATTTTTTAAAAATATGTTTCTTGTGAGCTGAGAGTTTTGACTTATTTAAAATAAACTTCCAATTTTTTGAATTATTGACAATTGATTTATTAGACAAATTTTTTGAAATGCTTGCAGTTTGAATTGAACAACTATCGGGATAGTTTCCTTTAAAATGATGGGTATCTATCTCTAGTTTTTTTATTAATCCTGGTTTTCCAAATTTTATTATGAGCCAATCAAAGTTTTTTCCTCTACTTCTTCTTGTTTCCCAACCATCTCCCATATTTTTTCCTTTACCAGGAGCTATAATATTTTCAGCCCTGCCAAAATGTTCATTATTACAACCAATAATTGAAGCGCCATTTAAAACAGATGTAAGGTTGATAGTTTTGTTATTTAAAAAGTTTTTATCCATTTCAATTTTTCCATAAAGCCTTAGTCTTGCAACTCCACCATCTGGAAAAATGTTTAGTCTTATATAATTAAAAACAGATTTGTTGTTTGATTTGAAGCTATGGTTTCGGCTTGGCCCAAGTTTTTTTTTGCCAAGTAAAGAAATCCATTTTGTTTTTTTATTAGGCTTTGTTTTACTTAAGCAGCCCTCTAACGAAGCATGCGTGGGCTGATTTCCAATGAAGTGTGTTGTATCAATATCTATATCAAATATCTTTCCAGGTTTACCAAGTTTTAAAATTAAATAATCAAAACCTTTTGATCTTCTTCTTCTTGTTTCCCATCCATCCATCCATTTACCATGTTTGTCAAATAGTCCATCTTTAAAAACTGGAGTTTCGATGTTTAATATTCTATGAGCAGCTGCAAAAAAATCGTCAGTCTTAAATATAACTTTAGATCCAATTCTTGGATCTGCTAAGTTAATCATTTTTGCACTTATAAATTTTTTCATTTTCTATTTATTTCATTCAAACGAAAGGTTGCAATTTTTTTTACTTGTTTTTTTGCTTCAAGGAATTCACTTTCTATATCACTTTGTATTCTTTGTCTAAAATTATTCAAAATTTCATTTTTATCTTTACCTTTTACGGCAATTATAAAAGGAAAATTAAACTTTTTTTTATATTCTGAATTTAATTTTTTAAATTCTTCATATTCATCATTAGAACATTGGTTCAATTTTGCAGAGGCTTGTTCTGATATAGATTCAGAGGTCATTTTTTTTGCTACAGCAAGTTCTGGATGAGCATTTAAAATCTCTAAAATTTTATTTTTTTCGTAATTTTCATAAATATCAAGCATTTTAAACACAATATCTTCAAAGTTTTTAAATGGTTTTGACTCAAAAGCTTCCACAGCAACTGACTCAGTTTTTTCAAAAACATTACCAAATAAAGACAAAAAATCAGACTTGTTAAGATCGTTAATGTTATCTATTGTTCTCATATAACTTTAAAAAAATTTAAGTTTGAAATTAAATGATACTATAATTTTATGACAAAGCTCACAACTCATGTTTTAGATGTGTATTCTGGTAAACCTGGCAAAGGTATTCTAGTTGAGTTGTTTTATATTAATAATTCAGAACGAAAAAAATTGACGTCAACAAAACTCAATGACGATGGTAGAGCTAATTCACCATTAGCAGAGGGAGATATTTTTATTAAGGGCAAATATGAATTAGTTTTTCATATTGGTGATTATTTTAAAAATATATCTTCAGCTAGCGATGTACCATTCTTGGATGATGTTGTTATAAGATTTGGTATTTCAGATCCTACACAGCATTATCATATTCCTTTACTTGTTTCACCTTGGAGTTATTCTACTTATAGAGGTAGTTAAGTGATATCAAGTTCTGTTAAATTTCTATTAAATGACAAGCTTATAGTAATCAAAAATCCTGATCCAAATCAAACGTTACTTAATTATATTAGAACTGAATTAAAAAAGACTGGAACTAAAGAAGGATGTTCAGAGGGTGGTTGTGGTGCATGTACAATTGTTTTGGGTGAATTAGTCGATAATAAAATTGAATATAAAGCAATTAATTCTTGTATTTCGTTTGTCCCAACACTGAATGGTAAGCAACTTATAATTGTCGAAGATTTAGTTTCTAAAAATGGAAAACTTCACCCAGTGCAAGACGCGATGGTCAAATTTCATGGCTCTCAATGTGGTTTCTGCACGCCAGGATTTGTTATGTCTTTATTTTCAATGTTTAAAAATAATAAAAATTTTAATAATGAATTAATAACAGATTCTATATCAGGTAATTTATGTCGTTGTACTGGTTATAGACCTATAATTGATGCTGCTAAAAGCTTAAACAAGATTAATAAGAATGATCAATTTTCAAAAAATAAAAATAAAGTTATTCAGCAATTAAAAAAAATTGAACCGAAAAATGTTTATATTAAAAAAGATGATAAAATTTATTTTTCTCCAAAAAATATTAAAGATTTAAAAGAAATAACTAAAAAATATTCTAATTTTAGTTTTCTTGCTGGTGGAACTGACTTATCTTTAAAAGTTACAAAAGAAAGAAAAGAAATTCCATTTACAATTGATTTAAAAGAAATTAATGAATTAGATTTTATCAAAGTAAGTAAAAATTATTTAGAAGTTGGTTCTGCTACACCTTTAATAAAATTTGAAAAAGAAATTAAAAAATATTATCCAGATTTTTATTTGGTTCTTAAAAGATATGGCTCTGTTCAAATTCGAAATGTTGGAACTATAGGCGGCAATATTGCAACAGCATCTCCAATTGGAGACTCACTGCCAATTCTATTATCTTTAAATGCAGAGGTTTTAATTGAAAGTTTTAACAAAAGAAAAGTGATACCTTTAAATAATTTTTTTCTTGATTACAGAAAAACTAAATTAAAAAACAATGAATTTATACATTCAATAAAAATACCATTATTAAAGAAAAATATTTTTAAGGCATTTAAGATCTCAAAAAGATTTGATGATGATATTTCATCTGTTTGTGGATCTTTTAATTTTGAGATTAATAATAATAAAATTAAGGAGGTTTATATTGCATATGGAGGTATGGCTGCTGTACCAAAAAGAGCTAAAGCATGTGAAAAAATTCTTAAAAATAAGCCTCTTACCATCAATACTTTTGATCAAGCAAAAAAATATTTAGAAAAAGATTTAAGCCCTATTGGAGACATGAGAGCTAGCAAAGAATACAGATTGGAGATAGCAAAAAATTTATTAATGAAATGTTTCGTAGAAATAAATTCTAATAAGTTATCAAGAGTAAATTAAATGAGTAAAGAGAACTACATCGAAGAAATAAGACCACATGATAGTGCCTATAAGCATGTGAGTGGATATGCAGAGTACACTGATGACATTAATGAGCCAAAAAATACAATTTATGGTGCTATTGGTTTAAGCAAAAAAGCCCATGCAATAATCAAAAATGTAGACTTAACCGAGGTAAAAAAAAGTGAAGGAGTGATATCAATAGTTACTCAAAGAGATATTCCTGGTAGGAATGATGTGGGTCCAGTTTTTGATGGTGATCCAATTTTTCCAGAAAAAAAAGTTGAGTTTTTTGGTCAGCCATTGTTTGCTGTAGCTGCTACAACTACAGAACTTGCTAGAAAGGCAGTATTAAAAGCCAAAATTACCTATAAAGATTTAAAACCTGTTATTACAATTAAAGAAGCTCTAAATAAAAGGCAATTTTTATTTAAACCTAGAAAAATTAAAAAAGGCAACCCTACTAAAAAAATAAAAAATTCAAAAAATATTTTAAAAGGAAATTTTACAACTGGAAGCCAAGAGCACTTTTATTTGGAGGGCCAGGCAGCGTTTGTTGTTCCCAAAGAAGACGATAATTTTTTAGTTTATAGTTCAACACAACATCCATCAGAAACTCAACAATTAATTGCAAAAATGTTTAATCAAAAAAGCAATTCAATAAATGTTGAAGTCAGAAGAATTGGAGGTGGGTTTGGGGGAAAGGAAACAAATTTTATGACAGCGTGTATTTGTGCGTTGTTGGCAAAAAAATCAGGGCAGCCAGTCAAATTAAGATTGGATAGAGATGATGATATAATTTTAACCGGCAAGAGACATGAATTTTTATCTGAATATGAAGTTGGTTTTAATGATCAAGGTATCATTGAAGGATTAAAATTGAATTTATCTTCTAATTGTGGAATGTCACCCGATTTATCAGCAGCAATAAACGAGAGAGCTTTGCTTCATGTGGACAATGCATATTATATTTCAGATATGGAGGTAACAAATAATTTATGTAAAACAAATATTCCAACCTCAACTGCATTTAGAGGCTTTGGTGGAAATCAAGGGATGATGGCTATAGAAAATATTATAGATAATATCGCAAGGCACTTAAAAAAAGATCCTATAGAAGTCAGAAAGAAAAATTTTTATGAAAAAGATAAAAGGAATGTAACTCATTATGGAATGAAAGTTGAAGATAATGTCATTAATGAAATATTTAAAAAATTAGAAAGTAAATCTAATTACAAGAAAAGATATTTGGATATAAGAAAATTCAATGAAAAAAATAAATTTAAAAAGAAGGGTATAGCTATTACACCTTTAAAATTTGGTATTTCATTTACAACAATTCATTTAAATCAAGCAGGAGCATTAGTTCATATTTACACAGATGGAAGTGTTCATTTAAATCATGGAGGTATTGAAATGGGTCAGGGAACCCATACAAAGATAGCTCAATTAGTGGCTAACTCTTTGGGATTACCTTATAGTTTAGTTCATATTTCATCAACAAATACGGCTAAGGTTCCAAATACTTCAGCTAGCGCCGCTTCATCAACTACAGACCTTAACGGAGCCGCAGCGTTAAATGCAGTAGCAAAAATTAAACTAAATTTAGAAAAATTTATTAAGAAAAAATATAAAATTTATAATCAAGAGGCAGTATATAAAGATCAATATATAATTTTTGGAAATAGACAATTTGAATTTAAAAGCATAATTCAAGAAGCATATTTGAATAGAATTTCTCTTTCATCATCGGGCTTTTATTCAACACCAAAAATTAATTTTGATAAAAAAAAATTTAGAGGAAGACCTTTTTATTACTTTTGTTATGGAGCAGCTGTTTCGGAAGTAACTGTAGATACATTAACAGGTGAAAATATACTGGAAAGAGTGGATATCTTGCATGATGCCGGCAAACCAATAAATCCAGCGTTAGAACTAGGTCAGATTGAGGGTGGTTTTGTGCAAGGACAGGGATGGCTGACAATAGAGGAATTAAATTGGAAATCAGATGGTCAGATTACAACTTTTTCTCCATCGACTTACAAAATCCCAGCAGTAAGTGATATTCCAAAAAAATTTAATGTAGAAATTTTTAAAGAGGGATTAAATAAAGAAAAAGTTGTTAATAAAGCAAAAACAACTGGTGAGCCTCCTTTGATGTTAGCCATGAGTGTTTTTTATGCAATTAAAGATGCAGTTGCTTCAATCGGAAATTATCAGTTTGCACCAGAACTTAATGCACCGGCAACACCTGAAAGAATTTTAATGAGTATTAATAAAATTAAAAATAAAATAAAAAATTAAAATGGAAGATAAAAAAAAATTTATGGCAAGAGCCATTGAGCTATCAATTAATAGTGCGAATACTATTGGAGGTCCCTTTGGAAGCGTTATAGTTAAAAATGATAAGATTATTGCAGAGGGTTCTAATAAAGTTACTTCTTCAAATGATCCAACTGCACATGGAGAAATAGTAGCAATTCGAGAAGCCTGTCAAAATTTAAATACTTTCGATCTTTCTGGATGTGAAATTTACACATCTTGTGAACCTTGCCCGATGTGTCTTTCAGCAATTTATTGGTCAAGATTAAATAAAATATATTATGCAAACACTAGAGACGATGCAAAAAATATAGATTTTGATGACTCGTTTATTTATACAGAAATTCCAAAAAAAATTGATGATAGGAAAATCAAAATGGTACAAATGCTTAGAGATGAAGCTTTAAAAGCATTTGAAATCTGGGATAAAAAAGTAGATAAAATTAAATATTGATGGAATTTTTACCTTATACAATAAAATGGTTAGAAGTTATTTTAAGATGGGGCCACGTATTATTTGCAATATTATGGGTAGGTAATAGTTTTTTATTTAATTACTTAGATAATAATTTAAATAAAAATATAACAAGTGATGATATCGATGGTGAAGGATATCTGATGCATTCAGGTTTTTTTTATAAACTTTCGAGGTTAAAAACATCTCCGCCTCAGGATTACTTAAATAGATTAGTAATCTTCAAATGGCAAAGTTACTTAACCTTTGTTACCGGAATGTTGCTATTAGTTGTAATTTACTATTATAACGCTGGTGTATTAATGGTAGATAAGCGTGTTCTGTTAATACCCCCTAGTTATGCAATTATTATCTCACTATTATCATTGATTATTTCTTGGTTTGTTTACGATCTTTTATGTAAATCAAAATTAATTGAGAATAATATTTTATTCATATCCACGGGAATAATTTTGCTGGCAGTTGTATCATTTGGACTTACAAAATTATTTGGACCGAAATTTGCAATTTTAAGTGTTGGATTAATCATTGGATCCAATATGTTTGGTAATGTTTTCACGGTAATCATCCCTAATCAAATGAACATAATTAGTAGCAGCGAAAGAGGTGAAAAATTTGATATGAGCTTATCTTTAGCAGCTAAACAAAGATCAATTCACAATAATTATTCGACTTTTTTAGTTTTGTTTATCATGCTTTCTGGGCATTCGAGCTTTTTAGTTTATCACCAATATAATTGGTTAATATTATGTGCGATTGCTGTTATTTCTGGAGTAGCAAGACATTATTTTAATTTAAGAGGAAGAAACATTCATAGGTTGTATATTTTAATTTCTTCAATAATAGCACTTATCGTTCTTGCAGTTTTAGTTTTATTATTTAAATAACTAGATATAAAAAATTATGTCTGAAAAAATGATTGTTAGCTGGGACGAGTATAATAAAACTGTTGAGAAACTAGCAATCCAAATTGATGAGAGCGGATATAAACCAACAATACTAGTTGGTATCATGCGCGGAGCAGCGCCAATGATAGATGTTCTAAGTAGAATTTTTAAATTAAAATGTGCATATCTTGCAGTTGAGTCTTACAGTGGTAAGGGAGTAGAGGATGAGCAGGGTGATATTGTGTTTTCAAGAGAAATGAGTTCGATAGCACCTAATATGGGTGGAAAAATACTTTTATGTGATGATTTATCTGACACAGGAATCACTTTTAACAAAAGTATAGATTGGTTAAAAAAATACGAACCCATTAAGGATAAAATAGAAGACATTAAAACTGCAACATTATTTAAAAAAAAGAAATCAACATTTGAGCCAGACTTCTGTGCAAAGAGACTTCCCGATAATCCTTGGATTGTACAGCCCTTCGAAATTTATGAAGAATTAAGGATTGAAGAAATTAAAAAAAAACATCAGACATAAAAAAGGCCAGTTAAAAAACCGGCCTTTTAAATTTTTAAAATTGGAAATTGATTACTTAGGTATATCTCCTTCAACACCTTTAACATAAGTCATCATCCCCGCAAGCATTCCATCATCTGCAGTTTTTCCTTCTGCTACCATTAAATTACCTTTTTGGTCATAAATTGGTCCTGTGAAAGAATGAACTTTACCAGATGCTAAATCTGCTTGAAGTTTTTTAACTTTTGATCTTAGGTCAGCTGGCATTTGTGAATCTAAATCTGATATCACCACCATACCGTCTCCAATACCATGCCAAGTATCTTTTTGGCTCCATGTGCCGTTCGCAACAGCTTTAACTCTGTCTACGTAATATGGGCCCCAATTGTTTTCAACTGAAGTCAATACAGCTTTAGGAGCAAACTTGTCCATATCACTTGCTTGTCCAAAAGCATATACTCCAGCTTTTTCAGCCATTTGAACAATAGCAGTACTATCTGTATGTTGAGCAATTACATCAGCACCTTGATCGATTAAAGCTTTTGCTGCTTCTGCTTCTTTACCTGGATCGTACCAAGTGAAAGCCCAAACAATTTTAGTTTTAATATTTGGGTTAACTTTTTGAGCTGCTAAAGTAAATGAATTGATACCTCTGATAACTTCAGGAATTGGAAAAGATGCAACATAACCAATAATATTTGATTTTGTCATAGTTCCAGCAATTGTTCCTAAGATAGTTCTACCTTCATAGAATCTAGCTGCGTATGTTGAAACATTTGGATGTTCTCTTTTGTATCCAGTAGCATGTTCAAATTTTACATTTGGAAACTCTTTTGCAACTTTGTTAGTTGGATTCATATATCCAAAACTAGTTGTAAAGATAACATCATGACCAGAGTTAGCTAGTTGTCTAAGAACCCTCTCGGCATCAGCACTTTCTGGAACACCTTCTACGTAAGTTGTTTTAAATCCGGCAGCTTCAACAGCTTTTCTACCTACATCATGCTGATATGTCCATCCATGGTCACCAGTTGGGCCAATATAAACAAATGCTGCTTTAACATCTTTGGCAATTGCAGCTACAGTAAACGTAAATAATAAAACTAAAGAAGAGACGAAAGAACGAATAAAAAATTTATGCATAAATTTATTTCCCCTTTTGATTTTTTAATAAGGTTAAACTTAAATTAAATTATCCAAAAAAAAATAACTATTTTGTAATTAATTGTCTTTATGAAAAGATTTCCCCAATGAACTAGGAGTGCTTAGCCTTATTTTTCTACTATCACGAGAAATTACAACCAAAACTATTATTGTAACAATGTAGGGTAGAGCTGTTAAAAATTGTACTGGTATTCTTACTCCAATAGCCTGCATATGAAATTGAATAATTGTTAACCCACCAAAAATCATAGCACCAATTAAAATTTTAATTGGGTTCCATGTTGAGAAAACCACCAGAGCTAATGCGATCCAACCTCTTCCGCCTGTCATATTTTCAATCCACTGTGGAGTATAAATCATTGATAAATATGCACCTGCAAGTCCACTCATTGCACCTCCGTAAAGAATACATAAGTAACGAACAAACCTTACTTTTATTCCTTGATTAGATGCTGAAACAGGAGAGTCTCCCACAGCTCTTACTATTAATCCTATTTTTGTTTTTTTTAAAAAATAGTTAGTCATGAAAGGTAAAGCAAAAGCAAAATAAAAAACAATTGAATGTCCAAATAATATTGGACCTATAAGTGGTATTGTATCTTTTAAACCTTCAAACAAAACAGGAAACTCTTTTCCAGGAATACCTACAAAATTTTTTCCTATCATCGCAGAAATACCAATTCCAAATATGGTAAGTGCCAAACCAGTAGCGACATGATTTGTAATTAATGTTTGAGTAAGGAATGCAAAAATAGTTGAAATTAAAACTCCAGCTAACATTGCCCCAAAAATTGCAATAATCAAACTTCCTGTCACTGTCATTAATGCGAAACCTGAAATAGCACCAATGATCATCATTCCTTCAACACCAAGGTTTAAAACTCCAGACCTTTCTGTAATCAGTTCGCCACAAGAAGCTAAAATCAAAGGAACAGCAGAGGCCATGATTGATGCAATTATCAGTCCAATAAAATTTATATCGATGATCATTTTTTTGAACCTATAAATTTAATTTTGAAAAAAAGTAAATAATCTGATGCAAGAAGAAAAAATAAAATCATTCCTTGAAAAACCTGACCAGTATATTTAGGTATTTGCATAAATATTTGAGCTGTTTCAGCACCCAGATAAGTTATTGCAACAACTAGAGATGCAAAGATGATACCAACGGGATGTAAACGTCCCAAAAACGCTACAATTATAGCAGTAAAACCATAATCTGGAGAAATTTCTCTATGAAGCTGCCCGATAGGACCAGTTATTTCTCCAACTCCAGCTAAACCTGCGCAAGCACCACTTATTAAAAAAACGAGGATAATCATTTTTTTACCCTTATAACCAGCATATTTTGCTGTCTTTAAACTAAAACCTGAAACTTTCATTTGGAACCCTAAATATGTTTTATAAAAAACAAACCAACTGACAATCACTGCAGCTAAAGCTAAAAATATTCCTGCGTGAATTCTTAGTCCTTCAAATAACAACGGTAGTTTAGCAGAGTCACTGAACTGTCTAGTTTCAGGAAAATTAAATCCTTCTGGATTGCTCCAAGGACCAACAACAAGATAGTCCAAAATTAATTTTGAAACATATACCAACATAAGACTTACTAATATTTCATTTGTATTAAAGTAAGTTTTTAAGATTGCTGGTATTGATGCATACAGCATACCACCAATTGCACCAGCTAAAATTACTATTGGAAGAATGTAAAACCCTTCTTGCTCATAAAATAATAATGCTACTCCTCCAGAAACTATCGCCCCAAAAGTTAATTGACCTTCAGCTCCAATATTCCAGTTATTGCTTTTAAAACAAAAAGATAAACCGATTGCTATTAAACAAAGCGGTGTAGCTTTCAATAGTAATTCGCTGAAACCATATTTATCTGCAATTGGAATTATGAAAAAAAATTTTAGAGCTTCAAATGGTTTAAAACCTAAAATAAAAAAAATCAAACCTCCTGATACTAATGTTAGGAAAATAGCTAACACAGGTGTAAAGAAAAAAATAGCTCTTGATGGTTGATCCCTTTTTACGATTTTGATCAATTTGCTCCTCCCATTAGTATCCCAAGTTTTTCAGAGGTTACTTCTTCAGCATTCATAATTTTTGACAATTTTCCTTTATGAATTACTGAAATTTTGTCACTTAATTTTAATAACTCATCAGTGTCTGTAGATATTAATATAATTGATTTATTTTGTTCGTTGATTTTAATCAATGTTTCGTGGATATAGTTTATTGCTCCAACATCTAGTCCCCAAGTTGGATTAAAACAAATTAATAAATCTGGAGAAGTTATTAATTCTCGTCCAATAATTAATTTTTGAAGATTACCTCCGGACAAAAATTGGCTTTTTAATTCAATGTTGTCTGTATTTACATTAAAATCTGAAATTATTTTTTTTGAATGCTCTTTAATTTTGTTTTCGTTTATTAATCCATTATTAAAAAAATTTGATGATTTAAAATTGTTTAGAGCCACATTTTCAAAAATTTTCATTTGTGGAATTGCAGCTTGCTCAAGTCTATCTTCTGGAGAAAAGGCCATCAAATATTCTCTTCTCTCTTGAGGATTTAAATCTCCTATGTAATTATTATTAAATTCTATAGCTTCTTTTTCCGAAATAATTTCACCACTTAATACTTGAAATAATTCACTTTGGCCATTTCCTGATATGCCAGCAATTCCAAAACATTCCCCTCGATTAACAGAAAAATTAATATCCATTAAATTGGTTTCAAAAGGATCATCACTTGTAAAATTAAGATTAGTTATTTTAATTAATTGATCTGATGAAGTTTTTGCTTTTTTTTTCTTAATTGTTTTAAGGTTCTGACCCACCATTTTGTTGGCAAGTGACTCAATATTTTCATTCTTTATTTCACTTACAGAAACTAACTTTCCTCTTCTCATTACAGCAACTTCATCACAAAGCTGCATAACTTCCTTTAATTTATGGGTTATATAAATAATTAAAATTCCTTCTTCTGAGAATTTTTTCAATGATAAGAATAATTCACTCGTTTCTTGCTCTGTTAATACTGATGTTGGCTCATCCATAATTAAAACTTTTGGATTTCTTATCAGACATCTAATTATTTCTACTTTCTGTTTTTGACCTGCTGACAGATTTAGGACAGGAATATCAAGATCAATTGAAAAATTGTATTTTTTCATAATTGAATCAATTTTTTCTCTTAAACTTTCCCTTTTTTCATCTGAGTCTATTATTAAGTTTTCAAATACGGACAAAGTTTCAAAAAGATTAAAATGTTGGAATACCATTCCAATATCATTTTTTTTTGCATCTAATGGCGAATTGAGCTTTAGATTATTTTTATTTAAATAAATTTCACCTTCATCAGGAATGATGACGCCTGATAGAATTTTAACTAGTGTAGATTTTCCAGCACCATTTTCCCCAAGAAGAGCGTAAATTTTACCACTATTAAACTCTAGCGAAACATTATCGTTTGCAACACACCCAGGATATATCTTTGTTACGTTTGAAATTTTAAGGTTTGTATTCATTACTTAGTTTAATGGTATAGAATTTTCATGTTTATTTTCTTGGTATTGATTTGATAAAGCTTGATATTTTTTTTTAATTTCGTCTAATTGTTTTAAAATATCTTCTTTTTTTGAAGTAGGTAAATTCTCAATAAGTAAATTTATATTCTGACTTTTCCAATAGGAATTTTCTTTATTATATTCTCCATCGTTAATTTTAAATACTTCTTTGAGTATATTTAAATCGTGAGGAATTTTAAATTGATCATTTGTTTCAGTATACGGAAACACATAATAAAAATTATCAAATCCAGAAAAAGTAATCCCACTCAAACACATGCTACAAGGCTCATGTGAACTTAAGAAGATGCAGTCTTTTTCATTTGGTCTTGTATTTGCATCTAATTCATAAAATTTTTTAAGAGTATGCATTTCTCCATGCCACAATGGATTTTCTATTTCATTGTTTGTGTCTGCAACTACAAGTGATAAATCATCTTTTTTAATTATTGCTGCACCAAATATTTTACTACCTCTAGCAACACCTTGTTCAGTTAAAGGTAAAATTTCTTTTGAAAATATATTTAATATTTTTTCTAGGGCTTTTTCATTCATATGCTTGAACCATCAAATAAAGAACACAATTGTTACTATAATTAAACTCAAATTAATAAGAAATAAATTATTAATACAACTTTAAAGTTAGTAATTTATTAAACAAAAAATGTTAATTTAAACTTATGACAAAATTAAAATCAGCAGTAAGTCTTCTAATTATCATACTTTTTTTTTCAGGGTGTCAAACTGTTAAAGATAAAACAGATGCTATTGTTGAAAAAGAAAATGAAAAATTAAGTAAATTTCTTGGAAAATCAGTTAGCGAACTTCAGATGGAGCTCGGAAAACCAGACGAAGACTTTAAAAATGCTAAAGGGAACTTTGAGTTTGTTTATAATAGTAAAAAATATCTTGTTCCATGTGAGCGAAGGTTTGAAATAAATTCAGAAAATATAGTTGTGGGTTTTGTTTCAAACGGGTGTTTTTAAATTTATTGGTTGAAATAAATCTGTTCATTATAGGTTTTTTTTACTATTTTAAATGGAGTTATTCTAAACTACTTAGTTTTTTTATATTAATTCATATTCAGTAATGTAACGTCTATTTAGTTAACGACGGAGGTTATATGGCTTCAAGAAAAACAAAAGTGGGCTCTACAAACAGTCCAGACAAGAAACTTCCATTAAATAAATCCATACCTTTAGGAATTCAGCACGTACTAGCAATGTTTGCTGGTAATATAACTGTTCCTATTATTGTGGCTGGAGTTTTTGGTCAAACGCCTGAACAAAAAATATTTTTGATTCAAATGGCTTTGTTTGTTGCGGGAGTTGCAACAATTATCCAAACAGTTGGATACAAAGAAATTGGTGCAAGACTTCCTATTGTTCAAGGAACCAGTTTTGCATTTATACCAATCATGCTACCATTTAAAGCAGCAGGATTAGGTGCAGTATTTACAGCAGCGTTCATTGGAGGAATTTTTCAAATTTTCATTGGAAAAGTTTTAAAACCAATAAGACATCTATTCCCACCATTAGTCACAGGTATAGTTGTGCTAATGATTGGATTTAGTTTGCTTAAAGTCGGTTTTATGTATGCAGGTGGAGGTGGATGGTTAATGAATAATAAACCTGAAATCTTTGCAAATGCAAATCATTTAACGGTTGCCGCTTCAGTGTTCATAGTTGCTATCTTTTTCAATCTTAGAGGTAAAGGAATGGCTTCTGCAGCTTCAATTTTGATTGGAATAGTAGCTGGCTTCATAGTTGCAGCAGCACTAGGAATGGTTAACTATGGTAAAATTGCATCTGCATCATGGTTTGCATTTCCAATGCCTTTTCAATATGGAATTGATTTTGTGCCAGGTGCAATAATTCTAATGTTGTTTATGTCAATTGTTACAACGATTGAAACAATTGGAGACATAAGTGCTACTACAATGGGTGGTGCTAAACGAGAAGCAACAGATAAAGAAATATCAGGTGGAATTATGGCAGATGGTGTTGGTACTGCATTTGGTGCAATATTTAATGCGATGCCAAATACATCCTATTCACAAAATGCTGGACTAGTTGCGTTTACAGGAGTGGTAAGTAGGCACGTTGGAACTATTGCAGGAATAGTATTAGTTCTAATGGGATTATTTCCAAAATTAGGTGGAATAATCGCAGCAATGCCAGAGTCGGTGATTGGTGGAGCAGCAATCATTATGTTTGGTATGATTGTAGCTGCTGGTATTAAATTGATTTCAAGGGCAGAAATGGATCAAAGAAATTTATTAATCTTAGCTCTTTCTTTGTCTTTTGGAATTGGAATGTCATTGTTACCAGACTTTGTGAAAAATATTCCAGATTTTGGAATAAGTTTAAAACTACTGTTAACAACTGGACTTATACCTGCTGGATTATTAGCATTTGTTTTAAATGCTATAATGGCAAAGAAATAATTAATTTAAACTTGTGGGGAGAAATCCCCACAAGCAAGGTTTAAGACTTATTTAATTTCAATAAGCTTCTTTTTTTTATGTTCTGGAATTATTCTTTCACAAGATATTGTTAAAAGACCATCTTTAAGCTCAGCACCATTAACTTTTACATCATCAGCTATAGTGAATGATCTTGCGAATTGTCTTTGAGAAATACCTTTATGAATAATTTCTCCATTAACATCACTGTCCTCAGATTTATTAACTTGTTTTGTTCTAACTGTTAATAAATTGTCCTCGAACTCAACCTCAACGTCTTTTTTGCTAAAGCCAGCCAATGCTACTTCAATTGCATAGTTGTCTTTACCTGTCTTTCGGATGTTGTATGGTGGATAATTTGACTGCATTGTCAAATTCCCATTTCCCAACATATTTTCAAACTGGTCGAACATATCATCAAAACCAATTGAAAAAGGTCTTAGTGAGTTAAATATAGATAGATCCTTACTTGTCATAATATCCTCCTTTTTTAAGCAAGTTTATTTATGCAAGCCCCATTAGGCGACTTACCTAACTTATATGGGAATTAATTTTTTTTTTTCAAGATTGAATAAGTACTAAATTTTATTTGAAATTTTTAATGCAAATGCATAGTCAATAGCAATTTCTTCTATTGCCCCATCTCTTCCAGATTTTCCACTATGACCAGCATTCATTTCGGTTTTTAAAAGAAGTAAATTATTATCTGTTTTATAGTCTCTAAGTTTTGCTGTGAACTTTGCAGGTTCATCAAATAAAACTCTATTATCACTTAAACTTGTTGTAATAAAAATATGTGGATAATCCATCTTTTTAATATTGTTGTAAGGCGCATATGAAAAAATATAATCAAAATGTTCTTTATTCTCTTTTGCATTTCCAAATTCGTCAAATTCTCCCACAGTTAACGGTAAAGAATGATCAAGATTTGTTGTTAAAGAATCCACAAAAGGAACAGCCATGATAATTCCTAGAAATAATTCAGGAGATTGATTAACAACAGCTCCCATTAATAATCCTCCAGCAGATCCACCCATGCCAATAATTTTTCCTTTTGAGGTATAATTTTTTTCAATTAAATATTTTGCAGCATAAATATAATCTTCAAAGGTATTTTTTTTGTTTGTTAATTTTCCCTCTTTCCACCACTTCATACCTTTTTCCATACCACCTCTAATGTGAGCTGTGGCCCAAATTATATCTCTATTGATAAGACTTAATCTTGTGGAAGAAAAACTTGGGGACATAGAATTTCCATAAGACCCATATCCATACAATAAAACGTTTGCAGACCCATCAATTTTTGTTTTTTTGTGTCTAGTAATTGTTAATGGAACCATTCTTCCGTCATGAGATTTAAACTCAACTCTCTCAACAATATAGTCATCTTTATTATGACCAGATGGGATCTCTTGTTCTTTAACAAGTTCTTTAGATTTTGTTGCTAAATTATATTTAAAAACTCTAGAAGGAGTTTTAGGTGATGAGTATCCTAAATGAACTTCATCAGTATTTCTATCTTTTTGAGTTAAGCTTACTCCTGGAACATAAACAGTTTCATCAGAAAAAATTAATTCTTCTTCTATATTTGTAGAAATATTTTTGACAAATAATTTATCTAGTGCATCTGATGTCTCACCACGAATAATCCAATTTTTAAGAAATGTTAATCCGCCAATTAAAACTTCATCTTTTGCTGGAATATATGTTTTCCAATTTTGATTTTCTAAATTGTCACAAATATCAATTTTAAAGTCTTCAGCATTTTTATTTGTGTGATTATAAAATTTACCGTCCCATGAATTAACAGAATACAGAACACCTCTTTCTCTTTTAATAATAAGTTTTGGAGATGGATTTAATTCATCTGATTTAAAGTAATATTGCTCTGAAGTATTATGGTCAGAAGTATTTATAAAAAAATATTTTTCATCTGAGCTTTTTCCAATTCCTACTGTAAAAGCCTCGCTTTTCTCCTCAAATATTAATTCATCTTTGGCCTCAAAATCTCCTATTTTGTGCCTGTATATTGTTCTTGCTCTATGATTTTCATCAAGTTTAGAATAAAAAATATATTTATCATCTAAACTAAATGTTATTCCCCCTGATGTTTCCGTAATTTCTTTTGAAATAATTTTGTTTGTTTTTATATCTCTTAAATAAATTGTATAATATTCAGAACCCTTAAGATCTAAAGAGTACCCAAGATATTTATCATTATTACTTACTTCTAAATCTCCAACCCCAAAATATTCAGTTTTAAGTTTTTCTTTTTCTTGATCTCCATTCCATATTTCCTCAATATTTTCTGAACCAATTTTTTTTCTAAGTTTTATGGAATAATTTCCTGTTGTTGTAGTTTTTGTCCAATACTCATAGGTGTGATCTTTATAGGGCAAAGATTCATCATCTAATTTAATTCTTCCTTTAATTTCATCGAATAATTTTTTTTGAATATCTTTTGTATCTTTTAAATGATGATCTGTGTAAGCATTTTCATCTTCTAAATATTTTTTCACTTCAGGATCTAACTTGCTTTTATCTCTGAGAACTTCCAAAATATTATCTTGATGAATCCAGCTGTAATTGTCTTCCCAATCAATATTGTGACAAGTTTTTATCTCTAGTTTTTTTTTAAGTTGTGGTACTTTCATCTAATAAGGAAATATATGAATATTATTATTTATCTACTTGTAATTTTAGTCATCTTATATTTTTTATTAAGATGGTGGTCAAATATTTCTCCAAAAAAAATGTCAAAAGGAGTTAGGCTGATTACAATTTTATTATTGGCTTTATTAGCAGTTTTATTTGCTATTGGTGGAAAATTTCTACTCACATTGCCATTAACTCTTGCAAGCCTTGCTCTAGTTAAACTTAAAGGTTTATCATTGTTTCAATTGCTTTCTCTTTATAGGCTTATTCAAACCTTAAGAAATTCTGGAAGATTTTCTTTTAATCAATATCAAAATAATAACTCGTCATCATTATCAATATCTGAGGCATATAAGATTTTAAATTTAGACATTAATAAAAAACCAACTAAAGAAGCTCTAAATAAAGCTTACCAAAAAATTCAAAAAAAAATTCACCCCGATATTTCTCCAGAAACCTCAAGATTATCAGCTATTGTTAATGAAGCTAAAGAAATAGTTCTTAAGGATATTTCTTAATTAATTATTGATAATAGTTTTTCATAAATCTTATCTGGATTTATTTTATCTTTACCATGAGTATTGTGAGAAACAGTTGTTTCTCCATCAGGAATTATAGGATACATATTTGTATTATAAGAACCATAAATTAATGGTGTATCTGCCATCAATGTAATTGTTTTAATTCCTAATGCTGATGATAAATGTGAGAAACTCGTATCATTGCAGATTGCAACATTACAATTTTTAATAATAGGCAATGTATCCCTTATACCGAGGTTATCTAAAGCAACACACTTTTCTCTAAATTTTGTATTTAATATTTCCATTAAGATTTTTTGCTCATCTTCATTTTTACCTGTGGCTAAAAAAAACCTACATTTTTTAAAAGCTTCTAATTTTTCCATTACGTCTAGAAAAGTTTTTGATGGTATTCTCTTTGTTGGGCCTGAGCCACCTATACCCAACAAAACATTAAGTTCATCATTATTAATATTAAAGTTTACTGCTGTTTTTTGAACTAAACTGTTATCAATTTGAATTTCTGGATTATCAATAGTTTCGATATCTAAATATTTTTTTATTATAGCTTTAGCCGGTTTAGTGATGTGTTGATTTTGTTTCTCAAATAACGGATATTGAAATATTTCTTTAACACCTGCTAATTTAGAAATTAAGTTATATCTCAAAGATGAATTAAAAATAAAAACTTTATCAAAATTATATTTTTTAAGATCACTTGCTAATTTGAAAAATCCTTTAAAACCATCATGTCTTTGATTTATTTTATTGTCTCTTTCTAAGTGAATTATTTCTTCAATATAATTTGTTTGATTTAAAAATTCGTTAGCTTTTGAATTTTCTTTCACTAGCAAACTAACAGGTACTCCAAATTTATTTGAAATAGCTTTAATAAAGGGTAGGAAAATTACCGTATCACCTATACCCATCCTGTTTTGAATAACTAATATTTTCATGGTTAATTTATAAACTTTACTAATTAATATTTTTATATAAATTTTTACTATGAGTAAAATTAAAGGCATTTATGCGGCCTCAATGTCGATATTAAATGATGATTTGACGCTTGATATTAAAAAAACCATTCTGCATGCAGAAATGGTTATTGACAATGGTTGTCACGGAGCAGCTATATTTGGAAGTACAGGGCAGGCTCAACTTATACCTGTCTCTGAAAAAATTAATTTGTTAAATCATCTGACTTCAAGCAAACACAAAGAAAAATATATTATAGGTACTGGTTTAAATTCTTTAGGTGAAACAATTAATTTAATGAGAGTTTCTAAATCTTTAGGTTTTAATAGATTCTTAGTTATGCCGCCTGCTTATTATAAATATGGAGATAAAGAAGTAATAGAATTTTATAGCAAAATAGTAGAGGCAATTTCTGATTGTGAAATAGTACTATATAATTTTGAAAAACTTTGTGGTTATAAGTTTAGTATTGAATGTATTGAAGAGTTAGTAAAAAAATATCCAAAAAATATTATTGGAGTAAAAGATAGTTCTTACAATCTTTTTGAAAACCTAAAAATTGACGATTTTTCAGTTTTACCTGGATCAGAGTCCAAATTATTCAAAGGGCTTCAATTAGGTTGTTCAGGAATTATCACAGCTACATGTAATGCTACTTCTTCACTGGCAAGAAAGGTATACGATGATTTTAATGATGGAAATGAACAGACAGTAAACCAAAACCTTTGTGAGGTAAGAGCTGAATTTGAAAAGTATAATTTGATTTCAGGTTTACACACATACTTTAGTAAAAAAGAAATATATTATAAAAATCTTTTACCACCACTTAGTATTTTAAATTCTAAAGATGAAACGGATTTAATCAATAATTTAGAAAAATTAAATTTTTCATTAAAAAATAATAAGGCGGCTTAGATGCAACTGGCTAGATTTTTAAATAATATTTTTAAAAAAGATGGATTTATATTAGTTGACGCTAATTCAAAAAGTTACATTATTGGAAATCCAAAAAGTGAAAACCCTATAAAAGTTAAAATTTTAAATAAAAATCTTCACTATAAGTTACTATTTCATCCAGATTTATATTTTGGTGAAGCATACACAGATGGAGAAATAACTATTGAAAATGGAACATTAACTGATTTCTTGGATCTTTCTTTGATGAACTTTGGAAGAGGAGACTTAAATTTTTTTAGTTATTTACTTAATAGATTAAGAGGTTCTTATAGATATTTAACTAATTTTAATTTTATAAAAAAATCTAAGATGAATGTCTCTCATCACTATGATATTTCGGATGATCTTTATGACTTGTTTTTAGATCCTAAAAGACAATATTCATGTGCATATTTTAAAAATGAAACAGACACGCTTGAAACAGCACAAAATAATAAAATTCAACATATTATAAAAAAACTCAATATAAAGCCTAATCAAAAAGTCTTAGATATCGGATGCGGATGGGGATCGCTTGCAACTGATATAGCAAAGAGTGCAAATTGTGAAGTCACAGGTATCACCCTTTCTGAAAATCAATTTAATTATTGTAAAAAAAGAGCAAAAGAACTTAATTTAGAAAATCAGTTACACTTTAAACTTATGGATTATAGGGAGCTAGACGAAAAATTCGATAGAATCGTAAGTGTTGGAATGTTTGAGCATGTAGGAAGAAAATTTTATAGAAAATTTTTTTCACAAGTCGAAAAACTTTTGAAAGATGATGGAGTTTCATTGATTCATACTATAGGGTCAGTAAATCCACCTCGAGATCCACATCCGTGGATTACGAAATATATTTTTCCTGGTGGATATACACCAAGCTTGAGTGAGGTAAGTCCACATATAGAAAAGTCGGGATTAATCGTTGCAGATATTGAAGTTTTAAGGCTACATTACATGCACACTTTAAGACATTGGAAAGAAAATTGTCTCAAAAACAAAGAAAAAATAATTGAAATGTTTGATGAAAAATTTTTTAGAATGTGGGAATTTTATCTTGCAGGTTGTGAGATGGCATTTAAATGGGGTGATCAAGTTGTATATCAATTTCAATTAACAAAAAATTATTCTTCAACACCAGTTACAAGAGACTATATTTATCAATAAATTATTGATAAATATAAATTTCCTCAAATGAAAAAAAAGAAAAAAAAAATAAAAAAAAATTTTTCCAAAAATAAAAAAAAAATTAAAAAAGCTCTAAAAAAGATCAAGAAAAGCAACATTAAAAAAGTTAAGGTAAGACAAAAAAAAAATTCTAAAAATAAAAAAGTTAAAAAATCTAAAAAAGTAATAAAAAAATATAAATCTACATCACCAAAGAAACCAGATTTTCTTTTAAAGTTAGTTAACTTTCAAAATTCTCTAAAGCCTGAATTTAAGTTTAGATTAAATTTCGGTTTTGAAAAATATATCCAAGCATTTTTTGATAAAATAGCAGACACAATTTCACAGTATAAAATTCTAAAAAAAGATGAAGCAAGAAGATTAAAAATAGAAAAACAAGAACAAGAAAGGTTAGAAAAAATCGAAATTGCAAAAGAAAAACAAAAAGAGGCTGAATTAAAAGTTAAATTAAAAGAACAAGCTTTAAAGGATGAAATTAGATTAGAAAAACAAAGAACAAAAGAAATAAAATTATTCTTAAGAAAAGAACAGGCTCTTTTAAGAATTGAACAAGCAGAAAAACAAAAGAAATTTTTACAACAATTAAAATTAGATAAGCAAATTGAAAAATTTAGAGTTAGAGAGGTTAAAGAATTAGAGAAATTAGAAAAAATTTCTTTAAGAGAAAAGAGAGAGGATTATGCTGGCTTACAACAAAGAATAGAAAAACTTAAAGAAAAATACCGAATTATTAGAGATCAAAAGATTAGGGAAAGAGTAGAGGCCTTAGGAGTAAAAATTCAAGGAGATGAAGATAGAGAAACACTTTTACAAAAAGAAAAAGAATTTACTTTAGCTAGACAAAAAATTGAGTTTGCTCTCGAAAGTTTTTACAGAAGTGCTAGTAGTTTAGTCTTTCAGTTAAACAAAAGACACATAACAAGACATATGTCTATCTTTAGATGTATAGACAGAAGATTTGAAACAGGAGAAATATTTGTTAAATGGGATGAAGCCTCAGATGATGAATGGCTATTATTAATTTATATAAAAAATAATTCACCAGATGAAGGAATAGTTATTGAAGACAAAACTAATCCAGAAAAAAATATTTCTCATGAGTTTAAAAATAATGAAATATTTAAGGCCTCAGATACCATGGTTGATGCTCTTACACAGTTAATCGCAAGAAAAAGAGCCAAAAATATCAATTAAATTATCATACATAATTAAGTACTATTAAGAATGTTACTTTCTTCAATACTAATGATTATTTTGTATCTAGTATTAAAATATGTTCTTGCATGGATAAGGTATTTTAACAGTCTCGACTCTAGATTAGGCCAATCTACATGGCGATGGAGTTATGACTATCCCGTAGTTGGTGAAAGGGATATTTCAGATTTAGATGATAAAACTTTTGTTAGACTAAGGAGAAAAAGAAATAGAGTTATAACTCTTATGTATTCAATTTTATTAATTATGTTTTTATTATCTATGTCTTTACTCAGTGAATTTTTAATATTTTTTTTAACTTAGTTTTTTAAGTTGTTTTTTATTTTTTAAATATAAAAAAAAGGCAATTATTTCATACCCATATTTAAAGATTGTGAAAATTATTGGTAGTTTGAAAAATTTATATAAAAATTTATATTTTGGAATTTTTTTCCAAACATAAAGAAATGCCTCCGCACCTTCAATAATTTTACCATTCTCCTTGACATGCAATCTTCTTAATAATTCTTTATCATTTCTAGATGTTTCTTTCTCAGCATCTGAATTATTTGTTATATCTATCCAGTCAATATCTTTGATATTTTCTTTTTTATATAAGTTAATTTCTGATCTACAGATTTTACAAGAGTTATTAAAAAATACTTTCATTTAACAATAATTAACTTTTAGTAATAAATTGTACATGCGTAAAATGATCAGTTGAAAATTATCAACAAACCACTATTTAAGATGAATGAGTAATTTCTTTAACAAATCTGATTTAACAAGACAAGATGCAGATAAAATAGTATCTGAAACACTAAATAATTGTGATGATGGTGAGCTTTATTTAGAGGAGTCAAAATCAGAGTCAATTGTTTTAGATGATAATAAAATAAAAAGCTCAAACTATAGTTCTGATTTAGGATTTGGCTTCAGAGCTATCTCAAACGAGGTTGTTGCTTATTCATATTCTAACGAAATATCAAAAGATTCATTAAAAAATTCCTCAGAAAATCTTAAATCAACTCTTAAATCAATTAAAGGCACATATAATCATGAAATTCCAAAATCTAATAAAAAATTTTATGAAGATATTAATCCAATTGAACAAAAATCTTTAGACTCGAAATTAGAAGTTTTAAATAAAGTAAATGATTTTTTAAGAAAAAAAGATGGATCAGTAAAACAAGTGACTGCTAGTTTTGCTGGTGAGCAAAAATCAATTGAAATTATTCGATCAGGTGGAGAAGTACTTACCGATGTACGTCCATTAATTAGATTTAATGTCTCTGTAATGTTGGAAAAAAATGGAAGAAAAGAAACGGGAGTATATGGAATTGGTGGCAGACAATCTTATGACGATTATTTAAAAAATGATAATTGGAAAAATGTTTGTGAAGAGGCTTTTAGAATTGCATCAGTAAATTTAGAAAGCAAACCAGCACCTGCTGGTGAGATGAAAGTAGTCTTAGGACCTGGTTGGCCTGCTATATTAATTCATGAAGCAATTGGTCATGGTCTAGAAGGAGATTTTAATAGAAAAAAAACATCAGCTTTTCACGATCTTATGGGTCAAAAAGTTGCAAGTGAGGGTGTAACAATTGTTGATGATGGTACGATTGATAATAGAAGAGGAAGTTTAACAATTGATGATGAGGGAACGCCAACGGAGAGAACAGTTTTAATTGAAAATGGTATTCTTAAAAACTTTATGCAAGACAGGCATAATGCGAGATTAATGAAGACAAGATCCACTGGATCTGGAAGAAGAGAAAATTATAGACATATTGTTTTGCCAAGAATGAGAAATACAATGATGTTAAGTGGCAATCAAACTCAAGATGAAATGATCAAATCTGTTGATAAAGGAATTTTTGCTGTAAGCTTTGGAGGAGGTCAGGTAGATATCACATCTGGAAAATTTGTATTTAATTGCACCGAAGCCTACGAAATAAATAATGGAAAAATTGGGTCTCCAATTAAAGGAGCAACACTAATTGGTGATGGGCCATCAATACTTAAAGAAGTATCAATGGTAGGAAATGACATGATGTTGGACCCAGGTATAGGAACTTGTGGAAAGGCTGGACAAGGAGTTCCTGTGGGAGTCGCTCAACCTTCAATTTTGATCGATAAAATGACAGTTGGTGGAACTAAACTTTAATTATGGTTAAGGATCAAGAATTTCTAAAATCTAAAGCTTCATATTGTTTGGATTTGGCAAAAAAAATGGGAGCAACTGATGCAAGTGTTACAGTTGGTCACTCAATTTCAGAAACAGTTAATTTTAGAAATAAATCCCTAGAAGCTTCAGATAGATCAGATGGATTGGCATTAAGTATAGAAACTTATTTAGGTAAAAGAAGATCATCAATTTCATCATCAAATTTACTAGATGAAAATATAAAAACTTTAATTGAAAAGTGCTTTGAAACTACAAAAATTACACCAGAGGATGAATTTAATTCTTTACCTGATAAAAATTTATTAGCCAAACAAATTAGTAGTCTTAATTTGTATGATGAAACAAGATTCGAAAACGATAAAAAAATAAAATACTTAAAAGATTTAGAAGAGTCTGCTTCATCAAATAATCAAATCATAAATACAGAATCTAGTTTCACTGAAAATAAATCGAATTTTATACTTGCAAATAGTGACGGTTTTTGTGACGGTTATAAAACTTCTTCTTTTACTACTTCTTGCGTAACAGTTGCAAAAGATGAAAATAGCATGGAAAGAGACTACGAGTTTTCTAGCAAACGTCATTTGTCTGATATTAAGCAAGCAATAGATCTCGGAAATAAAGCTGCCAAGCAAACTATTAGAAAATTGAGCCCTAAAAAAATTGGAAGTGAAAAGATCAGCATAATTTTTGATAAAAGAATTTCAAAGGGAATGTTAAGTGTTTTTGCAAGTGCAATATCTGCCTCCGCAATTGCAAGAGGTACTTCATTTTTAAAGGATAAAATTGGTGAACAGGTTTTTGCTGATTCGATAAATGTAATTGATAAACCTGATATAATTAAAGGAATGGGTTCTCAAAACTTTGATGCAGAGGGTGTAAACTCAAATACATTACAACTTATAGAGAATGGAATACTTAAAAATTATCTTGTCGACACATACAATGGAAAAAAATTAAATTTACAATCAAATGGAAGAAGTGGTGGAACTACCAATTTATATTTTGAAAAAGGAAATATAAGCCATGAGGATCTTATGAAAAAAAATTCAAGAAGTCTTTATATTACTGAAACTATTGGTCACGGATCTAATGTTGTAACAGGAGATTATTCAGTAGGGGCCACTGGTTTTTTGGTTGAAGACGGAGAATTTAAATATCCTGTTAATGAAATAACAATTGCAGGAAATTTTAAGGATATGTTCAAAAATATTATTTTAGCTAATGATTTAGAATTCGAATATTCAGTCAATTCACCAACTATGATGATAGAAGGTATGACTGTTGCAGGAAAATGAGTAGTTATTGTGTAATTGGCTCTGGAATTTCTGGAGCAACAATAGCTAATTTGTTAAGTAAAAAAAATTCTGTACACATTTATGACAAAGCCCGAGGTCCAGGTGGCAGATCTTCTTTTAAAAGATTAAATAAATCAAAAGGATTTGATCATGGGGCACAATATATTTCTCCAAAAACAATTCATTTTAAAAAATTTATTACAAATTTACGTAAAAAAAAAATTCTAAAAAAATGGGGCGGCAAACATGTGTTTTTACATAAGTTAAAAAAAGAAAATAAAAATCATGTTAAAATAATTGGCTGCAAAGGTAACAATGATATTAGCAAACATTTAATAAAGAATATAAATTGTAATTTTCAAAGTGAGTTAGAGAAGATTAAATTTGTAAACAAAAAATGGAAGCTAGTATTTAAGAACAATAAAACAAAATATTATGATAAATTAATATTAACTTGCCCATTCCCACAATTAAAAAAATTATCAAAAAAATTTATTAAGGATTCATTCATTAAGCAAAAAATCAAAATGGATGCAAATATTACAGTCATGATCGAAATTAAAAAAACAAATAAAAATATATCGAGTTATTTGTTTGATGATAAAATTTTAGGCTGGGCGGCTAAAGAAAATAGTAAAAAAAGATTTAAAAGTAATAATGATTTATGGACTTTACAAAGTACAAATTTATGGGCAAATAAAAAAATAAATAAAAATAGAGAAAATAAAGAAAAAAACTCAAAGATTTTAATTAATCAATTTTTTAAACTTACTGGAATTAAAAAAACAAAAATAATAACTTCATTAAATCATGGTTGGAAATATTCCTCAAATTCTAGAGCCTTAAAAGTTAAAAGTTATTGGAATAATAAATTAAATTTAGGAGTGTGTGCAGATTGGTTTGTAGGCCCTAGAGTAGAGGCTGGATGGATAAGTGCAAATGATCTTTATAAAAAAATAAATAAATAATTTTATTCAAGATTTTTTAAGCGATATTCCCAATTTCCCATTCTCTTATATGTAATTTTAATAATCACTGAAGTTTTTTTATCCAGCCAAATATCAAAATTTAATTTTTTATCTTCAGGAAGAGACATATCTTTAGATGTAAGTTTGAAATGATCTGTTTCGTATTGTTTGCCATTAATTGAAATATTTTCCTTACCAATAAAAGTAACTATTTGTTCTTTTATACTTCCAGAAATAGGACTTATTTGGCTTTCTGCTTGTAAAATTTTATGACTCCACCAATTTCCAATAATATTTTTAATAGAAGCTTCACCTGAGTATGAAGATCCTTTGATGTCAAATTTCTTATTATTTTTATCCAGTTTTAAGTTTACAAATTTTTCTTTTTTATTTTGAAGCGTCTTTGATTGAAAAGATATTAAATTATCTTTTAAATAAATTTCTTCTCCATATCCCTCTACTTTAAATATTGTTGCAGATAGGAGTTTTACCTCAAATTTATATTGATTTTTTACTATCGTGTTTTCACCATCTCTTTTAAAAAAATAA
Organism: uncultured Pelagibacteraceae bacterium; assembly: GCA_902592275.1. GTDB lineage: Bacteria > Pseudomonadota > Alphaproteobacteria > Pelagibacterales > Pelagibacteraceae > Pelagibacter. The sequence continues at coordinate 100,086 of CACJDW010000003.1, forward strand.
TTGTTATACCCAATTACTTCATCATTTCTCAAGATCTCCATTTCTATTTTGTCAAATTTGTTATAATGACCAATATGAGCTAAAGAAATTGATGAGAAAAATGTTAAAAGTAAAATAATTGCAATCTTTTTCATTTGCTAATTACAATATTAGAATTTTTCATTAATAGATATAGCTTATTATAATTATGTTTTTAAAAATAAAAAAAATTCCAAAAGTAAAATGGAGCTCAGAAAAACCATTTAATTTTAAACCAAAGTTTTCTACATTTTTTTTCTTATGTTTTGGTTTGTCTTTATTTGGATTAGGTGAAGGATTATTAATTGTTTCATTCACAGGAGCCTCTCCTTGGAGTGTTTTAGCCCAAGGTATTTCCTTAAATATTAATTTAAGTATTGGAACTATTACATTATTAATAAGTATTGCTGTCTTAATTTTATGGATCCCTCTTGGGCAAAAACCAGGGATGGGCACAATATTTAATGCTTTGATAATTGCAATTATGATTGATCTTTGTATCAAATATGTTCCAACACCATCAAATTATATTTATCAATTAATTTTAGCTGTAATTTCTGTAATCATGGTAGGAATAGGTGGGGGTATTTACTTAGTATCAAATTTAGGAGCCGGTCCTAGAGATGGGCTTATGATAGGATTACAAAAAGTAACAAATTTTCCTATAGCTTTAGTAAGAGCAACATTAGAAATTTCAGTTGTAAGTATTGGATGGTATTTAGGAGGAACAGTAGGGGTTGGAACTTTATTGTTCGCGTTTGGCATAGGTCCTTGCGTTGCTCTAGGACTTTATTTAGTTGATAAAACTTTTGATTAGGCTGCAGCTATAGCTTTTTCGCTTTTTTTTCTTTCGTGGGGATCAAGAATTGCTTTTCTCAATCTACATGAGTCTGGAGTTATCTCTAAAGCTTCATCTGTATTAAGCATACTTAATTGTTCTGCAATTGACATTTTTCTTACAGGTGTAAGTACAACATTCTCATCTGTGCCCTGAGTTCTCATATTTGTAAGTTTCTTACCCTTCATTACATTAATGATCATATCACCTGGTTTAGGTGAAAGACCTACGATCATTCCAGGATAAACAGAGTCGTTATGTGTAACAAACATTTCTCCTCGTGCCTGTAGGTTAAAGATTGCAAATGCAACAGCTTTTCCTTGTTCCATTGAGATTAACGCTCCATTTCTTCTACCTTCCATTTCTCCCTCAAAAGGACCATAGCTATGGAATATTCTATTAATCACTCCGTTTCCTTTTGTAAGTGTAAGAAATCTACTTGTGTACCCCATTAGGCCTCTAGTAGGTGCATGAAAAATTAATCTTTTTTTGTTAGTTCCAGTATCTTTTAACTCTATTAGTTTACCTTTTCTTCTGTTCATTGAGTCAATTACCTTGGATGAATGTTCTTCATCAAGGTCCATAGTAATTTCTTCAATTGGCTCAAGTTTATTTCCACTTTCGTCAGTTTTATATAATACTTTTGGAGGGCTTACTGTCATTTCAAAACCCTCTCTTCTCATTTGAGTTAAAAGAATTTCCAACATCAACTCACCCCTACCACTAACAACAAATGAGTCTTTTCCCTCGTTTTCTGAAAATGTAATACCAACATTATTATCTGCCTCTTGAACTAATCTATCTCTTATTTGGGTACTGGTTAGTTTTTTACCTTCAGTTCCAGCTAAAGGTGAAGTATTTACAGTAATTGTAATTGACATTGTAGGAGGATCTATTGGAGTTGCTGGGATCGGCTCATTTACCTCTAGGTCGCATATTGTATCAGCAACGTTAGCTTTTTCTAACCCGGCAACAATCACAATATCTCCAGCTTCACCAACATCTATTGGAACTTTTTTTGTTCCTTCATATCTAAATATTTTTGTTAATTTTCCTTCATCAACTTTTTCACCATTCAAATTGATAGCTTTTATAGATTGATTAGCTTTTGCAGTACCTTGAGTAATTCTTCCAACCAAACTTCTTCCTAAAAAACTATCTGCATAAAGTAGCGTTGACAACATTGCAAAAGGTTTAGTTTTATCAAGTTCAGCAGGTTTTACATGATCAACAATTAAATCTAACAAAGGATTTAAATTTTCTCTCGGACCGTCAACCTCATGGTCTGCCCAACCTGATCTTCCACTTGCATATAAAACAGGAAAATCTAATTGTTCTTCATTTGCATCTAAGCTTACAAATAAATCAAATGTTTCATCTAAAACTTCATTAGCTCTTTGATCAGCTTTATCTAATTTATTAATAACAACAATTGGCTTTAATCCTTGTTTAAGTGCTTTTGATAATACAAATTTTGTTTGAGGCATAACACCTTCTGCAGAGTCAATTAATAAAAGTGCTCCGTCTGCCATACTTAAAACTCTTTCAACTTCAGCAGCAAAATCTCTATGGCCTGGAGTATCGATTATATTTATTCTTGAATTGTTCCAATTAATTGAAGCAGGTTTTGCTAAAATTGTAATTCCTCTTTCTTTTTCAAGCTCACCTGAGTCCATTAATCTTTCATCAACAACTTCATTCTCTCTAAATGAACCGCTTTGTTTCATTAAATTATCAATTAGAGTAGTTTTGCCATGATCAACATGGGCTATGATTGTGATGTTTCTGATGTTATTGCTCATAAATTCTGGCTCTTATACATATTTAAAAGGATATTAAAACTCAAAAAAACTCATAACTGGCTTGAATAATTTTCAAAATTTAGGATTAATTTGGCTTTTTTTGCTTATCTTTTTTAAGTTTTCTTTTTTCTTTAAAGCTCAATTTAGGTTTTTTCTTAACACTAGAGTCTTTAAATGATTTACCGCTATATCTTTTTGACATAATTAAATTTCACATAAAAAAAAGGCCATCTTGAGATGGCCTTTTAAATTTTGTTTTAGAAAATGAGGGATTACATTCCCATTCCACCCATTCCTCCCATGCCGCCCATACCACCAGGCATACCACCAGGCATTCCGCCAGCAGCATCTTTTTCCTCTGGTTTGTCAGCGATCATTGCTTCTGTAGTTACTAATAATCCAGCAATTGAAGCAGCGTCTTGTAAAGCAGTTCTCACAACTTTAACTGGGTCTATGATACCCTTTGCAAACATATCACAATACTCTTCGTTTTGAGCATCGTAACCGTTTGTTTTTTTCTTCTGCTCTAATAATTTACCAACTACCACTGAACCATCTACACCAGCATTTTTAGTAATTTGTCTAATTGGAGCTTCTAATGCTTTTCTGACCAGATCAACACCTGCTTTTTGGTCATCACCTTTTGCTTTAACTTTATCAAGTTCTTGAGCAGCATAAAGAAGAGCACATCCACCACCAGTTACAATACCTTCTTCAACGGCAGCTCTAGTGGCGTTTAAAGCGTCTTCAACTCTGTCTTTTCTTTCTTTAACTTCAACTTCGGTTGCACCACCAACTTTGATAACTGCAACTCCACCAGCTAACTTAGCAAGTCTCTCTTGAAGTTTTTCTCTATCGTAATCAGAACTAGTTTCTTCAACTTGTTGTTTGATTGAAGCACATCTAGCTTCGATATCAGATTTTTTACCATTACCATTTACGATAGTACTATTATCTTTATCAACTTTAATTTTCTTACAAGATCCAAGATCTTCAAGTTTAACATTTTCAAGTTTGATACCTAAGTCTTCAGATATAACCTGACCTCCTGTTAAAATAGCAATATCTTCAAGCATAGCTTTTCTTCTATCACCAAATCCTGGAGCTTTAACAGCCACAACTTTTAAACCACCTCTTAGTTTGTTTACAACTAAAGTAGCTAAAGCTTCACCTTCAACATCTTCAGAAATAATCATAAGTGGTCTGCCAGCTTGAACAACAGCTTCTAAAAGAGGAACCATCGGCTGTAAATTAGTTAATTTCTTTTCATGTAATAAAATAAAAGGGTTATCTAACTCTGTAGTCATTTTATCACTATTAGTAATAAAGTATGGTGACAGGTACCCTCTATCAAACTGCATACCTTCAACTACATCTAATTCTGTTTCAATACCTTTATTTTCTTCAACAGTAATAACACCCTCGTTTCCAACTTTTTGCATTGCTTTAGCAATCATAGTTCCGATTTCTTTATCACCATTTGCAGAAATTGTACCAACTTGAGCTATCTCATCGCTATCTTTTACTTTTTTTGCAGATGCAACTAGGCTTTCTTTTACCGTTTCTACAGCAGCATCAATTCCTCTTTTTACATCCATAGGATTCATACCAGCCGTTACATACTTCACACCTTCTTTGACTATTGCTTGCGCAAGTATAGTTGCAGTAGTAGTTCCATCACCAGCTTCATCGTTAGTTTTGCTAGCAACTTCTTTAACCATTTGTGCACCCATATTTTCAAACTTATCTTCAAGGTCTATTTCTTTAGCTACAGACACACCATCTTTAGTAATTCTAGGTGCACCATAAGATTTATCCATTACGACATTTCTTCCTTTTGGTCCTAAAGTTACTTTAACAGTGTCAGCCAAGATATTTACACCTCTAATCATTGCTGCTCTCGCTTCAGCATCAAATTTAACAACTTTTGCCATTATATTTCTCCTTTAAATTAAATTACTTAGTTGTAATACCCATAATGTCAGACTCTTTCATTATGCTGTATTCTTTACCATCAATTTTGACTTCAGTTCCTGACCATTTGCCAAATAAAACTTTGTCACCAACTTTAACATCCATTGGAATTATTTTTCCATCTTCAGTTTTTGCTCCACCACCAATTGCAACCACTTTACCTTCTTGAGGTTTTTCTTGAGCCGTGTCAGGGATAATTATACCTCCAGCAGTTTTTTCACTGCTGTCTAAAACTTCGATTAAAACTCTGTCATGTAACGGTTTAAATTTCATAAATTCTCCTTAATAAATCTTTATAAACATGGACTTCATATAGATATTTCAGTGTCTATTTCAAGATCAGAAAATCTTTAGGATATTAATATTGCTAGTAAATTCGGGATTTTATGGTTTATACCTTAAAATATGACCAAAAATTTAGATTTAAATGGCTTAAAATCAATTGCTGATAATTATGATCTTTTTTATATAGACTTATGGGGCGTTGTTCATAATGGGGTTAATCTTCATGAAAAGGCAATAGCTGTTTTAAATGAACTTTTAAAAAAAAACAAAATGTTGGTACTTTTAACAAACGCCCCAAGACCAAATAAAACTGTTCAAAATTTTTTAGAAAAGATGGGCATGGATAAAGTACTAAGAGATCACGTATTTACATCGGGTGAAGCTGCATTAAATTATTTAAAAAAATCGTACTTATCGAAAAAGTTTTATCACATAGGTCCACCAAGGGATTTTGATTTATTTTATTTATTTGAGAAAAATAAGTGTGAAGATATTAGGGATAGTGAATATTTATTGTGTACAGGTTTGTTTGATGATCATGATAAGGATTTAAATTTTTACAAAGATTTACTTGAAAAACATATTACCAAAAAAATGATTTGTACAAATCCAGACTTAATTGTTGATCGTGGAAAAGTTAGAGAGTTATGCGCAGGTTCTGTCGCAATGGTTTTTGAAAAAATGGGTGGAGAAGTGGTATATTTTGGAAAACCACATCCAGAGGTTTATAATCAGTCAATTGATAATAAAAATAAAAAAATATTAGCAATTGGTGATAATTTAAATACTGATATCAAGGGTGCAAATCTTTTAAATTATGATTCTTTATTAATAAGTAGCGGTATACATAGAAATGAAATAAAAAATAAAGGCATCCAAGATGTTTCAAAAGAGTATGAAGCGATAGTTAATTTTATTCAATCAGATTTAAAATGGTAAAACATTACACAAATTTTAATATTCAAAAAACACATAGAGGATCAATTATTCTAATAGGTAATTTTGATGGTTTGCATTTAGGACATCAAAAATTATTTCAATTAGCAAAGCTATATAAGAAAAAATATAATTTAAAAATTGGTGTTGTAAATTTTGATCCAATGCCAAAAATGTTTTTTAATAAAAAATTAAAAAATTTTCGACTTTCTAATACTGATCAAAAAATTAAGTTACTTAGTGATTTAAAAGTAGATTTTATTATTACAAAAAAATTTGATAAAAAATTTTCAAAAACTAAAGCGCTTAACTTTATTTCTCAAATTTTAAATAAAAAATTAAGTTCTAAATTTGTATTTGTTAGCAATAATTTTAGATTTGGAAATAAAAGAGAAGGAAATGTTAAGTTATTAACAAAATACGAACAATTGTTTAATTATAAAGTTGTCAAACCAGAACCATTAGTAAAAAGTAAAAAGATTGTATCATCATCTTTAATAAGAAATCTTTTAGAAAAGGGCCTTTTAGACAAAGCTAATAATCTTTTAAAAAGAAACTGGGCGATACAAGGAGTAGTTAAAAAGGGGAGACAAGTAGGAAAAAAAATTGGTTTTCCAACTTGCAACATAGATATCGATGATTATGTTTTAGCAAAACCAGGAGTTTATGCTGTCAGGGTTTTGAGAAAAAATAGTGATAAATATCTTAAAGGAATTGCTAATCTTGGATACAGACCAACATTTAACCAAAAAAAAATATTATTAGAAGTTCATTTATTTAATTTTTCCGGAAATCTTTATAATATACTTTTATCAGTTGAGTTTTTAAAGTTTATAAGGAAAGAAAAAAAATTTAATAATATTAATCAATTAAGAGCTCAAATTAACAAAGATTTAAATATTGCAAAAAAGACTAAATGACTAAATCACAAATAAATCTGCCAAAAACAGCTTTTTCAATGAAAGCTAACCTGCCTACTAGAGAACCAGAAATTCTTGAATATTGGAAAAAAATAAATCTTTATGATGAATTAAGAAATGAAAGTAAGGGAAGAGAAAAATTCGTCCTACATGATGGTCCTCCTTATGCAAACGGAAATATTCACATGGGGACAGCTCTTAATAAAATTCTTAAAGATATAATTGTAAAATTTCATCAAATGGATGGAAAAGACTCTATTTATGTTCCAGGCTGGGATTGTCATGGCTTACCAATTGAATGGAAAATTGAAGAACAGTATAAAAAAAATAAAAAAAACAAAAACGAAGTTCCAATAGTTGAGTTTAGAAAAGAATGTAGAACATTTGCTGAGAAGTGGATTGAAGTTCACAAAAGTCAATTTAAAAGATTAGGTGTTGTTGGGGATTGGGAAAATTATTACTCAACAATGAGTTTTAATGCAGAAGCTCAAATAGTTAGGGAGCTTGGTAAATTTTTAAAAGAAGGAAGCTTATATAAAGGTTTTAAACCTGTGTTATGGTCAACAGTTGAGAAAACTGCACTTGCAGATGCTGAGGTAGAATATCAAGATCATAAATCAGATACAATTTACACCTCGTTTAAAGTTAAATCATCTAACTTAAAAGACTTAGTTGGAAGTGAAATAGTTATTTGGACAACAACTCCGTGGACAATACCAGCCAATAAAGCTTTAGCATATAATGACTCTCTTGATTATATAATATTAGAAATTAATGACGAAGGTGATTTTAAAAATAGAAAAATTGTTATTGCAGAGGCTCTGCTAGAATCTGTTGTTAAAGAGTGTGGACTAAATAATTATATAAAAATTCACACCTTTAAAGGAAAAGAATTTAAAAACACTATTTGTAGTCACCCTTTTTTAAATCTTGGTTATGATCATGATATCCCAATGCTCGAAGCTAGATTTGTAACTACTGAGCAAGGAACTGGAATAGTTCACTGTGCACCAAGTCACGGACCTGATGATTTTAATTTATGTTTAAATAATGGTATCAAAGCAATTGAAACTGTAGATGGGGATGGGAAGTATACAAATAATGTGAAATTGTTTGAAGGGATACATATTTTTAAAGCAAATCCCATTGTAATTGAAAAACTTAAAGAACAACAAAATTTATTATTTAATGGTGAGCTAGTTCACTCTTATCCACATTCATGGAGATCAAAGGCTCCACTTGTACATAGAGCCACACCACAATGGTTTATTTCAATGGAAAGTCATAAATTAAGAGATAAAGCATTAAAGGCTATTGATGAAACAACTTTTTATCCAAGTAAAGGTAAAGAAAGATTAAAATCAATGATAGAAACAAGGCCTGATTGGTGTGTCTCAAGACAAAGAGTTTGGGGAGTTCCTCTTCCAATTTTTGTGAATAGGAAAACGAAGGAAATTTTAGTTGATGATGAAGTAATAGAAAATATTGCTTCAATTTATGAAAATGAAGGATCTGACTGTTGGTTTTCAGACGATCCACAAAGATTTTTAGGAAACAAGTACAAAGCTCAGGATTATGAAAAATTAAGTGATATCGTTGAAGTTTGGTTTGATAGTGGTTCTACACATTCATTCGTGTTGGAAAAAAGAGATGACTTGAAATGGCCAGCCTCAATGTATTTAGAAGGATCTGATCAGCATAGAGGTTGGTTTCATTCTTCTTTATTGGAGTCTTGTGGAACAAGAGGTAGAGCACCTTTCGAATCTATCTTGTCTCATGGTTTTGTTGTAGACGGCAAAGGTTTAAAAATGTCTAAATCCTTAGGAAATGTAATTGCCCCTGAGGATATTCTAAAAAAATATGGTGCTGATATTTTAAGAATTTGGGTAGCTTCATCTAATTATTCTGAGGATCTAAGAATTGATTATTCTATTTTAGATCAGCACGCGGATTCATATAGAAAAATAAGGAATACATTCAGATATTTATTAGGAAACATAAATGATAAATTTGAAATATTAGATTTAAATAAAATAAATATAAATGAATTGCCAGAATTAGAGCAATTTATGCTTCATAAAATTTATAACTTAAATAATAATTTTGAAAGATATTTTAAAATATATGATTTTCATAATTTGTATAAAGAGTTATTAAATTTTTGTACTGTAGATCTTTCCGCTTTTTATTTTGATATCAGAAAAGATACTCTGTATTGCGATCCTATTGACTCA